>NZ_JBVVQS010000090.1:0-175000 GCF_055811575.1 Mesorhizobium sp. WSM4815 | reverse complement strand
GGAGCGAAGGCAGCGACATAGACGAGGCCCGCAACATTGGCAGCGTTGCCGGCTTCTGTAATTACCGTGCCACCGTAGGAATGACCGACGAGGATGGCTGGCCCATCCTGCCGGGCGAGCACGCGACGCGTTGCGGCGACATCGTCTTCGAACGACGTGAGCGGATTCTGGACGATCGAGACCTTGTAGCCACGACTTGTTAGTTGGTCGTAGACGCCTCGCCATCCAGCTCCGTCGGCAAAGGCGCCGTGGACGAGAACGACGTTGCGGAGCGGCGCGCTTTGTGCGTGGGCAGCAGTTACCGAAAGCGTCAGCGCACCGACGGCGATCGCTAGGGATTTGATCATGGCAGTTCTCCAGTTGGTTTTGCTGTTGATAGGACAACCATGATCTACCCTGACGGACCTGACTTGATTACCGAGCGGATTCGGACATCAATGTCTCAAAATGAGAGACAATCCGAACTTGCTGGAGGACTCATATGCTGCGCGACTTCAGCGATACGGTCGCTTTCGTAAAGGTGGTGCAGGAAGGGAGCTTCACAGCGGCAGCGCACGTGCTCAAGGTGCCGAAGACACGGGTCAGCCGGAAGGTGCAGGAGCTGGAATCCAGACTGCGGACACAACTGCTGAATCGGACAACCCGCAGCCTGAAGCTGACTGAAGCGGGAGCGGTATATTTCCAGCACTGCGAACGAGTGGTGAAGAATCTGGAGGATGCGGAGAACGCAGTGGCGGAGTTGCAGCAACATCCGCGCGGATGGCTTCGGATTGCCGCCTCGTACTGGCTGGCAACTCGCGTCCTCGCTCCGCTGCTCACCGAGTTTCGCCGCTTCTATCCAGAGGTGTTCCCGCAATTGCTTCTTGGGCACGAGGTCGTCGACCTTGTCGCCAAGGACATAGACATCGCTTTCCGGCTCCAGGAAGGCACCCTGCCCGATTCCACGCTCACGGCTCGGCGGCTCGGCGCATTGCCGATGGGTATCTATGGGGCCCCGACCTACCTGGAACGTGCGGGGACGCCACAGCATCCATCGGAGCTGACGGAACATGCCTGTCTGTTGACAGAGTTCTATTTCAATCGTCCGGCAGTAGAATGGCCCCTATCGAGCGGCGGCGAGCAGTCCCAGTTCAAAGTACGAGCAGTGGCCGTTGCCAGCGATCCAGAGGCTCTTCACGGGTTCCTGCTGGAGGGAGTTGGTCTGTTCATGACCAACCATGTGCGCGTCAAGTCGGACGTTGCCGCTGGGAGACTGGTTCGTGTTCTATCCGAGTGGGCAGGGCCCGAACCAACCCTCTATGCGATCCGGCCTGGAGGCGGCGTTCAGCCCCCCAAAGTTAAAGCATTTTTGGACTTTCTCAATCCGCGGCTCGATTTGAAGAGGATTGATAGCAAAGCGAGTCACATCTGAAGTCGATCCTGCCTACCATGCGCTTCTTCCACCGCAACGATTGTTTCAAACTGACCACTACCCCATTGGCTCAGCCGGCTGAGCCAGTTTGACTCAAGCGTAGGCCCTATCAACGTTACACCGATTTAATGTGCAAGCGAGCGGGAGAATTGCCATAAAGCTTTGATATCGACGGGCCATCCCCTGTGTCGGAGGGTGCTGTCGCGTCTACTTCAGCTTGGGAAGGGGTAGACGGTATCTTTGCCAACCGGAGTGCCGATGGCCGCCTGGAAACAGATTGTTTTTGCATTTGTGATCCTCGTCGCGGCCGCGGCCGCCTGGGTTCGCTTTTTTCCAGGCGCGCCGGATGTGCTGGCGCGCTGGGGCATCGAATGGGCTGATGCCGCGACGCCTCCGACAGCGACGAGCGCCGTCGACAACGCCGGGCAAGCGGGCCGCCGCAGCGACGCCGGCCAACTGGCGACTATCGTCGCATTGCCGGCGGCCACGGCCGTCATCAATGATCGCCTGCGGGCAATCGGCACCGGCCGAGCCTACGCCTCGGTGACGGTCAATCCCTACAGTTCAGGCCGCCTGGTCGAATTTCTGGTCGAGTCCGGCGCCCATGTCGAAAAAGGACAGATCATTGCCACCCTCGATTCCGACACCGAGGTGATCGCACAGGACCGCGCAAAGGTTGCCTTGCAGGACGCGCAGGCCAAGCTCGACCGGGTCAAATCGTTGCGGGCTTCCAACGCTGCGACGGCGGTCTCTGTTGCCGATGCCGAGGTGGTGCTGGCCAATGCCAAGCTGGCGCTTCGCGATGCGGAACTGGCCTTGCAGCGCCGCTCGATCGTCGCGCCGATCGCCGGCGTCGTCGGCATCCTGCCGATATCAGCCGGCAACTATGTGACCAGCCAGTCGGCGGTCGCCACCCTTGACGACCGCTCCAGCATACTCGTCGAATTCTGGGTGCCGGAGCGCTTCGCCGCCGTCGTCAAAGTCGGCGCGCAATTGTCGGCGACGCCAATCGCCAACCCAAACAAAGCCTATACCGGCACGGTCTCCGCCATCGACAACCACATCGATGAAGCCAGCCGTACCCTTCTGGTCAAGGCAAAGATCGCCAATCCGGCCGATTCGCTGCGCGCCGGCATGTCCTTCCAGATCACCATGAAGTTCCCCGGCGACAGCTATCCTGCGGTCAGTCCGCTGGCGATACAATGGGGTTCGGACGGCGCCTATATCTGGACCATCGTGGACGGCAAGGCCAAGCGGGTTGCGGTGCGCATCATCCAGCGCAACACTGAGACCGTGCTGATCGATGCCCCGATCGTCAGCGGCGACATGGTGGTGACCGAGGGCACCCAGAGTGTCAGCGAAGGCGGCGAGGTCCGCATCGCCGGCGAACAACTGCGCGCCGCGGACGCCGACGGCTGATGACCGCAACCAACAACGCAGCCAGCGACACAGGATTCACCGCGCTGTTCATCCGCAGGCCGGTGATGGCCTTGGTCTTGAACACGCTGATCGCGGTCGCCGGCCTTGCTGCCTTTTACGGTGTCGAAATCCGCGAACTGCCGGATGTCGATCGCGCCGTCGTCACCGTCAACACGACCTTTGAAGGCGCTGCAGCCGAGACCGTCGACCGCGAATTGACCGACGTGATTGAGGGCGCGGTCGCCCGCGTCTCTGGTGTGAAGTCGATCTCGTCCACCTCGTCCTTCGGCACAAGCCGCGTCACCATCGAATTCAACGACGGCGTCGACCTCGACGTCGCCGCCTCCGATGTGCGCGATGGCGTCGGCCGCGTCGCCGACCAGATGCCGGATACGGCGGATGCGCCTCGCATCGTCAAGGCCGATGCCAATTCCGAGCCGGTGATGCGGCTGGCTGTCACCTCCGACACCATGTCGGTGCAGGACATGACGGTGCTGGTCCAGGACCAGATCGAGGACGAGCTTGCCGCCGTGCCTGGCGTAGCCGACGTCCAGGTCTATGGCGACCGCGACAAGATATTTCGCATCGATGTCGATCAGAACAAGCTCGCCGGCCTGGGCTTCACCGTCGCCGACCTGAGGACAGCGCTGGCCTCGGTCGCTTTCGATTCGCCTGCCGGCTCGATCACCACGACCAACCAGGATCTGATCGTGCGTCCGACGGCGGACGTGACCACGCCGGAGGAGTTCGAAAACATCATCATCGGCGGCACGACCCGCATCCGCGACGTCGCCACCGTCACGCTCGGCCCCGACATCGGTCAGACCACATTGCGTTCGAACGGCAAGACCGGCATCGGTCTTGGCATCATCCGCCAGGCGGAATCGAACACGCTGGATATTTCGACCGGCGTCAGGGCCGCCGTCGCCGCGCTGCAGGCGGATCTGCCTCAAGGCATGTCGATCAAGGTCACCAGCGACGATGCGGTCTTCGTCAACGGCGCGGTGCATGAGGTCGAGATCGCACTCGGCCTGTCCGTCTCCATCGTGCTGATCGTCATCTATGTGTTTCTCCTCGACTGGCGCGCGACGCTCATTCCTGGGCTTGCGATGCCGGTCGCCATGATCGGGACGATCGCCGCCATCTATCTTGCCGGCTTCTCGGTCAACATATTGACGCTGCTGGCCCTGGTGCTGGCGACGGGCCTGGTCGTCGACGACGCCATCGTTGTTCTGGAAAATATCGTGCGACGACGCAACGAAGGCATGGGGCCACGCGCCGCGGCCGTGCTTGGCGCCCAGGAAGTGTTCTTCGCCGTCATCGCCACGACGCTGACGCTGGTCGCCGTCTTCGTGCCGATCTCCTTCCTGCCCGGCCAGACCGGCGGCCTGTTTCGCGAATTCGGCTTCGTTCTCGCCATATCGGTGCTTCTGTCCGCCGTCGTGGCGCTGACCCTTTGTCCGATGCTTGCCTCGCGCATGCTGTCGGTCGCGCCGCTTCATCACGAAGGCGGCAGCGGCATCGGCGCCCGCATCGGCGGCGCGCTGAACAGGCTCTACCGGCGCTGCCTGCGCACCTGCCTCGATGCGCCGTGGATCGTGCTCCTGGTCGCGCTGCTGTTTGCAGCCACCGCCTTCACGCTGTTCGGCACGATTCGCCAGGAACTGACGCCGACCGAGGATCGTGCCGTCGTGCTCATGCGCGTCGACGCGCCGCAAGGCGTCAGCCTCGACTACACGACGCAGCAGATGCAGAAGATCGAAAAACTGATCGAGCCGCTGCGCGATTCCGGCGAAATCCGCAATACGTTCGAGAGCGCCGGCCGCAACGGCGCCTACAATGCCGGGTTCATGGTGATGACGCTGGCGCCATGGGACGAGCGCACCCGCAGCCAGCAGCAGATCATGGCCGACATCAGACGGCTCACCCGGCAGGTGCCGAGCGTGCGCGTCTTTCCGATGCAGCCCAACAGCCTCGGGATTCGCGGCGCCGGCAACGGCCTGCAGTTCGCGCTGGTCGGCAACAACCGTGCGGCGCTCGGCGACGCTGCGGTGAAGATCATCGCCGAGATGCAGAAGGACGCCCGCTTCCAGTCGCCCCGGCTCTCCGTCGACCCGACGCAGCCCCAGCTTTCCGTCGCCATCGACCGCGAGCGCGCTTCCGACCTCGGCATCGACATCACTAGGCTGGCCGATTCCTTCCAGGCCATGCTCGACGGCAATGATGTCGTCGACGTCTATATCGCCGATCGCAGCTACGGCGTGAAGCTCGTCTCGACGACCAACCCGATCAACGATCCGACCGATTTGGAGAACATCTTCCTGAAGACGGCCGACGGCCGCTTCGTGCCGATGTCGACCATCGCCACTTTGACCGAGCGCGCCGTACCGCCCTCGCTGACCCGCGAGCAGCAGCAGCCGTCGGTGGCAATCACCTCCAACCTCAGCGGCGATTTCGCGCTCGGCCAGGCGCTCACCCGCGCCGAGGCAATCGCCACGCCGCTTCTGCCGCCGGGCAGCCGCATCGTCCCCTTGGCCGAGGCGGCGACGCTGGGCGAGACCAACAGCGCCATGATCACCATCTTCGGCTTCTCGCTAGTCATCATCCTTTTGGTGCTCGCCGCTCAGTTCGAGAGCTTCGTCAGCGCGGTCATCATCATGGCGACGGTGCCGCTCGGCCTCGCCTGCGCGATCTTTGCCCTTTTGCTCAGCGGCACCAGCCTCAACGCCTACAGCCAGATCGGCCTGGTGCTGCTGGTCGGCGTGATGGCCAAGAACGGCATCCTGATCGTCGAGTTCGCCAATCAGTTGCGAGACCGCGGGCTCGGCGTGCGTGAGGCGATCGAGCAGGCCTCCACCATCCGGCTGCGGCCGGTGATGATGACGATGATCTGCACCGTGCTCGGCGGCGTGCCGCTGGTGCTGGCGAGCGGCGCCGGCGCCGAGGCGCGGATCGCGCTCGGCTGGGTGATCGTCGGCGGCCTGGGTCTGGCCACCGTCTCGACGCTGTTCCTGACGCCGGTCGCCTATCTCCTGCTCGGCCGCTTCGTCACGCCGAAGGTGGAAGAGGCGTCACGGCTGAAGCGCGAACTCGAGCAAGCCGCCTACACCAATGTCGAGCCGGCTGAGTAGGCAGGACAATCGCTTCAGCTTAGACCGGTGACCGCTCATTCCGAGCGTTTGCGCTGCCCCTCACCTGCCTGCCGGCATCCTCTCCCCGTATAGGGACGGGGAGAGGGGCTCTCGTCACCGATTTCGCCAATCACTGGCGTCGCAGGAAGGGCGCCGGCGTTGCGGTCAGCTCCTCCTCTCCGTCACTATACGGGGAGGAGTGCCCGGCAGGGCGATGAGGGGCGGCGCCGACTTCAACAAGTTGATCTCCAATACAAATTGGGCACTATCATTTGCCTGAAGAGATTTGCGGCCCTGACCATGGCAGCCTTTGGCTGGGCGAGGCACGGCGCGCGGAGGAATTGCAATGAGCTATCTGGACGAGCTGTTTTCGGTGGCCGGCAAGACCGCGCTGGTGACCGGGGCTGCGACCGGCATCGGCCGCATGGCGGCGACCGCTTTGGTCAGAGCCGGCGCCACTGTGATGATCGCCTCGCGCAAGGGCGAGGACTGCGTCGGGGTTGCCGGCGAACTGAACGCCCTCGGCGGCACCGGCCGCGCCGAAGGCTTTGCCGGCGATGTCTCCAGCGAGGCTGGCATCACGGCGCTGGTCGACGAGGTCAAGGCGCGGACCGAGCGGCTGAACATCCTGATCAACAATGCCGGCGTCTCCTGGGGCGCGCCGCTGGAAAGTTTTCCCTACCATGCCTGGGCCAGGGTGCTCGGCGTCAACGTCACTGCGGTCTTCCAACTGACGCGCGAGCTTCTGCCGCTGCTCGACGCCGCCGCCAGCGATGCCGATCCGGCCCGGGTGATCAATCTGGGTTCGGTGATGGGCACGCAGCCGCTGGCCGACGACGCCTACTCTTACTCTGCCTCGAAGGCTGCTGTTCACCATCTGACGCGCATCTTGGCGATCGAGTTCGCCGCCCGCCGCATCACCGTCAATGCCTTCGCCCCCGGCCCGTTCCAGAGCCGGATGACAGCTTTTGCCACCGCGAGCGAGGAACAGGCAAGACAAGTCGGCGGCCATGTTCCGCTTCGTCGCATCGGCGCGCCGGATGACATTGCCGGCGCAACGCTCTATTTGTGCAGCCGTGCGGGCAGCTATGTCACCGGCGCCATCATGCCGATCGATGGCGGGCAGTCGGTGCAGCATGGGCTGACACTGTTCAAGGAATGAAGCCGCTCGCGCTCCGGACGGTTGAAATGGAGGACATCAGCGTGGAACCGATCAGTCTCGATGTGCTTCTGGCCAGCGTCGGCAAGGAGGTCGGCGTGTCGCCGTGGCGGGTGGTCTCGCAGCGCATGATCGACCAGTTCGCCGACGCCACCGACGACCACCAGTTCATCCATTGCGACCCGGAGCGCGCCAAGCGCGAGACGCCGTTCGGTGGCACCATCGCGCATGGTTTTCTGTCGCTTTCGCTTTTATCGGCGATGACCTTCGAGACCATGCCGCCGCTCGAAAACAGCAAGATGGGCGTCAACCATGGTTTTGACTCGCTGCGCTTCCTGGCGCCGGTGAAGACCGGCGCGCGCATCCGCACCCGTTTCGTGCTGGCCGACGTCAAGGTCCGGCCGTCGGGCTGGGTGCAGACCGCGCATGACGTGACGATCGAGATCGAGGGCTCGAAAAAGCCGGCGCTGACCGCGCGCTGGCTGACGCTGACATTGATCGAGCGCGAGCCAGAAGCGGCCTGAACGGCTCAACGAACCTCGCCAGAGATCATCTTCATGTGCCGGCCGACCCGCAGGGCAATGTAGACGACCAGTGCGCAACCGATCGGGAACACGATCTCGTTGAGGCCAGTTGTGATCGCCCGCGGCAATTCAAGCGCAACGCCGTTCGCCGCGACCGTCTCAATCGTCAGCACCGTGATTCCGCCGCCGAACACCGGGCCTATCGCGGTGCCTGCCAGCGCAAAATGGAGCGGACGGGGTTTTTCCTTCGACGCCAGCGAGGCCAGGATCCAGCCGAGCAGGCCATATTCGTTCGCCCGCAGCACGCCCAGCGTGGTGAGCGAGAGGATGGCCGGTTTTTTGGCCGCATCAAGAGCAGTTACCATGACCTTTTGCGACCCCTTGGCGATGGCCATCGCCAGTGGTGCCGAGATTGCAGCGATCAGGCCGCCGAGCGAGGCTCGTACCTTGGCGATCGCCGTGCCGAGGCTGAGACCGGCGCAGACGAAGAACGCCCACGTCACGCCTTGCGCCAATTCGATCAGGATCAGGGTGGTAGCCGGGTGAGAACCCGCTGCAAGCCTGCCAGCCAGAGTAAGCGCCTCCATGGCGAATCCGAGCGCGATCGCCAACCATGCAACCATGACCACCCGCCTGAGGGCCAGCATGGCATCGTGAGAAAGTGGATCTGCGTTTGGCGCAACGGAAGAAAGCTCGGTCATGGTCATCTCGCCCTAGCAACAAAATCTCTTGGCCGGGCCGCAACTAACCTCTGGTTGTAACAGTCCGATGTCGCGTCGTTCTGCCCGGGTAACATTTGTGATCGATGTTTGGGCGAAAATGGCTGAGAATGACGCCGATTTTTGACCGCGCCTTGTCCGATTCCGTACAGCGTATATAATTTAGCCAGCCACAAACAGAAGGCAGGCGAAAATTGCCGCTCAGCGTCCAGACACGCCGCGAGAAACAAAAGGCCGAACTGCGCTCCGAACTTGTCGACGCCGCGCACAAGCTCGTCCAGGAAGAAGGCTATGAAGGCCTCACCATCCGCAAGCTGGCCAAACGTGTCGGCTATGCGCCGATGTCAGTCTATTCCTATTTTGCCGACAAGCAGGACATCTTGTTCGCGTTGGCCGAGGACGCGTTCAAGACTCTGGCAAAGCGTATCGAGGATCACCCGGCCGACGATCCGATCGAGGCGCTGCAAGTGGTGATGACCGAATATGCGGCCTTCGGCCTTGGCAACCCCAACGAGTATCGCACGATATTCATGACCGAGAAGGTCAAGCCCCCGGAAGGCAGGACCTTCGCCGAGATGCAGGAGGGCAACCCGTTGATGAAGGTGCTGATCAAGAGGGTCGAAGCCTGCGTGGCAGCCGGCAGGCTGAAGGGCGATCCGCGCGCCATCGCCACCATGCTGTGGGCGGTCGGCCACGGCACGATCTCGCTGCTGATCACCTTTCCCTTCTATCCGTTCGGCGACCAGCAGGCTTTCGTCAAGCGGATGTGTGACTTCTCGCTTGCCGCTCTGGCCACGCAGGACGTGCCGCCGCTGACCGAGACGCCGGTCAACTGCTGAAGGGTTTTTGTTCGGTTTCGGATAGCTGACAGGCAAGCGAAACAGGGCGAAGGCCTGGGAATTAATCTATGCGTGTAGGACTCTGGTGGCTGGGATCGCGACCCGGCGGGCTAGCGCCACGCTCGCCGTCAAAAATTTCGTACATGTACAATTTCCGACTTGAACTTCATATTCGCCGGTCGTATATGTACGCTATGTCGTACATGTACAAATCCAGTCATCCAGCCCGGAGACAGACCATGAAAAAGACAATCCTCACCGTCGCAGTGCTTGCATTCTCGGGCGCTGCGTTCGCCGACCAGAGTCAGCCCGGCAAACAGGCGCCGGCCGCGGCCTGCGCCGACAACGGCATCAAGCTCGATTGCGGCGCGACCGGATCGGTCGAGAAGGCAGGCACGGCCACCCACAAGGGCTCAACGGAAAGCAAGGACCCGCGGCTCGGCATCGACATCGACCCGTGGATCGTGCCCAGCACGTTCTGACGTTCGAAAACAAAAGCGACGACAGGAAATCCTGACCGCCTGCTCTCGTGGCCGGCGACCCGGCTCGCTGGAGCCTGATGAATGTTATTTCCTGCGCTTCTTCATTCCGGCCACGATCTTGGCCTTGCCAGGTCTTGCAGGAGCGCCGGGAATCGAAGTCCCGGTGATCGACACCGGATCGCTGGCCGGAAACGTGTCCTCGAGCCCTTCCTCGAGTTCCTCTTCAATGTTTGGTTCTTTGTGCTGCTCGTGTTCGAACGAGCGCACGGCCGGCGTCTTCTGAGCCGCTGGATTCGGCGCGGATTTCGACGGCATCGACATTCTCCCCGACTTGCTCCGGCAAACGGTCGAGCCCAGCGAATATCCTAAGCCGCTGCGTCGCCGGCCGCCTCCGACAGGAAAGTAAAGACATAATCGGAAAAAGAGCGCCAGCATTCAACCCGGAACGCGTCGGCTGCGACGCGCAACAGCACGATCTCGGCCTTGCCCAGGATGGTGCGCGAGGCCGCGCCCACCGGAAAGACGTCCAGCGACAGATCCTGCGGACAGCCTGAATTGATCGTCGCCGCCGCCGCTGGGCCGATGACCGAGATGGCGACGTTGCGATGCGAGATGCCGACCGCCGAATGCAGCACTGTGACCTCGGCGCAATCGGCGAGCGGGTCTTTTCCCACCTCGTCGATGACCAGCCATTCGTCCGGCCCAAGCCACAATGCCATGCGCCCGGCCCTTGCCGCCGAGGTTTTGGGCTTCCGCGGCAACTCCACGCCAAGCGCCTTCGAAAGCGCCGCGACAGAGGCGTCCGGCGCGCGCAGCGAAATACGCTGCTCCGGCGGCAACACAGCAAGCGTAACGCCGGTTACGGAAAGCTCCTGATCGGCGAGAGCCGGGCGGCGTTCGACCGACGGCGCAGCGGCGGCAGATTCCTTCGCGGCAGCCTTAGCCATTGAGGCGCTCCCCCTTGTCGTCAAAGAACACCATGCCGGTGACCTCCACCTCGATCGTCGCATTGGGCATCGGCACGTAGAGCGTCTCGCCCATCCGGTCGCGGCCGCCGGCAACCAGGGCCAGCGCAATCGAGCGGCCGCAATTTTCCGACCAGTAGCTCGAGGTGATATGGCCAATCATCGTCATCGGGATCGCCTGCTTCGGATCGCCGACGATCTGCGCGCCTTCTTCTAGCACCCCTTTTGGGTCTTTGGTCTTCAGGCCGACAAGCTGCTTGCGGCCCTTGGCGACCAGGTCGGGCCGAGCCATGCCCCTGATACCGACGAAATCGGTCTTCTTCTTGCCGACCGCCCAGTCGAGCCCGGCATCGCCGGGCGTCACCGTGCCGTCGGTGTCCTGGCCGACGATGATGTAGCCTTTTTCGGCACGCAGCACGTGCATCGCCTCGGTACCGTAGGCACAGGCGCCGTGCTTCTGGCCCTCGGCCCACAGCGCTTCCCAGATGGCCTGGCCGTAGTCGGCCGGCACGTTGACCTCGAAGCCGCGCTCGCCGGTGAACGACATGCGGAACAGTCTTGTCGGCACGCCGCAGATCTTGCCCTCGCGCACCGACATATGCGGCAGCGCCCCGTCCGACATGTCGATGCCCTCGACCAGCGGCGCGATGATCTCTCGCGACTTCGGTCCCTGCACGGCGATCACCGCCCACTGCTCGGTGGTCGAGGTCAACCATACGTTGAGATGCGGAAACTCGGTCTGGAGATAGTCCTCCATATGGTTCATGACGCGCGGCGCACCGCCCGTCGTCGTCGTCACGTGGAAACGGTCGGCTGCAAGCCTGCCAACGACGCCGTCGTCATAGATGAAACCATCCTCGCGCAGCATGATGCCATAGCGGCAGCGGCCGGGCTCCAGTTTCTCCCACGGATTGGTGTAGAGCAGCTCCATGAACTTCGCCGCATCCGGCCCGACCACCTCGATCTTGCCCAGCGTCGAGGCGTCGAACAGGCCGGCCGTCTTGCGCACCGTGACACACTCGCGATCGACCGCGGCGTGCATGTCCTCGCCTGCTTTGGGAAAATACCAGGCGCGCTTCCATTGGCCGACATCCTCGAACACCGCACCTTGAGCCTCGGCCCAGGGATGGATCGCCGTCTTGCGGGTCGGGTCGAAGAGCGGACCCCGCGCGTGCCCGACGATCGAACCGAAGGTCACCGGCGTGTAAGGCGCCCGGAACGTCGTCAGGCCGACCTGCGGGATCGGCTTGCCAAGCGTCTCGGCGGCGATCGCCAGGCCGTGCATGTTCGAGGTCTTGCCCTGGTCGGTCGCCATGCCGTTGGTGGTGAAGCGCTTGACGTGCTCGATCGAGCGCATGCCTTCATGCACCGCCTGGCGGATGTCCTTGGCGGTGACGTCGTTCTGGAAGTCGACGAAGGCTTTTACCGTCGTGTCCGGCCCGGCGCCGGGCGCCGCACCCAGCATGCCGCGCGACCAGCTCTCGCTGGCGTCGACCTTCGGCTTGGTTTCCTTGACGATGTTGACGCCCGCATCCTTCGCCGCTTTGGCGCCCGCCGCATAGGCCTCGTCGATCGTCGCCGACAGCCCGTCGGTGCCGTTGCAGGCGCCGACCGAGACGCAATCCTGGGCGTAGGTGCCGGGCACGAAACGCTTGGTCTCTTCGTTGAAGGCGACCTTGCCGCGCGATTGCGAGAACAGATGCACCGACGGCGTCCAGCCGGCCGACATCAGGATGGCGTCGACCGGGATGGTGCGCTCGCCGCCGCCATTCTTCGGCTGCACGGTCATCGACGAGACGCGCAATTTGCCGCCGGCGCGGATCACCGCGCGGCCGCAATTGACCTCGATGCCGAGCGCCCTCGCCTCGTCGATCACCGATCCGGTCGGGTTGTCGCGCAGGTCGACTATCGCCGCCACGCCGATGCCGGCCTTCTTCAGGTCGATCGCTGCCGCATAGGCGGAGTCATTGGCGGTATAGACGCCGACATTCCTGCCGACCGCGACGCCAAAATGGTTGAGATAGGTGCGCGCCGCCGACGCCAGCATGATGCCGGGCCGGTCGTTGTTGGCAAACACCATGTGCCGTTCGATGGCACCGGTCGCCAGCACCACGCGTTTGGCGCGGACCTGCCACAGCCGCTCGCGCGGCAGCTCGGGGCCGGGGTTCTGCAGATGGTCACTGACGCGCTCGACCAGCCCGACGAAATTCTGCGCGTAATAGCCGAAGGCCGTGGTGCGCGACAGCACGCGGACATTGTCCATGGCCTTGAGCGTCGCGACTGCACCTTGCGCCCAGGCAAAACCATCCTGGCTGTCGATCCTGGCGCCACTCTCGAAACGCAGGCTGCCGCCGAAATGGGCCTGCTCGTCGGCAAAGATGACGCGCACGCCGGATTCGGCCGCGGCAAGTGCGGCGGCTATGCCGGCAGCACCGCCGCCCAGCACCAGCACGTCGCAATGGGCGAAACGTCCCGAATAGTGGTCGGGGTCCGGCTGGTCGGGGGCGACGCCGAGGCCTGCCGCAGCCCTGATCCTGGGCTCGTAAAAGTTTTTCCAGGCGGACTTCGGCCACATGAAGGTCTTGTAGTAGAAGCCCGCCGAAAGCAGCGGCGAGGCGACGTCGCCGAGCGCGCTGACGTCGAAGGCCAATGACGGCCAGCGGTTCTGCGACTGTGCCGTCAGCCCGTCATAGAGCTCCTGCACGGTGGCACGGACATTTGGCGTCCTCCTGGCCGAGTCGCGCTTGATCTCAACCAGCGCGTTGGGCTCTTCCGCCCCGGCGGACAGGAAGCCGCGCGGCCGGTGATATTTGAACGAACGGCCGACCAGATGGACGCCGTTGGCGAGCAGCGCCGAGGCCAGCGTTTCGCCTTCGACGCCGGCATAGGACTGGCCGTCGAAGCTGAACCGCGCGGTCTCTGCCTGCTTGAGGCGCCCGGCGCCGGGAATGCGGAACGTCGCGATCATTCGGAGGCTCCCGGCAGCTTCGCCGGCTTCGGCTCGCCGGCCTTGTAGGTCATCAGGAACCTGTCGCTGACGGTGTCACGCACGGCATTGAAGAACCGCGCGCAGCCATGCATGTGCCGCCAGCGCTCATAGATGATGCCTTTGGGATTCGAGCGGATGAAGAAGAACTTTTCGAAATCGTCGTCGCTTGTCGCGGCCATATCCGCCGAACGCGCGATATGTGCCTCGCCGGCGTTGCGGAATTCGAGTTCCGGACGCTCTTCCTCGCAATAGGGGCAGCGGATGAGAAGCATGGTTGTTCCTACAATTCGCCGTGGCCGACGCAGGCGCCGGCGGGTTGATCGCAAAGCCTCTGTCCCAACATCACAAAGCGGGCCATCATCAGTGTGCCACCGCCGCCGCCGCCGCCTCGTCGATCAGGCGGCCGGTGCGGAAGCGCTCGATGGTGAAGGGCGCGTTGATCGGGTGCGGATCGTCCCTGGCGATGGTGTGGGCAAAGACATGGCCCGAGCCCGGCGTCGCCTTGAAGCCGCCCGTGCCCCAGCCGCAATTGACATAGAGGCCGGGCACTGGCGTCTTGGCCAGGATAGGCGAACGGTCGGGCGTCACGTCGACGATGCCGCCCCACGAGCGCAGCATCTTCATGCGCGTGAACATCGGGAACATCTCGCAGATGGCGTCGAGCGTGTGCTGCAGGATGTGCAGGCCGCCGGTCTGCGAATAGGAGATATACTGGTCGGTACCGGCGCCGATGACCAGTTCGCCCTTGTCGGACTGCGAGATATAGGCGTGCACCGTGTTCGACATCACCACGCAGGGGAAGACCGGCTTGACAGGCTCGGAAACCAGCGCCTGCAGCGGATAGCTTTCCAGCGGCATTCGCACGCCGGCCATGTCCATGATGACGGACGAATGGCCGGCGGCAACGACGCCGACTTTTTTGGCGCCGATGAAGCCGCGCGTCGTCTCGACGCCGGTGACCGAACCGTTCGGCGCCCGCTTGACGCCGGTGACCTCGCAATTCTGGATGATGTGGACGCCGCGCGCCGAGGCACCGCGCGCATAGCCCCAGGCGACCGCATCGTGGCGGGCGGTGCCGCCGCGACGCTGCAGGGTCGCGCCCATCACCGGATAGCGGGCATCGCGCGAAATGTTGAGCGGCGGGCAGAATTCCTTGGCGGCTTCCGGCGTCAGCCATTCATTGTCGATGCCGTTCAGACGGTTGGCATGGACGTGGCGTTTCAAGACCTGGATGTCGTGCACATTGTGGGCCAGCATCATGACGCCGCGCGGCGAATACATGACGTTGTAGTTGAGCTCTTGGCTGAGCCCGTCCCACAGCTTCAGCGCGTGGTCGTAGATGCCGGCGCTCTCGTCATAGAGATAGTTGGAGCGGATGATGGTGGTGTTGCGGCCGGTATTGCCGCCGCCGAGCCAGCCCTTTTCCAGCACCGCGACATTGGTGATGCCGTGCACCGTAGCGAGATAATAGGCGGTGGCCAGGCCATGGCCGCCGGCGCCGACGATGATGACGTCGTACTCCTTCTTCGGCCCTGGCGAGGACCACTGTTCCTCCCAGCCCTTGTGGCCGCGCATGGCCTCGCGGGCGATGGCGAATACCGAGTATTTCTTCAACGTTCCAGCCTCGCAGATAGCGGCCGGACATCCAATCGAGCCCCGGCGCGCGAGGTGTATCACTAGCGAAACAGCGCTGCCACCCTTGCGCTGTTTGCGACGGCGCTTGCCGTTTTGCGCCACGGCCAAAAAGACCTGTCGAGCAACGAGCCGAACGACGCATCCGGACGCCTTCAGGTATCGGGTGGCTCGTGCCGCCTCGATCTGCGACCAAGCATCCGATTGCCGGCGAAAGCTGGCGCGAAAGAAGGATGCAAAAATGCTCACACTCGCCAACAAGATCGCCATCGTCACCGGCGCCAGTTCCGGCATCGGCCGCGCCACGGCAAAACTCTTTGCCGAGGCTGGCGCAAAGCTGTTCGTTGCTGCCCGCCGCCAGGCGGAGCTGGACGTGCTCGTCGCCGAAATCGAGGACGCCGACGGCACCGCCATTGCGCTTGCTGGCGACGTCCGCGACGAAGCTTATGCCAAAGCCCTTGTCGACCTGGCGGTCGAGAAATTCGGCGGGCTGGATATCGCCTTCAACAACGCCGGCTCGACCGGCAAGATGGGTCCAATCTCGGAGCTGTCGCTGGAAGGCTGGCGAGAGACGCTCGACACCAACCTGACCAGCGCATTCCTCGGCGCGAAATATCAGGTCCCGGCGATGGTCGAACGCGGCGGCGGTTCGCTGATCTTCACCTCTACCTTTGTCGGCCATACCGTCGGCATGCCCGGCATGACCAGCTATGCCGCAAGCAAGGCCGGGCTGATCGGGTTGACGCAGGTGCTTGCCGCCGAAAATGGCGCCAAAGGCGTGCGGGTCAACGCGCTGCTGCCGGGCGGCACCGACACACCTTCGGCAACGTTCAAGACACCTGAATCGCGAGCCTTCGTCGAAAACCTGCATGCCTTGAAGCGCGTCGCCGAGCCTGAGGAGATCGCCCATTCGGCGCTCTATCTGGCTTCCGACGCATCGAGCTTCACCACTGGAACTGCGCTGTTTGCCGATGGCGGGATCTCGATCAATCGGACGTGAGGCAATCTCGCAAAAGCAGTCTTGCTTTCCGGTGCGATTTGGCGATTTCTTCGGACACTTTTGTTCGAAGACAGGCCTAGAACATGCTGCTGATCAGGACCTACATCGCTGCTAGCGCAATCGAGGGCGTCGGCGTGTTCGCCGCCGAGCCGATCAGGAAGGGAGCGTCGATCTGGCGGCTCGATCCCGACTTCGATCGGCTGATCCCGCTGGAAAAATATAGGGCCGCGCCGCCGCACCTCAGGGAATTGCTCGACAGATATGCCTATCCAAGCCCGGACCGGCCCGGATTCATCGTCTATGAGGTCGACAATGGCCGCTTCATGAACCATTCCGAAAGGCCGAACACGGATTTTTCTCGGCATGGCGGGGCAACCGCGATCCGCGACATAGCAGTGGGGGAGGAAATAACCTGCGACTATGGCGAGTTCTTCGAGGACTTCGAGCGGCTTCATTTGGCCACGGCATAGAGGAGCGCCTGTCGCCGCTTGCGAATGCAAGGACCATCAAACGGGCCCGGAGTGGTGAGCGGCTCCGGGCCACATTTCCATTCCCAGATCAGTTCCGGTGGGCGTGCGGCTCGTCGGTGTGGCGGCCGTCATACTGCAGGTCCAGCTCGCGAATCGCCTCCTTGCCTTTCTTCGGATCGACAAGCCTGAGAAGCGCGTCGATCTTGGCCTCCATCCGGTCGGTACTCTCCTTCGATTGCGGCGAACCGACGAAGAGCAGGAACGCCAGGCCACCGACCTGCCAGAGCAGCTGCAGGAATTCCGATTGCCAGTTCTCGAGCGTGTCGCGGCTCATCTCGATCAGATAGCCGCCGAACTCTGGCGGTTGGCCCAGCGCTCGCTGCTCGTCGAGATAGGCGAACCAGCCGAAAACCCAGTGGCCGACGATCGAAATGATGAAGAAGCCGAGGGTAATCCAGGCATAGCTGTAAGCCCGCCACACCGAAGGTCGCTTCACGTTGCTCGCCGGCCTGCTGTCGTCATCGCTTGGCATTGTCGCTGTCCGACGCCGAGCGAGCCAGGAACTGCTCCGTAGTCGCGGGCAGCTTGTTTTTCAGCCACTCGGCCATCGCCTCCTCCTCACGCAGATTTTCTTCGCAGGCCCGGGCGACTTCTGTTTCGCCTAGGGATTCGGCGGCTGCGATGAGGATCGTGTAGGATGCGATCTCCATGTGCTCGAAGGTGTAGCTCGCCAGTGAGCCTTTCATCACCTCGTCGCCGGCGAAGACGCCGCTTAGGGACTGTGCCATCGCCAGCAGCTTGCCGCCGGCGTCCTTCAGCGTGGACGTATCTTCGCCCACTTGTTCCAGGCAGGTTCTGAGGCGCGCGGCTTGCCCTCTCGTCTCGTTGAGGTGCAGGCTGATGCGCTCACGGAGTTCGGGATAACTCTCCAGCCGGCTCAGCTGGCCGTTCAGCATGGTTTCGGCCTGCTCCTCCATCGCATGCGCGTCCCTGAGCCACTGGACGAGCCATTCACGGGTCTCTGACATCGGTTTTCTCCTGTGCTTGCGTATGCGAAACAACCATGGGGAACGAGGTTGGTTCCTTCGTTGATAGAGCCGGGCGGAGCGTTTTGCCGGGATTGGGGCAGCAAGAATTTATCGGTGTCGGAGAAAACGCCAACGATTGCTCATCGGCGCGGAGAGCCCGCCCGAGCAGACGAATATGCTACCAGAGGTCGTAATTCCTTGCTTTGTGACGGCAGTTATGCTATTGGCTTGCGCATCGTGTGATTTGCGCCGACGACCCGCCGCTGAGGCGGGTTTTTCGTTTCGACAGTGGACAGAGCGGCATGATTCTGCTATCAGCCGCCACAATTCGTGGTGTAGACCGCCGCGGAGGCAAGCGACTATGGCCACTTGCCTGTTGTTAACAAAACCCGAAAGACAGGATTGCCCGTGCAGGTACTCGTTCGCGACAACAATGTTGATCAGGCGCTTCGCGCGCTCAAGAAAAAGATGCAGCGCGAAGGCATCTTCCGCGAAATGAAGATGCGCGGACATTATGAGAAGCCCTCTGAGAAGCGCGCCCGCGAAAAGGCGGAAGCCGTTCGCCGCGCCCGCAAGCTGGCACGCAAGCGCGCCCAGCGCGAAGGCCTGCTGCCGATGACGCCGCGCCCGGTGGCGGCTGGTGCCGCTGGTGCCGGCGCTCCGCGTCCGCCGCGGTTCTGACGCCAATTTTTCGTCCTTTTCGAAGGATACCCAAGGTGGCGCGATGCGAAATCGCCGCCACCTTTTTGTTTTGAATTCGACCAGCTCGCAGAGGGCCGGTTCGGAGAGGGAACAGACCTGACGGCGCGGGCGGGCAGTGAGGACAGAGCAGACATGAACGCAATTAGCGTGGAGCGCAGAACCGCAATGCGCGGCTTCGCCCTGACGGCAGCCCTGCTTTCTGGCTTGGCGCTCGCCGGCTGCCAAACAGCCCCGACCGGCGAATTCACCAACATCGACAAGGCACAAGGGTCGGCCGAGAACATCTCCTCGCTGTCGGCTGTCATCCAGCGCAGTCCCCAGGATCCGGAAGGCTACAATGTGCGTGGCTCGGCCTATGGCCGCGGCGGCCAGTATCAGGCGGCGCTCAAGGATTTCAACACCGCCATCCAGCTCAATCCGAATTTCTACCAGGCCTATTCGAACCGCGCTCTCATCCAGCGTTTCCTCGGCGATCAGGCGGCCGCGCTTGCCGACTACAACCGCTCGATCCAGATCAATCCCGACTATGACGCCGCCTATATCGGCCGCGGCAATCTCTACCGCAAAGCCAACCGCATCCAGGAAGCGTTCAACGATTTCCAGAAGGCGATCCAGCTCGACACGACAGACGCGCGCGCCTATCACAATCGCGGCCTGATCTATCAGAGCCAGGGCCAGCACGCTTTCGCCATCGAGGATTTCTCGACAGCCATCTCGCTGGCGCCGGACGCCGCCGATCCCTACAATGGCCGCGGCCTCTCCTACCTCGCCATGAACGACGAGGACAATGCCTTCGCCGACATCAACATGGCGATCAAGCTCGACGGCAAGAATGCCGAGGCCTGGTCCAACCAGGCGCTGATCTACGAGCGGCGCGGCGACAAGGCCAAGGCGGCAAAAGCCTACCGCGAGGCCGTGCGCCTCAGCCCCACCTACCAGCCGGCCAAGGACGGCCTGGCGCGCACCAGCACCGGCTGACCGACGACTTTTCGGCCTGATATGGCGGGCTTGCCATTTGGCATGGCTTCGAAACCTTCAACGACTGTCGCCTTGATCGCGCCAAGTTCTCGGCGGAACGCTCGGGACGCTTAGCCGTTGTTCAAGGCTATTCGCGAAAAGGACCCCTCCCATGATCAAGAAACTCGCCTGTGCCGCCGCCCTCGCCGCTACGGTTCTCGCCGCCCCTGCCAGCGCAGGGAGGCTGCAGCTCGGCGTGCTCGACTGCACCATCGACGGCGGCACCGGCTATATCGTGACATCCAACAAGGGCGTGGCCTGCACCTTTCGCCCTCATCATGGCGGTCCCCCGGAAGCCTATACCGGGGTCATTTCCAAGCTTGGCGTCGACGTCGGCAGGACCCACCAGGGCGAATTGATTTGGGCGGTTCTGGCGGCCACCCGCGACCGTGATGCCGGCGATCTTGCCGGCAGCTATTATGGCGTCAACGCCGAGGCCAGCGTGGTAACCGGCGGCGGCGCCAACCTTCTGGTCGGCGGGCTGAACAGCGCCTTCTCGCTGCAGCCTCTCAACGTACAGGCGCAGACCGGCGTCAACCTGGCAGTCGCCGTCACCTCACTGCAACTGATCCACTCTTTCAAATGAATGCCATAGCGTAGCTCTGCATGCGGCGCGGAACAGGATAGGACTGTTCCGCGCCGCACGACTTTGGGAACCGCCGTGCCAAGGAAGATCATCGCTGACGCCATGATCGCCAATCTTGACATCCCGCCTTCATCAGCACCCTCAGCGCACCCGCAAAAAAACCGCTTGAGCTCAACTGCGGTTGAGGTTTTACAACCCATCCCCGAAGTGCCATTTGGAGACGAAGAGCGCTCCACCATCTCTTTAATCGGCGTATACGAAAGTTCGGGAGGGCGGGGTGATCGAAACCAGCACAAACAGGGTCGACTGGCGGGCGCTGTGGGCGAGCGGCGATCTGGCGCGCTTCTGCTTCATCAGCCTCGGCATCCTGCTGCACGCCACCAACGAAACCATGGTGGCAACGGTGATGCCGGCGATGGTCGGCGAACTCACGGGGGTTCAGCTGGTCGGCTGGTCGCTGGCGTTCTACGAACTCGGCGCCATCGTCGCCGGCGCTGCCGCCGGACGGCTGGTGAGCTATGTCGCGCTGCGCACCAACATGATGGTCGCCGCCCTGCTCTACGCGGCCGGCGCACTGGTCTGCGCCATCGCGCCCTCCATGCCGCTGTTCCTGGTCGGGCGCCTGATCGAGGGTTTTGGCGGCGGCGCGCTGGTGTCGCTGGCCTTCGTCTCGGTCGAGCGGCTGTTTCCACGCGCCATCTGGCCGCAGCTTTTCGGCGTTATGTCGGCGATCTGGGGCGTCGCCGCCTTCAGCGGGCCGGTGCTCGGTGCGTTGATGACCGAATTGCTCTCCTGGCGCTGGGCTTTCGGCGTCTTCACCCTTGGCGGCACCGCCATGGCGTTGGCGAGCTTCATCGTGCTCGACACGCCCGAGGCGACCCGGCCGCGGGCGATCACTGGAACCGCGCCGCCCTTCCCCTTTGCCGCGCTCGGCTGCCTTGCCGTCAGCGTCGTGCTGATCGCCACGGCCGGTGTCGACATTGCCCTGCTGCGCTCGTCCCTGCTGCTCATCCTCGGCCTGATCGGGCTCGCGCTGTTCGTCCGCATCGACGCGCTGAAGCCGGGCTCGCGGCTGTTCCCGTCGCGGCTGTTCTCATGGCGCTCGCCGGTCGGCGCAGGCATGACCATGGTCGCCGCGTTTTCGGTGGCGACCTGTTCCTTCGCCGTCTACGGGCCGCTGCTTCTGACCAGCCTGCATGGCATTCCGATCCTGACCACCGGTTATATCATCGCCGCCGAATCGATTGCCTGGTCGATCCTGTCGATCCTCGTCGCCAATGCGCCACCGGAGCGGGAGAGACTGATCATCACCGGCGGCGCGCTGATGATCGCGGCCGGCATCGCCGGTTTCGCCTATGCCGTGCCGGCCGGTTCGATTTCGCTGATCCTGTTTTGCGCCTTGCTGCAAGGCGGCGGCTTCGGCATTGCCTGGCCCTTCGTCACACGCGTGATCGTCGCATCGGCCAGTGACGGCGAACAAACGATCGCTTCCGCCGCCGTGCCGACCATGCAGCGCATCGGCTATGCGGTCGGTGCCGCGTTGACCGGCATCGTCGCCAACGCCTGCGGTTTCTCCGAAGGCCTGAACCGCGAGGCGGCGGCGAATGTCGCCACCTGGCTGTTCCTCGCCTTCGTGCCACTCGGGATTCTGGGATGCCTCGCCGCGCTGAGGATCTCGGGGCCGGCAGCCCGGCCACAGGAAGCAACCGGCTAGACAGTAATCGTCTTCAGCCGTTCGGCGATCAAGGCGGCGAGCCGCGTCGCCACCTCGTCCTTACTCATCTCGGGCCATTCGTCGACACCGGCCTTCCAGACGATCCGCACCTTGTTGCGGTCGCCGCCCATCACCCCGCTTTCGTGGGATACATCGTTGGCGACGATGAAATCGGCGCCCTTTTTCCTGAGCTTGGCCTCGGCGTTCCTGACCAGATCCTGCGTCTCGGCGGCGAAGCCGACGACCAAGCTGGGCCGCTTCCTGTGATGGCCGACACCGGCAAGGATGTCAGGGTTTTCGATCATCTGCAGCGCCGGCGGCCCCTCGCCCGCCACCTTCTTTATCTTCTCGCCGGCCGAATTCTCGCTGCGCCAGTCCGCAACCGCCGCGACGAACACCGCCGCGTCCGCCGGCAAAAGCTGTTCGACCGCGTCCTTCATCTGGTTTGCGGTTTCGACATGCAGCGTGGTGACACCAGCGGGATCGGCAATGCCGACCGGACCGGAGACGAGGCGCACATCGGCGCCCAGCCTTGCCAGCGCCGCCGCGATGGCATGGCCTTGCTTGCCGGACGAACGGTTGGCGATATAGCGCACCGGGTCGATCGGCTCATGCGTCGGCCCTGAGGTGACGATGATCTTTCTGCCTGCCAGCGGCTTCGGACTGATATCGAGCAGCGCCTCGATCGCGGCAACGATATCCAGCGGCTCGGCCATGCGGCCCTCGCCCGCCTCGTTGCTCTCGGCCATCTCGCCCTTTGCCGGGCCGATGAATGCGACGCCATCATTCTGCAACGTCGCGCGGTTGCGCCGGGTCGCCGGATGCGACCACATTTTCGGGTTCATGGCGGGCGCCATCAACACCGGCTTGTCGGTGGCGATGAGCACGGTCGAGGCAAGGTCACTGGCATGGCCGTTGGCAAGCTTCGCCATCAGGTCGGCGGTAGCCGGCGCCACGACGACAAGGTCGGCCTCGCGCGACAGGCGGATGTGGCCGACATCGTGCTCGTCAATACTGTCGAACAAATCGGTGAAGACGTGGTCGGCGGAGAGCGCTCCAGCTGACAGCGTCGTGACGAATTCCTGCGCCGCGGCAGTCATCACCACACGCACGGCGGCGCCGCGCTCGCGCAGCCGGCGGATCAGGTCGAGCGCCTTGTAGGCGGCGATACCGCCGCCGATGATGAGCAGGATGCGCTTGGCGGAGAGGGTCATGCCCAGTTCTTGTCCGATTTCATGCCGGCTTCAGCGCCGGTTCGACGTCGGTATGGATGAAATCGTCGCCCTTGAAAAGCAGCGGCAGGTTTCGCGTCTTGGCCAAGGCGTAGGCGAAGCAGTCGCCCATGTTGAGATTGGCGCGATGGCCAGTACCTCGGCCATACAGTGCATAGGCTTCAATTCCGGCTTGCGCATGTTCGGCGGAGAGCGCGACGATGGTGACTTTGAGTCTAGCAAGAAGGCCCGTCAACTCGGCCGTGCCAGCCGCGCCATAGTGGCGGACAATTACTGTGCCGCATTCCATCAGAGTTGCGGCGCTCATCAATATCCGCTGATTTCCGGCGAGGCGCTGGGCGATAGCCCGAGCATCGGACTCCTGCTTCAGGATGGCCACGATCGCTGAGGTGTCGACCACCACGGTCATTCCTCCTCGATGAAGGACCAGAGGTCATCAGTGAATTTCTTCTGATCGAAATCCGCTTGTTGCAGTCGTCGGCCGAATTCGAGGATTTCCTCCGCCGTAACAAAATCCCCGTCACGTTCTTTGGTGACTGCCACATCCTTCAGCAAGAGATTTCTTGCCTCCTGCTCCATTGACACGCCATGTCTGGCAGCCCGCTCGCGCAGCTTTTGCTTCAGATCGTCGTCGAGATTGCGAATGGTCAGGGTGCCCATAACTGCCCTTGCCCCGGTGTGGTCGGTCTGACCTTGGCTTCGTCCTCGGCTGCAATGCCCGACGAGTCGAAACCTTTGGTGGTCGGGAGCCCTACGGATGCGGCGAGCACGTCCCGCGCCTCCTGCTCCATGGAAACGCCACGCGCGGCGCCACGCTCACGCAGTCGCCGCATGACACTCTCATCCACATTGCGAACAGTAATCCGGGCCATGATCGCGCTCCCGCGACCTAATATAGCGACACCGGAGCATGACTGCAATGACAGCACTGCTGTCACTGCCTGCAGTCAGAGCAGCTTCCAGGCGATAAAGACCAGCGTCAGCGCGATCACCCACAGCGCCAGCCGGCCGGATCTGCTATAGCGCGCCTCGGCCTTGCCGATGGCGTGCGCCGTCCTGTCGTCGAAACGCAGCCCGTGTTCGGCCATCAGATCGATCTCGCGCGACAGCCGCTCGGTGCGGGCGGCGAGGTCCGGCGCCTGGCGGGCCAGCGCCAGCAACGCGTTGGCGCCGTCGCGTGCGTCGGCCAGCAGGGCACGCGGGCCGAGATTGCCTGATATCCAGCCTCCGACCACCGGTTCTGACGTCTTCCACATGTTGAATGCCGGGTCGAGCGTGCGGGCAACGCCCTCGACCACCACCATGGTCTTTTGCAGCAGCACCAGTTCGGACCGCGTCGCCATGTCGAAGAGGTCGGTGACTTCGAACAGAAGCGCCAAGAGCTTGGCCATCGAGATGGTTTCGGCCGGCTGGCCGTGGATCGGCTCGCCGATGGCGCGGATCGCCTGGGCGAATGCCGCGACGTTATGCAGGCGCGGCACGTAGCCGGCCTCGAAATGCACTTCGGCAACGCGCAGATAGTCACGGGTGATGAAGCCGTAGAGAATTTCGGCGAGGAACCGGCGCTCCTTCTTGCCGAGCCGGCCGGCAATGCCGAGATCGACAGCGACGATGGTGCCATCGGGCTCGACGAACAGGTTTCCCGGATGCATGTCGGCGTGGAAGAAACCGTCGCGCAGCGTATGGCGCAGGAACGACTGGACCAGATTGGCGGCGATCGCCTTCAGATCGTGGCCGGCGGCAGTCAGGCCGGCAATGTCGTTCATCTTGATGCCGTCGACCCATTCCATGGTCAGCACGTCGCGGCCGGTGCGTTCCCAATCGACCGTCGGCACGCGAAAGCCGAGATCGTCCCTGGTGTTTTCGCCGAGCTCCGAAAGCGCTGCCGCCTCAAGCCTCAAATCCATCTCGATCTTGGTGGTCTGCGCCAGCGTCTGGGTCACCTCGACCGGCCGCAGCCGGCGCGACGACGGGATGTATTTTTCCTGGAGACGGGCGGCGAGGAAATAGCTTTCGAGATCGCGGAAGAAACGGCGCCGCACGCCCGGTCGGATCACCTTCACCGCCACCCGCGAACCGACGCCGTTCTGCAAGGTTTCGGCGGTATGGACCTGAGCGATCGAGGCCGCGGCGACCGCCTCGCCGAAACTGGCGTAGAGCTCGCCGACCTTGCGCCCGAGCGAGGCCTCTATCGCCGCAATGGCCTCGGCCTGCGGAAATGTCTGCATCTTGTCCTGCAGCATGGCGAGATCGAGCGCTATGTCGTTGCCGACGACATCGGGCCGTGTCGCCAGGAACTGGCCGAGCTTGACATAGGATGGGCCGAGCCGGACGACGGCCTTGGCCAGCCGATCGCCACGCTCGTAGGCAAGCGCGCGGCGGCGGGTGAACAGCCGTGCCACCCGCCAGCCGAATTTCGGCAGGCCGAACAACTCATCGCCCGGCAACGCCGCGACGACGCCTTCGCGGACCAGCACCCAGCCGGCCCGTACGAGCCTAAAACCAGCGCCGATACTGCTCATGACTGCGCTTGTCCTGCCGGTTTTCTAGACCGGCGAAGGGCAGGTCGCGTATAAAAAATACGGGCCAGCCTCAAAGCTTCCAGCCCGAATGAAGCGCAGCTATGCCGCCGGCATAATTGCGAAAAGACACGCGGTCAAAACCGGCGCGGGAAATCATCGCGGCAAAATTCTGCTGATTGGGAAATTTGCGGATCGATTCGACCAGATAGGAATAGGGTTCGTTTTCGCCGGTCACCGCCTTGCCAATCCTGGGGATGGCGTTGAACGACCACGCCTCATAGACCCTGTCGAGCAGCGGCATGTCGACCTCGGAAAATTCAAGGCAGAGAAAACGCCCGCCAGGCTTCAGCACGCGAAAGGCTTCGGCAAGCGCCACATCGATGCGCGGCACGTTGCGAATGCCGAAAGCGATCGTGTAGGCGTCGAAACTGGCCTCAGCGAAAGGCAGCTCCTCGGCATTGGCCTCGACGAAATCGGTATTTGCCGTCAGGCCCTTTTTCTCGGCCCGGTCGCGGCCGACGGCGAGCATCGAGCCGTTGATGTCGAGAACCGTGGCATGGGCGTTCCTGCCGCTCGCCTCGACGATGCGGAAGGCGATGTCGCCAGTGCCGCCGGCAACGTCGAGAACGCTCCAGCCCGGTCGTTTCGGTGGATTGAGCCATGTGACCATGGCGTCCTTCCACAGCCGATGCAGGCCGCCCGACATCAGGTCGTTCATCAGATCGTAGCGGTTCGCCACCTTGTGGAAAACGTCGTTGACCAAGGACTGCTTCTCGCCTGCCCCTACGCGCTTGAAACCATAGGAGGTTTCCATGCCGCCAACGGCCGTGGTTCTCTCAACCGACATTATTTTTGATCCGCCATAAAACCGGCGGGACCATAGCCGATCGATGATGCCGACGCTATTGTTTAAGGCGCGGTGTTCGGCCGCGCTTCCCGGTCGTGGGATCACGCTTATGGCTCCATGTCCTGGACTGACCTGACGGGATGATTGCATGCCTTTGAAAGCAGAACTGCACTGCCATATCGAAGGGGCAGCGGCGCCCGAACTCGTCATCCGCCAGGCGCAGAAATACGGCAAGGACACCTCGCCCTACATTCAGGACGGCTCCTTCGTCTGGCACGATTTCAGCTCCTTCCTCGCCGCCTATGACTTCTCCTCCGACCTGTTCCGCACAGAAGAGGACTATGCGCGGCTGGCCGATCATTATCTGACCAGCCTCGCCCGCGACGGCGCGATCTATTCCGAGATCTTCACCTCGCCGGACCACGCCGGGAAGGCCGGCCTGTCGCCCAGGGCCTATACGGACGCGCTCGGCGAAGGCATGGCGCGCGCCAAGGCCAAGACCGGCATCGAGGGCCGCATGGTCGTCACCGGCGTGCGCAATGCCGGCGTCGAATCGATCGAGCAGGCGGCGCGCTTCGCCGCCCGTTGCGGGCATCCGCTGGTCACCGGCTTCGGCGTCGCCGGCGACGAGCGGATGGGCGATCTGGAGGACTATGTCAGGGCCTTCGAAATCGCGCGAGAGGCCGGCCTTGGCATCACCGTCCATGCCGGCGAACTGATGGGCTGGGAGAGCGTCAAGGCCGCGCTCGACCACATTCGCCCCGCCCGCATCGGCCATGGCGTGCGTGCCATCGAAAACCCCGACCTTATTCGGCGCATCGCCGAGGAAGGCGTCGTGCTCGAATGCTGTCCGAGCTCCAACATCGCGCTGAGGGTGTTCGACAGTTTCGCCGATCACCCTTTTCCGGCCCTGTTGGCGGCTGGCTGCAAGGTGACGCTAAATTCCGATGATCCGCCCTATTTCTGGACGTCGCTGAAGCGCGAATACGACATTGCCGCCGAGCATTTTTCGATGAACGACAAGGCGCTCGCCGCCGTCACCAGAACCGCCATCGACGCCGCCTTCGTCGACAGGAAGACCAAGGCAATGCTGCTGGGCCGGCTCGACGTCAAGGGCAGGTGATTGAATGGTGAATGGTGAATGGTGAATGGTGAATGGTGAATGGTGAATGGTGAATGGTGAATGGTGAATGGTGAATGGTCCACCCGGCGCTTCGGTCCGTCAACCGCGAGTTTTCCGCTGAACCAAGGACTCGCAAACCTGTTCACTATTCACTATTCACCATTCACTACTCACTTTCACCTGCGCAGCTAGGAGACCACCATGCAGGGCGTCACCGTCGTCGACCACCCGCTTGTCCAGCACAAGCTGACCATCATGCGCAAGAAGGAAACCTCGACGGCCGGCTTCCGGCGGCTGCTGCGCGAGATCTCGCTGCTGCTCGGCTACGAGGTCACCCGCAACCTCGAACTGACGACGACGACGATCGAAACGCCGATCGAGACGATGGAAGCGCCGACGCTGGAGGGCAAGAAGCTGGTTTTCGCCTCAGTACTGCGCGCCGGCAACGGCCTGCTCGAAGGCCTGCTCGACCTGGTGCCGGCGGCGCGCGTCGCCCATATCGGTCTCTACCGCGACCACGAAACGCTGGAAGCGGTCGAATATTTCTTCAAGGCGCCGAGCGATCTCGCCGACCGGCTGGTGATCGTCGTCGATCCGATGCTGGCGACCGCCAATTCGGCGATCGCCGCGATCGACAAGTTGAAGGGACGCGGCGCCACCAACATTCGCTTCCTCTGCCTGCTGGCGGCGCCAGAAGGCCTCGATCGCTTCATCAAGGCGCATCCCGATGTCCCGGTCTTCACCGCTTCCATCGACCGCCAGCTCAACGAGAAGGGCTACATCATGCCCGGCCTCGGCGATGCTGGCGACCGCATGTACGGGACCAAATGACCGTGGCGCCGCTCGTTTACCGATCGTTTACGCAAACGACCGCTTTCTGCATCTGTTAAAGCGGCAAACACCATGCCGCGATAAGCATGGGTCTTCACGAAGGCCGGTCCATGCTGCGCAATCTTCTCATCCTTGGCGTGCTCGCCGTAGCATCGGCGTCGTTCCCGATGCTCTACCAGTCGAATCCGCAGATGTTCGAAGGCCTGCTGAAATCGGCGGTCGGGGCCAGGCCGGCGGTCGAAACGGACCTGAATCTGGCCACGGTTCCCGGCAGGCCGGCGCAGCCGCTCGGCCGCAAGGTCGTGATCCCGGCTGACGCGCGCGGGCATTTCACGTCGGCGTTCAAGCTTAACGGTCGAACGGTCGACGGCATGATCGACACCGGCGCAACGCTGGTCGCCATCAACAGTTCGACGGCGCGCAGGATCGGCGTTTCGCTGAACGCGTCGGATTTCAAGCACCAGGTCAACACCGCCAACGGCGCGATCAAGGCTGCCTTGGTGACCGTCGATCGGCTGCAGATCGGCAAGATCACGCTCGACGGTGTCCAGGCGGTGGTGCTCGACGACAAGGCGCTGCGCACCAATTTGATCGGTCTGAGCTTTCTCCAGCGGCTGGAAAAATACCAGGTCGAGAACGGCTCGCTGCTGCTCGTCCAGTGAACCATGATCCCGAAAAGTGGAAACTGGTTTTCGGAAAGATCATGGTCCAATTAAAAAAACTTCATCCGCGCGGCAGGATCCGCCGGATAACGGTTTTTTCCGCGGGCGGCTTCGAAGCGCCGATCGTATAGGCCGAAAGCACGGCGGCGGCGGCCGCCTCGGCATCCCCGGCATTGCGGGCATGGACCAGCGCCAGCGCCTCGCCGGCCCGCACCTCCGCGCCGACAGGCAGCAGCCGGGTGATGCCGACGGCATGGTCGATCCTGTCGTCCGGCCGGATGCGCCCGCCGCCAAGCCCGACGACGGCAAGCCCGATGTCGCGGGTGGAGATACCGGTAACGAAGCCGTTTTCGGCGGCCTTGACCGCAAATTCCGTCGCCGCCCTCGGCAGGTGTTTTTCCGGGTTCTCGACGAAGTCGGCCGGACCGCCGAGCCCCGCCACCATGCGCGCGAAGACGGCCGCGGCACCGCCGCCGGCAAGCGTCTCGGCGGCGCGCCGCATGCCGTCCTGGTTGGACGAGACCAGCCCGGCCGACTGCAGCATGTCTGCGGCCAATGCCACCGTCACATCCTCCAGACGCCGGTCGCGGAAGCGGCCGGTGAGGAAATCGACGGCATTGCGCACCTCGACCGCGTTGCCGGCTGCTGAAGCCAGCGGCTCGTTCATGCCGGTGACCAGCGCCGAGGTCTTCAGGCCGGCGCCATTGGCGACTTCGACCAGGCTGTTCGCCAGTGTCGTTGCGTCGCGCGACTTTTCCATGAAGGCGCCGTTGCCGACCTTTACGTCGAGCACCAGCGACTGCAGGCCGGCCGCCAGCTTCTTCGAGAGGATCGAGGCGGTGATCAGCGGCACCGATTCGACGGTTCCCGTCACGTCGCGGATCGCATAGAGCCGGCGGTCGGCGGGCGCGAGATCGGCGGTTTGGCCGATGATGGCGCAGCCGGCTTCGAGCACTGCCTTGCGGAATCCCGCGACATCCGGCTGGCTGGTATAGCCGGGGATGGCGTCCATCTTGTCCAGAGTGCCGCCGGTATGGCCGAGGCCGCGGCCGGAAATCATCGGCACATAAGCGCCGCAGGCAGCGACGATCGGCGCCACCAACAGCGAGACATTGTCGCCGACGCCGCCTGTCGAATGCTTGTCGGTGACCGGGCCCGGCAGGTCCGACCAATCGAGCACGTCGCCGGAATCGCGCATCGCCAGGGTCAGCGCCACCGCCTCGTCGCGGCTCATGCCGTTGAAGAACACCGCCATGGCGAAGGCCCCGACCTGCCCGTCCGAGACGGTGCCGGCGGTGACGCCTTCGATGAAGCTGGCGATCTCCTGCGTCGACAGCTTGTGGCCGTCGCGCTTGCTGCGGATGATTTCCTGGGGAAGCATCAGGCCGGGACCTTACGCTCCGGCAACCCATCCTGGAACACACGCTGGAGGATCGTCGCCAGCCGCGCGCCGCCAATCGGCGCCATGTCCTTGGTCTCCTGGTGCGAAAGCTCCGCCCCTGTCATCCCTGCGGCGAGATTGGTGATGACCGAGCAGGCGGCGACGCGCAGGCCGAGGAAACGGGCGAGAATGACCTCCGGCACGGTCGACATGCCGACGGCATTGGCGCCCATGACGCGCGCCATGCGGATCTCGGCGGGCGTCTCGAAGCACGGCCCGGAAAACCACATATAGACGCCCTTGTGCAGCGCGGTGTCCGTCGCCTTCGCGGCCGTCTCGATCGCTGAGCGAAGACCGGCATCATAGGCTTCGGTCAGGCCGACGAAGCGGCGGTCGCTCGGCTCGCCGATCAGCGGATTGGAACCCGAGAAATTGATGTGGTCGGTGATCAGCATCACCGAGCCCGGCCCCATGCCCGGATCGACCGAGCCGGCGGCATTGGTGAGGATCAGTTGCGAGATGCCGAGGCCGGCAAGCACTTCAAGCGCCGGCCGCATCGCCGCCGCGTTGCCGTGTTCGTAGTAGTGAGCGCGGCCGGACAGCATCAGCACAGGCGTGCCGGCAAAATGTCCCGCCACCACCTCTCCGGCATGGCCGGTGACGCCGCTTCTGGGAAAGCCCGGCAATTCGCCATAGGAAATGCGGACAGGATCCTCGACCTGGTCGACAAGCCCGCCAAGGCCCGAACCCAGCACCAGCGCGGTGGCGGGCGCCAGCCCGTCCAGCCTTTCGACCAGACGATCAAGCGCTTCCTTCATGTCAACCAGCTCTTCATTTCAACCAAGCTCTTCATTTCAACATATCGCCCTGAAAGCCGTAGGGCAGCATCTCGCCCATGGTCACGGTTTCGACCACGCCGGCATTGTCGCAAAGATAGAGTTTGGTGTCCGGCCGGCAGAATTCGGCCAGCCGCTGCCGGCAGCCGCCGCAGGGCGAGCATTTAGCCATGCGCTTTGCGATGACAGCGATCTCCGTTACCCTGCCGCCGCCGGCCATGATGAAGTGGCCGAGCGCGGTGGTTTCGGCGCACCAACCTTCCGGATAGGACGCGACCTCGACGTTGGCGCCGGTAAAGACGCGGCCGTCCTCGGTGCGCAGTGCCGCCCCGACCGGGAATTTCGAATAGGGCGCATAGGCCTTGGCCATGGCGGCCTTGGCCGCTTCGAACAGATCATGCGACATTGTTTTTCCATTGCATGATCTTGTCCGAAAGCCGGCTTCCACTTTTCGCTGACGCTGACCTGCGGTTCGAAATCACGCTTAGCGTTCCTTGACATAGGGCACGCCGCCGGCGCGCGGCGGAATTGCCTTGCCGATGAAGCCGGCGAGCAGGATGACGGTGAGGATATAGGGCAGCGCCTGCATGAGCTGCACCGGCACCTTGCCGATCAGCGGCAGCGGCGTGCCCTGCAGGCGGATCGACAGCGCGTCGAGGAAGCCGAACAACAGGCAGGCGAACATGGCGTTGACCGGCTTCCACTTGGCGAAGATCAGCGCGGCCAGGGCGATGTAGCCCTTGCCGGCAGTCATGTCCTTGACGAAGCCGCCATTCTGCACCATCGACAGATAGGCGCCGGCAATGCCGGTGAGCACGCCGGTGCAGATCAGCGCCCGGTAGCGCAGCCAGGCGACCGAGATACCGGCGGTGTCGACCGCGGCCGGGTTCTCGCCGACCGCGCGCATGCGCAAGCCGAAACGGGTGCGGAACAGCACCCACCAGGTGAACGGCACGGCGAGGAACGCGACATAGACCAGCACGGAATGGCCGGAGACCAGTTCCGAATATATCGGTCCGAGGATCGGCACGCCCCTGAGCGCGTCCGCGCCGGGCCAGACGATCGCCCCGAACCGCTCGTCCGATGCCAGAGCCGGCGTACGTCCACCTTGCTGGAACCAGGCCTGGCCGAGCATGATCGTTGATCCGGCGGCGATGAAATTGATCGCCACGCCGGAGACGATCTGGTTGCCGCGATGGGTGATCGAGGCAAAGCCGTGGACCAGCGCAAAAGCGACCGAGATGAGGATGGCCATGCCGAGGCCGATATAGGCGGAATGGAAGACGGAGGCGGAGGCAGCACCGGCGAAGGCGCCGACCAGCATCTTGCCCTCGAGCCCGATGTCGAAAATGCCGGCCCGCTCCGAATAGAGGCCGGCGAGGCAGGCGAGCAGCAACGGCACCGACAGGCGGATGGTCGAGTCCAGAACCTGGATGATGGCGTTGAACAGATCCATCTCAGGCGCCCTTCCCCTTGATCGCTTCGATGCCGACAGATCTCGGGCTGAGCGAGGCGAACAGCGCCTGGACATAGGGCCGGAACATATGCTCGAGCGCGCCGGCGAACAGGATGACCAGGCCCTGGATGATGACGATCATGTCGCGGCTGATCGCCGGCATTTCGAAGGCGAGCTCGGCGCCGCCCTGGTACAGCATGCCGAACAATATTGCGGCGAGCACGATGCCGACCGGGTGCAGGCGCCCCATCAGCGCTACTGCGATGCCGACGAAACCGGCGCCCGAAACGAATTCGAGCGCGACATTGTGCTGGTCGCCCATCGTCGGGTTGAGCGCCATCATGCCGGCCAGCGCGCCCGAAATCATCATGGCGACGATGATGATGCGGGTTTCCGAAATGCCGGCATAGCGCGCCGCTTTCGCGCTGTGGCCGTAGGTGCGCATCTCGTAACCGAGCCTGGTGCGCCAGATCAGCACCCAGACCAGAAACGCCATGGCCAGCGCCAGCAGGAAGCTGATGTTGAACGGCGCCGAGCGGATCTTGGCGCCGAACAATTCGATGACCCAGTTGAGCTTCGGCAGTTGCGCGCCGTCGAGGAAGGTGCGTGTCTGCGGCGCCATCGAATTGGCCGGCTTCAAGAATCCGACCAGCGCGTAGACCATGACGCTGGCGGCGATGAAATTGAACATGATGGTGGTGATGACGATGTGCGAGCCGCGCCTGGCCTGCAGATAGGCCGGGATCAGCGCCCACAGCGCCCCCATCGCCGCAGCGGCAATGATCGCCAGCGGAAAGGTGAGCCACCATGGCAGCACGCTGTCGAAGGCGAGGCAAACGATGCCGATGCCGAGACCGGCGATATAGCCCTGGCCCTCGCCACCGATGTTGAACAGGCCGCAATGCGCCGCAACCGCCACCGACAGCCCGCTGAAGATGAAGGTGGTGGCGTAGAACAGCGTGAACGCAATGCCTTGCCCACGGCCGAAAGCGCCCTCGACCAGGACGGCGGCAGCGCGGAACGGATTTTCGCCGACCAGAAGCACGACGAGGCCGGCGACGACGAAGGCAACGGCGAGATTGATCACCGGGATCAGCCCGTAATCCGCCCAGGCCGGCAGCTTGGCGTAAGGCGTGCTCATTCCGCCGCCTCCCGGTGCTCGACGCCGGCCATCAGCAGTCCAAGCTCGCCTTCGCTCGCCTCGGGGCCGCGCTCGCCGACGATGCGGCCGGCAAACATCACCAGGATGCGGTCGGAGAGCGAGCGGATCTCGTCGAGCTCGACCGACACCACCAGCACCGCCTTGCCCTGGTCGCGCATGGCGATGAGCCGCTTGTGGATGAATTCGATGGCGCCGACATCGACGCCGCGCGTCGGCTGGCCGACGATCAGCACGCCCGGGTCCTGTTCCATTTCCCGCGCCAGCACGATCTTCTGCTGGTTGCCGCCGGAGAAATTCGCGGTCTTGAGACGGCAGTCCGCCGGGCGGATGTCGTATTTGGCGATCTTGTCCCTGGCGTCGTCGCGGATCGCGTCGATGTCGAGGAACGGCCCTTTCAAATAGCGCGGATCGTCGTGATAGCCGAGTATCGAATTCTCGTTCTCCTCGAAGGCCAGCACCAGCCCGACATGATGACGGTCTTCCGGGACATGGGCGAGGCCGCGGTCGCGCAGTTCGCCGGGATCGGCGGCCCCGGTCAGATCGATCGGCCTGCCGTCGAGCATGACGGAGCCCGAGACGGCGCGCCTGATGCCGGAAATCGCCTCGAGCATTTCGGATTGCCCGTTGCCGGCGACGCCGGCGATGCCAACGATCTCGCCGGCGCACACATCGAAGGAGACGTCGTCGACCATGGTGACGCCACGCGAATCCTTCACCGTCAGGTTCTTCACCGCGAGCTTGACCCCGCCGGCTTCCGCCTCGCCCTTCTCGACCCTGAGCAGCACGCGGCGCCCGACCATCAGCTCGGCCAGTTCCCCGACCGTGGTCTTCGTGGTCTGCCTGGTCGCCACCATCGTGCCCTGACGCATGACCGAGACCGTGTCGGTGATCGCCATGATCTCGCGCAGCTTATGGGTGATCAACACGATCGTTTTACCCTGCTCCTTCAACTGCCTGAGGATGCGGAACAGATGGTCGGCTTCTGCGGGCGTCAGCACGCCCGTCGGCTCGTCGAGAATCAGGATCTCGGCGCCGCGATACAGCGCCTTGAGGATTTCGACACGCTGCTGCAGTCCGACCGGCAACTCCTCGATGATCGCATCGGGATCGACCTCCAGCCCATATTCGCGCTCGAGCCGTTCCAGCTCGGACCGCGCCTTGGCGATGCTCTTCTTCAGCAGCGCATCGCTTTCAGCGCCGAGAATGACGTTTTCCAGCACCGTGAAATTGTCGACCAGCATGAAATGCTGATGCACCATGCCGATGCCGAGCGCGATGGCATCGTTGGGCGATTTGATCGACGCCGGCTGGCCGCCGACGCGGATCTCGCCGCTGTCGGCCTGATAGAAACCATAAAGGATCGACATCAGTGTCGACTTGCCAGCGCCGTTCTCGCCGACAATGCCGTGGATGGTGCCGCGCGCGATCTCCAGATTGATGTCGCGATTGGCGCGCACGGCGCCAAAACTCTTGTTGATGCCGATCAGCTCGATTGCGGCTTGCGCCATGCAGCCTTTCCCATCGTATTTTTATCGCTTGGTCAAAACGCCTAGCATGACGCCCCGCCTGTGCCAATTGCCGGAGCAGCGTTCACTCTCGACAAATCCCCGCGCGCTTGTCAATTTCGAACGTGGCCGCAGCCTGCACAATCGCCTGGATCGAGGATTTCAAATGACCATGCCCGACGACCGGCTGACGACGCTGGAAATCCGCGCCGCCGAGCAGGAGAAGACCATCGAGGAACTGTCCGGCCAGATCGCCGAGCAGTGGAAGGTGATCGAGCGCATGCAGCGCAAACTCGATGCGCTGGCCGACCGCTTCCTGGCGCTGGAGGAACAGGCCGCGCCCGACGTGCCGGTGACCAAGCCGCCGCATTGGTGAGGTTGCTGATAAGCAAGAAACCGCCAGGTTTTCACCGGCGGCTTCGAGCGGATCGGCAAGGTCGCGATCAATAGCTGGGCTACGCTGTGGAAAGCCGACGCTTTCGCTCTACGATGTACCCCCACCCCTAACCCCTCCCCACAGGGGGGAGGGAGACTTCCGTTGGCGCTGACCTCGGCAAATTGGCTCGCGGCAGCGTTCCCTCCCCCTTGTGGGGAGGGTTAGGGTGGGGGTCCTCTTCGCAAGAATCCGGTCCACCTTCGCAAGAATCAAATGCGATTGCCCTGCGATCAATAGGGGCAGGAATTGTCCGACATGTAATCATGCACCTTGATCGTACCGGCGATGATGTCGGCCTTGGCCTTTTCGACCGCCGCCTTCATCGCGTCGTCGACAAGCGCCTTGTTGTTGTCGTCCATGGCGTAGTCGACACCGCCTTCCTTGAGGCCGAGATCGTTGATGCCGCCGGTGAACTTGTCGTTCTTGGCATCCATGAAGGTGTTGTAGACGGCAACATCGACGCGCTTGACCATCGAGGTCAGCACCTTGCCGGGCTGCAGTCCATTCTGGTTGGAATCGACGCCGATGCCGAGCTTGCCGCCGTCGGCCGCTGCCTGCAGCACGCCAACACCGGTTCCGCCTGCCGCTGCGTAGATCACGTCGGCGCCCTGGTCGATCTGTGTCTTGGCGATCTCGCCGCCCTTGGCCGGATCGTTCCAGGCTGCCGGCGTGTCGCCGGTCATGTTCTGGATGACATCGGTCGCGCCGGCCGCCTTGGCGCCGCCGACATAACCGCAGCCGAATCGGCGGATCAGCGGAATGTCCATGCCGCCGATGAAGCCGACCTTTTTGGTCTTCGAGGCCATCGCCGCCATCACGCCGACGAGATACGAGCCTTCCTGCTCCTTGTAGACGACGGAGCGGACGTTGGGCTTGTCGACGACCATGTCAATGATGGCGAATTTGGTCTCGGGAAACTCGACGGCGATCTTCTCCAGCGCATCTGCCCAGGAGAAGCCCGCCATGGCGATTGGATTGCGGCCATCCTCGGCGAAACGACGCAGCGCCTGCTCGCGCTGGGTGGCGTTTGAGACCTCGAATTCCACATAGGCGATGCCGGTTTCGGCCTTGAACTTTTCGGCGCCGTTGTAGGACGCTTCGTTGAATGACTTGTCGAACTTGCCGCCGAGATCGTAGAGAAGTGCTGGCTGGATGTCCGCGGCGAAGGCCGGAAGAACCATCGCAGTTGCGGCCAGGAGGCCGAGAACGATACGTTTCATGTGATCCACACCCTGTCGGTTATTTTTCCGTTATGCACCGCCTGCCTGCCCGGTTCTCCGGCAGGCAGGCGACATCAGACAGGAGTGTCTCCCTCCCGCTTCGGGCCAATCTGGCACGGCCCGAAGCAAAATTCACGCGGAATTTTGACCTGTTGGAAAAGCCGGGATCATCGTCCCGCCAAGGCCTCAGGCGGAGCCGGCAGCCGGGATGGCGCAGGTGACGCCGGTGCCCTGCAGATTGCAATAGCCGTAGGGATTCTTCGCCAGATATTGCTGGTGGTCTTCCTCGGCGAAGTAGAATTCCGGTGCCGGAGCGATCTCGGTGGTGATCTTGCCGCGCCCGGCGCCGCGCAGCGAGGCCTCGTAGGCGTCGCGCGAGGCGATCGCCGCCTGGAATTGCGCATCGCCGAAGGTGTAGATCGCCGAGCGGTAGGTGGTGCCGACATCGTTGCCCTGGCGCATGCCTTGCGTCGGATCGTGGCTTTCCCAGTACAGCTTCAGAAGCTGTGCATAGGACACGATTTTTGGGTCGTAGACGACCAGCACGACTTCGGCATGACCGGTCAAACCGGTGCAGGTTTCCTGGTAGGTCGGATTGGGGGTGACGCCACCGGCATAGCCGACGGCCGTGACCCATACGCCCTCGACCTGCCAGAACAGGCGTTCCGCGCCCCAGAAGCAGCCCAGCCCGAACATCGCCTTCTCCAGCCCGTCGGGATAGGGGCCCTTCAGCGGCCGCTTCGAGACAAAATGATTGGATGCCGTCGGGATAGGATTGGCGCGACCCGGCAGCGCCTCGGCAGGTTTTGGCAGGTTGAGCTTCTTGTTCAGCATGTCGCTGAGGAACATGTGCAGTCTCCCTTTCGCTTTGTTGGGGGCTTTCTCTTTGTTTGGGGATGCTGGAGAATTATCAAGTCTAGGCGAACCGCCCGGTCGGCCGTTCCCGCCGGTAGCCGATCATGTAGAGAATGAAGGCAAGCCCCGCGAACACCGCGAAACCGGGCTGGTTGAGCACCCAGGCGATGGCGCCGTCCCACAGCAGCGGACCAAGCCTGTCGCGGACGAAGCTTTCGAAGGCGCTTCGCGTATCCGGCGCGACGGCGAGCCAACTCGTGTTGAGCGGGGTCATGACCAGGGCGGAGGCCGCCACCGAGCGCGTCGCGTCGACCACCGCCATGATGACCGAAACCGAAAGCGCAACCATTGCGGCAAGACGGAAGACGAAGCGGAACATCCTACCTCCCCGCAAGCTTTTCAGAAATGTCTGTATCGGCCTGATAGATAGGGTCTGCGCGCTTTATCCGCAATCGCGACACGCGAAGTTGAACCGACGCCGCCGGTTTTCGCCGCTGAGCGTCGGTCGGCCAAGACGACGCCGCCGATCGCGGCGATCGGCTTGCCAAGCAGTGCTGGCGGCATGGACAGAGCATCCCTATCCGACCAAGCGAATAGAGTGCTGTTATGTCTTGGCATTCGGCACCGGATCGACTAGATGAGCCCCGCACCTGTTGCTTTGACGGCTCAGGTGTGGGGAAAAGGTGTCCGCTGGTTGACGGCGCCTACGGTGCGGAGTTCCGGACCGGGAATCCCCAAGGAGACGGCATCTCCCCAACCCGCGCGGCGAAACCGGCCGTAGCGAAAATGCCAGGACGGAGAGGTGGCCGAGTGGTTGAAGGCGCACGCCTGGAAAGTGTGTTTACGGGAGACCGTAACGCGGGTTCGAATCCCGCTCTCTCCGCCACATTTCCCTACTAACTCATCCAGATCGTGTTGCGCGAATGGCTGGAAACCAACGCCTATCTGCCGGTCCGGGCGATCGACGAGGAAAGCGAGACGGACGGCAGCGCGTAGGCGGGGCGCGACCCGTATGCAGAAGACCCGCCGCTACATTTGCGAAGCGACGGGCCTCCACCCCACCCCATATCTTACCAGGCGAGTACGGTGCCAGACTTATTGACCCATTGCGGGGCGTAAGGGGTGACAGCCTGGCTCTGTGATTGTGGCCCCGTGCGTAAACCAGTGCGTGCCGGACTCGGCCGGCTTGAGTTCATTCCGCCAATGATGGCCCTGCTCCGCAATTTCAAAATGACCCACTACCGCAGCTTCTGGACTCTCGCCCGGAATGGCGTCATTCTCTCTTCGGGGAGAGCGGGCGTGGGCAAAGGCCTCCGCAGGGCGGGTGGCGCGGCTTCGCAAAGCGCACATGATTTCGTCACGAGAGATGCCGATGTCGCCAAGGACGCCATCGGGTAAACGGCTCAACTGGTCCGTTGCCGATAACAGAGCCTTTCGCTCGGCGTGCGTGCCCGCATGGCGGGCGGTGGCTGGCCCCGGGCCACGCATATAATAGAGCTCCGGCCGGTAGCGCCGCGCGGCGAATTTGCGAAACGCCGCAGCAAGTTTTGTGACGGGAGCCAAGAATTTCATGACCGTTCCCTTTCCCTTCGCCGGCTTGAACACGAGCCGGCAGGCCTGGATGTTGCAAACAAGGATATGCCAGTCGAACCAGGCTCGGCTGTGGGAATTCCCACACCGGGGAAAACATTGGAAAAATCCGCTCCCAGTTTTGCTTTCCGGAAAGCGGGGCCTGCGGCCATCAAATTTCCTTGGATAGGGAGTAAGATGAAGTACACCTGATTGAACAAGAGGCTATTGAACAAGAGGCTATTGAACAAGAGACCGTTGTGACAAGCTCTCTGGCCTTCATCTCAAGACTTTGCGATGCCGACCTCGCCGCGCTGACCAAACGGTGGCACGAGCGCAGCTATCGACACAACGAGCTGATCATTTCCCACGGCGACACTGGTCGCGATGTCTTCTTCCTGCTGGAAGGACGGGCTCGCGTGACACTGGTTTCAGCGGACGGCAGGGAGATAGCGTATCGCGATGTCGAACCGGGTGACATTTTCGGGGAGCTCGGAGGCATTGACGGGATTGCACGCTCTGCCAGCGTAGTCGCGCTGGAGGCAACCCGCGCTGCACGGCTGTCCGGCACAGCATTCCGGGATATCGTGATGACCCACCCGACTTTTGCCTGGATGCTGCTTGAGCATCTGTCTGCCCAGCTCCGACGCATGACCGAGCGGGTATTCGAATACAGCACTCTGGTCGTGCGAAAACGGCTGATCGTCGAGCTCCTGCATCGGGCGGAGAAAGCCGCACTCGTGGACGGCGAGGTGTCGAATTTACTTGCACCTTCCTTGCACCTTCGGTTGGCGCTTTGCGCAGGCCCGATCCGCGACAGCCTGCCGCATTCTCGAACCATCCGAAACGACGCTTCCGCCTGCATTCGCGTCAGGCAGTTTCCCCTTCACCAAACGTGGTTCAACGACGGACGCCACGGCGGTGAACGCAAGTGGTGTACGGCGGGTGACTTCGGGGATGCGTCATATCCTTGCCATCTGACAGGCCGGCCGGCGCAACACTTCGGAGAGGCGCTCTAGGACGCGACTACATCGCTTGCTGACAAAATGTATCCGCATTGCTGGCCGGTTCCCTAAAAGCCGAAAAAAACGCAGCGTGGTGGGCCCCCAATCTGCACCCACCCCGCCTTCGGGCAAGCTCCCCCGGGGGTCAACCGGCACGGACAAGGGATGCCCGCTTCGCGCACCCATCAGCAGCGGTGTGGCTTCTAGCCGCAAGCAATTGCTTGAAGCAGTTGCCGACACCACATGATGTTCCATAGCCAGCCAAGCGAGATGAACTCGCCCGACCTAGTCGCTGCCCTCCACGGTGGAAACCAGACTATTGGATCATGGCGATGACGTACGGCCAACCTTTAGCAATCAGAAAGACATCATGCCAGAAAATACCAGACTGCCAACGAGCGACGTCCCCCTCATCAAGCTGGGCAGTTGTCAATGCCGCTTCCCGGTTCGCGAAGATCGGTCAGTGCCCGGCGGTCACCGCTTTTGTGCTGGGCCAACTTCGCCTGACCGCGTGTACTGCGATCACCACCACAGCATCGTGACCGCCGTCGAGCCTCGTCGAGCCCGTTCGGGTTTCCACCTCGCTCAACGACGCGCCGCGTAAATAGATACCGGGCGGCTGCACCTCGAACCGGTCTCAAGGGCTCGATGTGATGCTCTCCCACGTGTTCGGGCACCCACATCGTCGGCCGAGCAGTCCAAGAGCGCCGCAGAACCATCCGCTTTCCATTGAACTCGCTGGAGCCATCGAATTGCGGTGGCTGCCGGCGACAATGGTATCAGCCACGCATCATCGAGTGCAGGATGGCCTGCATGTGCTCTTCCAGGTCAAGTTCGCCCCGTGCCTCAGTGGCTAACAGGTACTCGGCCTTGGCTCGGCGGTCGCCTCGACTGATCGCAGGATACGAGCAGATGGCCAGCAATGCGTCCTCTTCAATCCGGTCTGCCCTCTTGCGGTCGTGGCTGCTGCTGTCCGCTCGATGAACAACCCTGTGGAGCGCGACATAGGCGGCCTCATGGGCTCCGATCAGCGCCTGCAATTCGCGCGAGGCACCTTCCCCTTCAGCAAACGTCGGTTCAACGACCGAGGCTACGGCGGTGAACGCAAGAAGTGTACGGCGGGTGACTTCGGGCATGCCTCATATCCTTGCAGTCTGATCATGCGGGAACACCATAGCACCGAAGCAACAGTTCGGAGAGGCGCTATGGAATGGGGCAGCGATGTCTGCTGACAAAAATGTATCCGTTCCCGCAGTTGCTCGCCTCGCCTACTGCTGGCCGGTTAAGCCCGTCCTGTCGCCGTTTGGATTTGGTGCCGGAGCCTCGCGCACGTCTCGTGGCGGCGGGTCCACATGTTCAGGCTCCGGCGACGCTTCCTTGTCGGGACGACGGACAGGTGTCTTCTTCGGGGCAGGCTTCGGTGGCGAGTCTTTGATTTTGTTTGGCATATCCAGTTAACCGGATCGCCAAGCTCTGGTTCCGGTGTGCCCATCAAAAGGCCCCGCCACCGTGAGGCAGCGGACAACGGGTTGCGGGAACAGAAGAAGACAAAAAGGTGCACGTCATCGTAGAAAACCTTCGAGTCCCGGCGGCGGCTGAAAGGAAAGTCGGGCACGGCTCAGATCAGCTGCTTCAGCCGGGAAGGCAGCAAGGTCGCTTCGAGGAAGCTTACCTATGAAAATCCGGCAGCGTTATCTTGTGTCCATTCCGGTCGAATTCCGAGGTAAAGCTGTAGGACCTGGAGAACTCGAAGCTGACCTTGTCGTAGAGGCCGGGTTTGCTGGAATAATCCTGCAACTCTTTAAACAGGATTTTCTGCTCGAAAGGCCAAGCCACTCCATCGGCCACGCTGCGCACCTCGCCGCAACCGACCTCGATGTCGACGACAGTCTTTCGCGATTGGACTTCCCCCAGAAAATGAAGCTGTTTATGACGGTCGGCGCGTTTGGTGTGCCCGTAGCTGTTCAGCTTGAAAACCTCCACAAGATACTTGACTGTTTTGTTCGCAATCTTTCTATTATTTCGGTAGTATATTTTGGTGTGCCTTACCCGCTGGATCAAATATTCCCTCTTGCACTGCGGTGCCGAGATTGAATTGTAGAATATCAGGTAGTGTACTGCTCTGTTGGCTCCAGATTCCTTCCGAAATCCTTTCGCATAATAATCATCCAGGAATTGGTCTATCTCGACGCCAGCTTTCGCTGCAAGCGCCTTTTCCTCACGGTACACCTTGTTTTTGCTGTAGGTTTTTGGATCGTCCAAGGCTCCCGACTGCCTGGTGTCGCCTTCCATCCCTCGGCGCAATGTGACCTGCTCCAGGATGATCTCCGATGCCGATAAAGGTACCGAAAAGAGCACAATGCCCAGAGACAACAGATACTTCATACTTCACGCACCTCAGGGATAGCATGAGCCACGGCAGACAGTTGAACCGGGACATTGCGGCCAATTCGCGGCCTGGTTGCCGCCCAGCCGGGCATGTCCGTAGCGGGCTCAATCGTCGCATAATACAGCGGTGGGCACGCCCATTGCCGAGCGCCCCACACAGATCCGACGAGCCCAATCATGGCAAGGGGCATACGGCTCCTGCTTCGGCTGATTGACGGCGAAGCGCTGGTGCGGCCAAGGATGAAGGTTTGGGCAGCCAGTCGTTGGCCAGCCGCGTGAACCAGGTCACGACGTCGTTCTGGCTGCGGCGCCGAAGCGCCCGTCGCTCAAAGGGGGCAGACAAAGCGCACTAGCTCTCGTCACCGAAACCCAGCAGCGACGCATTGCGTATGTGGCTGTGGTCGCCGCGAAGATGCCTGATGCGCAGCTTCATCCCGGGCCTGAGCCATTGTGTCCCCGGCCGTTTCTTCATGGCCTCTGGCGGCGGCCCGGCGTGCTCCCGAACCCGCTTGAACAACCGCTCCTTCATGTCGCGGCCCAGGCTGATCAGGGCGGAACCGACATATTTCCCGGTGCCGGGCTGTGCCAAAAGGGCGAAGGCTGCCTCGCCGGGCTGGCGCTCGACGCCCAGCAGTTCGAATTCATCGACCGTGAAGCTCTTGGTCGTCAGCCAGTTCGAGGTCAGGCCGCTGCGATATTTGCTGTCGGCGCGCTTCGAGACAATTCCCTCAAGCTCGACCTCCTCGACGAGGTGGAAGAGCGACTGCGCGTCACCAGGCAGGGCCTCGCTGAACCGAATCCGGCTGTGCGGCTTGATGATACCGCGGAGAATTTCGCGGCGCGCCTTGCAGCCGACGTCGCGCAGATCATGGCCGTTCAGGTGCAGAATGTCGAATGCGCACAGGTACATGCCGTAGGGATTGTCGTGGACGGCGTTCTGGAGCGCGTTGAAGTCGGGCATGCCGGCCTTGTCGGTGACGACCGCCTCGCCGTCGATGATGGCGTTCTTGACCTCAAGCTCACCCGCGGCTTCCACGATCCCCAGATATTGACGCGTCCAGTCCTTACCGGTTTCGGTATAGACGCGGATATCCTCGGGGCCGTTGATAATGATCTGGGCGCGGTAGCCATCCAGCTTGATCTCATGAATCCAGTTGTCACCCTCGGGCGGCATGGCCACCAGCTTGGGCTCCATCGGGGGAATGAACTCTAGCCGGCCGGTGCCGGCATCTGCCCGCCTGCGCATGGAACCCAGTCTAGGTCATCGGCGTATATTAGCCATAGCGAATATGATAAAGTTCTAAAAGGACGTGCGATATGGCAGACGACAAAAACAAACGCGACTTTCGCGACCGCAACAAGATATCGGCGGACGATGATTATGAAGTGAACTTTTTCGCTCTGCAGAACAACATCACGCCGGAGCAGGTGCGCGAGCTGATCCGCAAGCACGGCAACGATCGGGCAACTCTGACCGCTGCCGCGAAGGCATTGCCGGCACAATGATGACCAAACTGTCAGACCTGGGGCCGCCGATCGCCGGCTGGTCATTGGCTATTTCCGTACGATAGGTAGAAAAGCCCGCGCCCGTGGTGGGGAAAAGGACCCGGGCTGATCAGAGGGACGAGCCGATCTCGCAGCATGTCTGCACAGGAAATAATGCTGCGAAAGCCGAACTTTCTACCTAAACCTTTGTTCCAACGCAAAAAACCCAGCCGCACCTTTCGCCAAGCCGGTCAATGAGGCCTGGATTTTCAATCCCTATTGGGCGGCACCTAAATTCCAGATGTCCCGATGCAGGCGCCATGTCCCGTCGTCGCCCTTTTTCCAGACGACGATGTACTTGCCCACAAGGGTGGAGAGGGCGCCGTCTTTGCTCGGCGCATCGAGCGTAAATGCGCCAACTTCGTAGGCGAGGTTCGCGCTCTCTTCCACTTCCAGCGCCTTCAGGGTGAGATTCTTCATCCCGCCTTTGATCGCGCCCTGCCAGAACTCTTCCACGCCCTTGCGGCCATCGACGCGCTTGCCGTCGGGCGGCAGCAAGGCAGCGTCCTCGGTATACAATTGACCCACCGCCGCCGCGTTTCCGCTATTGAAGGCGTCCGTGAATTTCGGCAGCGCCGCTTCAATGTCCTCGCGAGCCGACTGGGCGGCCGCAGGCAATGCAGACGATAGAAGCAGCACAGCAGCAAATGCGAATGACTTAACCGGTCTCATCTCGTCCTCCCTTTGCGTGATCGACATATCTACCGGATGAATAGCACGCCCAACCCGAGTGCGCCGCCGCGCCCACTCAATCGGCCAGACCTGATTTGCATTAGGCTTATCTAATTACGCAAGCGCCAGACGCTCTCAGCCCACTACCCGATCGGCCCGCCTTCTCCGCCAGAGGCGCGGGCTTGGCTCAGCAATATCCTGACATCGTTTAGCGTGGAACCGCAGGCATTCCCGAGACTGAGCGCGCCGTTTCGGCGGAGAAAACCACGAAGGCAAAAGATGAGCACGCTGGCAGCGACGATCATCGAGCCGGTGGCGACGATCGGCTCAAGCGCCGGATTTCCATGCAGCATCAAGTAGAGGGCCGGCAACATCACCACCAGGCCAAAATTATAGACGCCATAATGGACCATTGCGATAGTGCGGGCGGCTTTTGTCGGGTTCAGGGCGTAGTACCCACCGAATATTGCACTTGTTACCCATCCCAGGAGATTGATGTGTGCGTGAGCCGGGTAGGCGCCGTGATTGCCTGAAATTGCCATTTGCAGGCCGGCTGCAATTCTCAGAATAAGAAAGACGATCGCTGTCTTGAAAAAGAGTTCCGAGATTTTCGGCATGTCATGTCCTCCCAAGCCGTTGCAGGCGGCCCGGCAGCCTGTTGGGGGTGACCGGCTGGCCACCGGGCCTAACCGGCTTGCGCCGGCTGATGAAAACATGCGCTCACACTAATATAAATGCAACATCGAGATACCGGGTGCGCACAGCGGAGTTTGACGATCTGGACTCCCGTCCCAAAGCGGGCGGCCGGAAAGCGATTTCGGTTCAATCGTCCGCGTGGAAAACTAGCCAGGACGCCGCAGGTGTTCGACAAGCGCGCGCAGCTTCGGCGCGACGTTGCGACGGCTCGGATAATAAAGGTAGAAGCCGGCAAAGCGCGGGCAATAGTCGACGAGAACCGGCACCAGTTCGCCCCGAGCGATCCACGGGCGAAAGCTTTCCTCCATGCCGAAAGTGATGCCGGCTCCGGCAATGGCGAGCTTTATCATCAACGCCATGTCGTTGGTCGTGATCGCCGGCGCGACCGCGACGCTGAACTCCTTGCCGTCCTCGGCGAATTCCCAGCGATAGGGCGCGACCTTCGGGGCGCGACGCCAGCCAATGCAGCGATGGCCCGCGAGTTCCTGCGGATGCGACGGCTCGCCAAACCGATCACGATAGGCCGGCGCGCAGGCGGCCAGCTGCCGCTCGTCACCGGCGACAGGCACCGCGATCATGTCCTGCTCGATCACCTCGCCGAGCCTGACGCCGGCATCGTATCCCTCGGCGACGATATCGAATTCCTCGTCCGTCACCGTGATGTCCATCCGGACCTCCGGATTGGCTTCGGCAAAGGTCGCCAGGGACGGCCCTGAAAGAAAGCGCTCGGCGATCGACGAGACGGCGAGCCGCAACTGCCCGCGCGGACGCCCGCGCAGGTCCCCGGTGCTCTCCATTGCGGCGCGCATGTCGGCGATGGCGGGCGCTATCTCGGCGTAGAGGCGTTCGCCAGCCTCGGTCAGGCTGACGCTTCGCGTCGTGCGCTGGACCAGCCCGATACCGAGCGTCTCTTCCAGCCGCTTCATCGTCTGGCTGACCGCCGAGCGGGTGACGCCCATCCGGTCCGCAGCCGCGCGAAAGCTCCGCTCCTCGGCGACGAGGGCGAAGACGGCAAGCGCATTGAGATCCGGCTGCATTGGTTAGCTGTGCTTTCGACGCTGTAAACGAATGGTCGTCTTATCGCTACAGTGAAACAGATCCATCTTCGTGGCAACCGCTGCATGGCGGTTCAAGGATCAACCAGACGGAGACCGAACATGTCCCTCAACCCAAACTTGTTCCCCAACAAAGTCGTGCTCATCACCGGGGCTTCGAGCGGCATTGGCGCCGCCATCGGCCGGGAGCTCGGTGCCGCAGGAGCAAAGGTCATGCTGGGTGCGCGCCGCACCGGTCGGCTGGACGCGCTCGCAGAAGAGATCAGGGCAAAGGGCGGGGAGGCAATGACACGCCGCCTGGACGTGACCGACCGCGACGATGTCGCCGCTTTTGCCGATGCGGCGCGCCAAGCCTGGGGACGCGTCGATGTGATCGTCAACAATGCCGGCGTCATGCCGTTGTCGCTGATGATTTCGATGAAGGTCGATGAATGGGACCGAATGGTCGACGTCAACATCAAGGGCGTGCTCTACGGCATCGCTGCGGTGCTGCCGCAGATGACGGCCCGAGGCTCCGGCCATGTCGTCAACATCGCCTCCATCGGCGCGCTTTCGGTATCGCCGACAGCCGCTGTCTATTGCGCAACCAAATACGCGGTCCGCGCCATCTCCGATGGCTTGCGGCAGGAGCACAACGACATCCGCGTCACCTGCATCCACCCCGGCGTGGTCGAGAGCGAGCTCGCCGACACGATCACCGATCCGGTCGCGGTGGAAGCGATGAAGACCTATCGCGCCATTGCGCTGCAGCCCGACGCGATCGGCCGTGCCGTGCGCTTTGCCATCGAACAGCCGGACGATGTCGACGTGAACGAGATCGTCATCCGGCCGACAGCCAGCAAGTAGTCCGATGAAACAGATTTCCATACTTGCCGCTGCCGTGCTTGTTGCCGGCGCGGCCGGCTTATCCGCACAGAAAGGCTTCGCCCAAATGAATATCGCGCAAAATTCCGTTACCCCAGCTTCGGCAAGCCACCCCTATGTCGGGATGTGGGTCACGGCGGATGGCCATATCCGCCACAACTTGCTTCCAAATGGTCGCTATGACGAAGCGCGCGGGAACCGTGACAGCGCATACCAGGGGCGCTATGAGATCCGGGGAAATCACATCGACTACTGGGACGACACCGGCTTTACCGCTGACGGAACGTTCATCGACGGCGTGCTGCACCACGCCGGCATGATCTTGTATCGGGCGAAGTAGATGACATCAGTCGAATCTCGATGACGACATCAGTCGCATCCCGATAAAAAGGTTTCGCATGGCGCCGCTGCACCATATGCATTTGGTACGCAGCCAAAAACAGGGGCTCACCTTGCCGACCGAACCACGTTCTCCACGGCTTGCAGTGCTGATCGACGCGGACAATACCTCGGCCAAGATTGCCGACGGCTTGTTCGAGGAAATCGCGAAGATCGGCGAGGCAAGCGTCCGTCGCATCTACGGCGATTTCTCCAGCACCCGCTCAAAGGCATGGGCCGACGTGCTGTCGAAGCATGCGATCATCCCGCAGCAGCAATTCGCCTACACCACCGGCAAGAACGCATCCGACATCACGCTCGTCATCGACGCCATGGACCTTCTCCACAGCGGGCGGTTCGAAGGCTTCTGCCTGGTGTCGTCCGACAGCGATTTCACCCGCCTAGCCGCTCGCATCAGGGAGCACGGGATCGACGTTTATGGGTTTGGCGAGCAGAAGACGCCGGAGAGTTTCCGGCAGGCTTGCCGCCGCTTCGTATACACCGAGAACCTGCTGCCGACTGCGCCAGCCAACGCGAACGATGCGGCGCCAACGAAGTCCTTGCAGCCGCCCAGCGCCGCGACGCCGATCATCACCAGGGTCATTTCACAGATGGGAACCGAGGACGGCTGGGTGCCGCTCGGCATTGTCGGCAATCAGCTCGCCAATCTGGCATCCGACTTCGATCCCAGGACCTTCGGCTTTCGCAAGCTGAGCGATCTCGTGCGCAAGACCAATGCCTTTGAGATCGATCATCCCGAGGGTGGAGCGATGCGCATAAGGGTCAAGCCAGCTGCGAAAGGCAGAGAGAAATCGAAGTCGGCAGCATCGCGCTGAGCCCTGCAAAAAGCTAGCTGTCCCAGTCCGATTGGTGTCCGATTGGCCTCTGGTCGGACCACAATTTCGCTGGCGAAAACCACCATTCGGCGTATTATTCTCGTGGCAGAGAGTTCATGGCGGAGGAGGCCAATGGACATCGTTTCGAGAGCGCCTGTCGTTGACTTGCCGGCCCATGAACTCGTTTCATCTGCCCTTTCAAAATTCCGCGCCGGCGACACCATATCGACCAGAGCCGCAATAGATACCATCCGCCGGGCAGGCCCGGCTTGTACGGACAGCGACGACCAACTGGTCGAGCTTATCGTCATGACCGCAATTGGTAGGACCATGGGGATCGTGTTCGACCATCGGTGCCGCTGATGCACATTGCCCGGCCCGCAATTGGCTTGCGCACTGTCTAAAATGAGACTGGCGACATAAGCCACTCCGTAACCATGAATTGTGATCGGGATGGATCGCGCCATTCGCTGTCGGAACGAATAACTCCGCTGCGCCGTTGCTGTCCTTGGAGTCGAGGAGTGGCGGCAATGCGTGATGAACAATTCGACGTTCCGGTGACGATCGAGAGCGAACGCACCGGACGCCGGCTTTCTGTGACGAGGACGGTCCAGGCGGCCTCGCTTCTGGTCGACAAATGGCCAAACGAAAAGCGCGGGCCGAAATATCGCGCGGCCTTGAAAGCCATGATGGATGCGATGGAGCAGCGGCGGGCGGTTGGGACTGCGCGGCGGGCATTCACGGCGGCAGCCAAGGAAGCCCATGTGTTTGTGCGCGAAGGGCGGCGTTAAAGCGCGTCCCGTCGCATTGCTGTCGCTATGCATGTCGTTGTCCCAAAACCGCTGCGCACTTTTGGGCGACATGCATTGCTCCTGTTTATGCATGTCGTTGTCCCAAAACCGCTGCGCACTTTTGGGCGACATGCATTAAGGAACCTCACGAAATCTCCGCCGTTATGCTCCAGGTCCAAGCGAGGAGAGAACTGCCATGCCCGACGACAAGACCAAGACCGACAACCGCGATCGCTCACAAGTAGCCGGCGACGAAGACTATGAGGTGAGGCATCTCGCCGAGGAAGCCGGCATCACTCCCGACCAGGCTCGCACGCTGATCAAGCGCCACGGCACCGACCGCAAGGTGCTGAACGAAATCGCCAAGAGCATAAAGGCATTGTGATGGCTGACAAACGGACCGCAATGGCCGATCGGAAGAAACGCGAACCGGACGACAAGGAGGCCCTGCGCCTGGCCGAGACCACCGACGTTTCGCCCAACCAGGCGAAGGATCTGATGCGCAAGCACGGCAAGGACAGCGCCAAGGTCGAGAAGGAAGCCAAGAACTTCAAGGCCGAAGGCTGAGCAGCCGATTTGGCGGAGCGCGTCCGCCCTCGACTTTCCCGCATCAGCTTCGCACGCGCCAGCCATTCGCACGCCGGACGACAGCCGCATTCCGTTCTTCGATGAACTGGGCGGGAAGCGGGCGTATGCGGCGAAATCGTTGATTTTCAGTGGCTCCGCGCCGGTGCACGACTTGTCTTCGAGCGCCGCGCAGAGAACCGCGACGGCAAATCCTTTATAGGATTCCTATTTCTTTCCTCTTCGCCACGTCTCGAACCTTTATGGGGTTTGGATCCATATTCCGTCGGGAAGGACACATCTCGGTCGCCATTATCATCGCGACAGAGTGTCTTCACATGACTTCAACGCTGCCCGGCTGCAGGCAGGCCAGCGCAAAAACGAAAATAAGGAACAGCTCCGATGGACATCATCGTTCTCGGGATAGGGTTTTTGTTTTTCGCCCTGTTCTTCGCCTTCGTCAAAGCCTGCGACAGTCTTTAGGCGGAAGGACCACAACATGCTTGTCGACTATATCCTCGGTGGCGCTGTGACCCTGTTCCTTCTCGTCTACCTGACATACGCCCTCATTCGCCCAGAACGTTTCTAACGGCAACTGGCGCAGGCACGGAAGGCTATTTCAATGACTTTCAACGGATGGATGCAGATCCTCGTCTATTGCGGGATCGTCGTTTTGCTGGTGAAGCCGCTCGGCGGCTACATGTATCGCGTTTTCAGCGGCGACCGCACATTCCTCTCGCCGATTTTGGGTCCTGTCGAGCGCAGCCTTTATCGCATCTCGGGGACCAGCGAGCGTGAGGAGCAGCACTGGACCACCTACGCGGCGGCCTTGCTGTTCTTCAACCTCGCCGGCTTCGTGGTGCTCTACGCCCTGCAACGGCTGCAAGGCAGCCTGCCTTACAATCCGGCCGGCATGAGCGGCGTCGAACCCGGGCTCGCCTTCAACACCGCCGCCAGCTTCATGACCAACACCAACTGGCAGAACTACGGCGGTGAAAGCACGATGTCCTATCTCGTGCAGATGGCCGGCCTTACCGTGCAGAACTTCCTGTCCGCAGCGACCGGCATCGCCATCGCAATCGCGCTGATCCGCGGCTTCACCAAGGCCTCCGGCAAATCGATCGGCAATTTCTGGGTCGATATGACCCGGTGCACCCTTTACCTGCTGTTGCCGCTCTGCATGGTGCTGACGCTGGTCTATGTCTATCTCGGCATACCGCAGACGCTCAGCGCTTATCTCGACGCCACAACCCTGGAGGGCGCGCGGCAGACGATCGCGGTCGGGCCGGTTGCCTCGCAGATCGCCATCAAGATGCTCGGCACCAATGGTGGCGGCTTCTTCAACGCCAATGCCGCGCATCCCTTCGAAAACCCCGACGCGATCTCGAATCTGATCCAGATGGTTTCGATCTTCGCCATCGGTGCGGCGCTGACCAACGTCTTCGGCCGCATGAACGGCGACCAGCGCCAGGGTTGGGCGATCTTGACTGCAATGGGCTTCCTGTTCATCGCCGGCGTTGCCGTCTGCTACTGGGCGGAAGCATCAGGCAATCCGCTGGTGCATGCGCTGGGCATCGACGGCGGCAACATGGAAGGCAAGGAAACGCGCTTCGGCATCGCTTTGTCGGCGCTGTTTGCGGTGATCACCACCGCCGCGTCCTGCGGCGCCGTCAACGCCATGCATGACAGCTTCACAGCGCTTGGCGGCATGATCCCGATCATCAACATGCAGCTCGGCGAGGTCATTGTCGGCGGTGTCGGCGCCGGTCTCTACGGCATCCTGATGTACATCGTGATCGCCGTCTTCGTCGCCGGACTGATGGTCGGACGCACGCCCGAATATCTCGGCAAGAAGATCGAGGCCAAGGAGGTCAAGATGGCGATGCTCGCCATTCTCTGCCTGCCGCTGGCGATGCTGATCTTCACCGCCATCGCGGTGGTGCTGCCGACCAGCGTCGCTTCGATGGCCAATGCCGGCCCGCACGGCTTCTCCGAAGTTCTCTATGCCTACACCTCGGCTGCCGCCAACAACGGCTCGGCCTTTGGCGGCCTGACCGGCAACACGCCCTGGTACAACGTCACGCTTGCCATCGGCATGCTGATGGGCCGCTTCCTGGTCATCATCCCGGCTCTGGCGATCGCCGGCTCGCTGGTCGCCAAGAAGACGGTGCCCGCCTCCGCCGGCACCTTTCCGACCGACGGGCCGCTGTTCGTCGGGCTGCTGGTCGGCGTCATTCTGATCGTCGGCGGCCTCACCTTCTTCCCGGCGCTGGCAGTCGGACCGATCGTGGAGCACCTGGCCGGCATCCACGGGCAGACTTTCTGAACCGTCCCACCTTGGATCAATGTCATGTCCTGGCTCGAAACCATACGTCGCAAGATTCGGCATCGAGACGATCGGAAAGGGGCAACCCCGCCTCCTTTCCCGACCCCGCCGCCTTTTCCGACCTTGTCCACGTTCTTCGGCATTGCGGCAGTCATGATCGTGGTCTGGCTGCTGGCCTCCGGGCTGCCGCATCTGCTTTCGGCAGATGATCGACCGGTCAACAACATCGATACTGGAGCCACCAAATGAGCCAGTCCAAATCCGCTGTCATCATGGATGCCCGTATCCTGCTGCCCGCCGTCGACGGCGCCTTCAGGAAACTCAACCCGCGCACCCTGATGCGCAATCCGGTGATGTTCGTCGTCGCTGTCGTCTCGGCGCTCACCTCAGTCCTGTTCGTCAAGGATCTTGTCACCGGCGGCGGCGATCTCGGCTTCTCGCTGCAGATCATCATCTGGCTGTGGTTCACCGTGCTTTTCGCCAACTTCGCCGAAGCTGTCGCCGAAGGCCGAGGCAAGGCCCAAGCCGATTCGCTGCGAAAGGCTCGCACCGAGACCCAGGCCAAGCTGTTGAGCGGCGACGACCGCACCAGGTTCAAGCTGGTGCCAGGCACCAGCCTGAAGGTCGGCGACGTGGTGCTCGTCGAGGCCGGCGACATCATTCCGTCGGACGGCGAGGTGATCGAAGGCGTCGCTTCGGTCAACGAGGCGGCGATCACCGGCGAATCGGCTCCGGTGATCCGAGAATCCGGCGGCGACCGTTCGGCGGTGACCGGCGGCACGCAGGTTCTGTCCGACTGGATCCGCGTGCGCATCACCGCGGCCTCCGGCCACACCTTCCTCGACCGCATGATCTCGCTGGTCGAAGGCGCTGCGCGCCAGAAGACGCCCAACGAGATCGCGCTCAACATCCTGCTCGTCGGCATGACGCTGATCTTCGTGCTGGCGACGGCAACGATCCCGAGTTTCGCCGCCTATTCGGGCGGCACCATTTCGGTGACCGTCCTCGTCGCCCTGTTCGTCACCTTGATCCCGACGACGATCGGCGCGCTGCTTTCGGCCATCGGCATCGCCGGCATGGATCGCCTGGTGCGGTTCAACGTGCTGGCGATGTCGGGCCGCGCGGTCGAGGCGGCGGGTGACGTCGACACGCTGCTGCTCGACAAGACCGGCACGATCACGCTCGGCAATCGCCAGGCGACGGCATTCCGCCCGGTCAAGGGCGTCACCGAGCAGGAGTTGGCCGACGCGGCGCAGTTGGCCTCGCTTGCCGACGAAACGCCGGAAGGCCGCTCGATCGTCGTGCTGGCGAAGGAGAAATACGCCATCCGTGCCCGCGACATGGCAGCACTGCATGCCGCTTTCGTGCCCTTCACCGCGCAAACCCGCATGAGCGGCGTCGACATCGATGGCTCTTCGGTTCGCAAGGGCGCGGTCGATTCGGTGCTCGCGTTCGTCAATCAGTCGACGGTCGCTACGCATGGCACGCGCCCCGGCAGCGACACCGTCCGCGATCTCCAGGCGATCGCCGACGACGTCGCCAAATCCGGCGGCACGCCGCTTGCGGTCGAGCGCGACGGACGCCTGCTCGGCGTCGTCCATCTCAAGGACATCGTCAAGGGCGGCATCAGGGAGCGCTTCGCCGAACTGCGCAAGATGGGGATCCGCACGGTGATGATCACCGGCGACAACCCGATGACGGCGGCGGCGATCGCGGCGGAGGCCGGTGTCGACGATTTCCTTGCCCAGGCGACGCCCGAGGACAAGCTGAAGCTCATCCGCGACGAACAGGCCAAGGGCAAGCTCGTCGCCATGTGCGGGGACGGCACCAATGATGCGCCTGCCCTTGCGCAGGCCGATGTCGGCGTCGCCATGAACACCGGCACCGTCGCCGCACGCGAAGCCGGCAATATGGTCGATCTCGACAGCGATCCGACCAAGCTGATCGAGATCGTGGAAATCGGCAAGGCGCTGCTGATGACGCGCGGCTCGCTGACGACCTTCTCGATCGCCAACGACGTGGCCAAGTATTTTGCCATCATCCCGGCCATATTCGCCGTCTTCTACATCGCGCCGGGGCAGACGTCAGGTCCGCTGCAGGCGCTCAACATCATGCATCTGGCAACGCCGCAGAGCGCCATTCTCTCGGCTATCATCTTCAACGCACTGATCATCGTCGCGCTGATCCCGCTGTCGCTAAGAGGCGTCAGATATCGCGCCGTCGGCGCCGGCGCGCTGCTCGGCCGCAACCTTCTTGTCTACGGCCTCGGCGGCCTCGTCGCCCCCTTCGTCGGCATCAAGGCGATCGACATGGCCATCACCGCGCTAGGCCTCGCATAGGGAATCAAGTCCATGCTCAAGCAAATCAGACCCGCGATCACCATGATCGTTTTCTTCACCATCCTGACCGGCCTGATCTATCCGATCGGCATGACCGGCATCGCCCGGGCCTTGTTCCCGCGCCAGGCCAATGGCAGCCTGATCGAGAGGGACGGCAAGCTCGTCGGCTCCGAGCTGATCGGCCAGGCTTTTGCCAGCGAGCGCTATTTTCATGGCCGGCCGTCGGCTGCCGGCGACGGCTACGACGCCGCCGCTTCGAGCGGCTCGAATCTCGGGCCGACCAACGCCAAGCTGATCGACCGCGTCAAGAGCGATGCCGACAGGCTGAAAGTGGAAAATCCGAACCAGCCGGTGCCGATCGATCTGGTCACGACTTCAGGCAGCGGCCTCGATCCGCATATCAGCCCCGAGGCCGCCTATTTCCAGGTCGCCAGGGTGGCCAGGGCCAGGGGCGTCGATGAAGCCAGGGTCAAATCCCTTGTCGACAGCCACGTCGAGGACCGCGAACTCGGTTTGATGGGAGAGCCTGTGGTCAATGTGCTGGCGCTCAACCTGGCGCTGGACGAGGCCACCAGGCAATGAATGGTGGGAAGCAATGAGTGGTGGGCTGGGGATCGACACCATCCCCGGCGCCATTCATGATCGATTGTGATGCCGGACGACAGAAGCAACGAAACCAGACCCTCACCCGACGCCCTGCTTGACCGTGCGGAGCGGGAGGGGCGCGGTCGTCTGCGGATTTTTCTGGGTGCAGCACCCGGTGTCGGCAAGACCTATGAAATGCTGATGTCGGGCCGTGCAAGATTGGCCGACGGAGTGGACGTGGTGATCGGCGTCGTCGAGACGCACGGCCGCAAGGAAACCCAGGTGCTGGTCGACGGCTATGAGGTGATTCCGCGTCGTCGGGTCGACTACAAGGGGCGCGCCCTCGAGGAAATGGACCTCGATGCCATCCTTGCCCGGCGGCCGGCGCTGGTCCTCGTCGACGAGCTTGCCCATACCAACGCGCCGGGCAGCCGCCATCCCAAGCGCTATCTCGACGTTCAGGAAATCCTGACGCACGGCATCGACGTCTACACCACGCTCAACATCCAGCATGTCGAAAGCCTGAACGATGTCGTGGCGCAGATCACGCGCGTCAGGGTGCGCGAGACGGTTCCAGACTCCATCATCGATCAGGCCGACGACATCGAGATCATCGATCTCACGCCCGACGACCTGATCAAGCGACTCGAGGAAGGCAAGGTCTACATCCCCAGCACCGCCCGGCGCGCGATCGAGAATTATTTCTCGCCGGGCAATCTGACGGCGCTCAGGGAACTTGCGCTGCGCCGCACCGCCCAGCGCGTCGACGAGCAGTTGCTGACCCACATGCAGGCCCACGCCATACCCGGACCCTGGGCGGCGGGGGAAAGGGTTCTCGTCTGCGTCGACGCGCGTCCGGGCGGGGCGGCCCGCGTCCGCTATGCGCGGAGATTGGCCGACCGGCTCCGCGCCCCCTGGACGGCGCTTCACGTCGATACCCCTCGTTCAGCCGCCACGTCCGAGGAGGCCAAGGATCGGCTGGCGACGCTGCTGCGCCTTGCCGAGCAACTCGGCGCCGAGGTGACGACCATTCCAGGCCAGAACGTCGCGCAGGACATCGTTCGCCATGCGACCGCCAACAACTTCACCCATATCGTGATCGGCAGGCCGACCCGATCGCGCTGGCGGGAATTGATCGAAGGCTCGCTCACTTATGATCTCATCCGCCATGCCGGCGACATCAGCGTCCATGTCATTTCGGGAAACGAACGCAACGCCGAGGCGACGTCGAGGGCCGTCAAGACGGCGGACGAGCAATGGCAATTCGAGATCTGGCCCTATCTCAAGGCCACGGCCTACGTTGTAGGCTCGCTCGCCTTCGCCGTCCTTCTCCACCAGTTTCTCGACGTCCGCAATCTGGCGATCATCTTTCTCATCGGGGTTCTGACATCGGCGGTGACCGGGGGTCTCTGGCCGGCTTTGTATGCCTGCGTCGTCAGCGCCATTGCCTTCAACTATTTCTTCCTGGAACCACGTTACACGCTGACGATCCAGGATCCGGAGAGCATCGTGGCGCTGGCTGCCTTCGTGGTTGTTGCGGTCATTGCCAGCAATCTGACAGTGCGCGTGCAGCGACAGGCGGTCGCTGCCCGCTCGCGGGCACGCGCCACGGAAGGTATCTATCTCTTCTCGAAGAAGCTCGCCGGCGCCGGCACGCTTGACGACGTGCTCTGGGCGACTGCCTTCCAGATAGCTTCGATGCTGAAGTTGCGCGTGGTGCTGCTGCTGCCGGAAAACGGCACGATCACCGTCAAGGCCGGTTACCCACCCGACGACACGCTGGCCGAGGCCGACATCGCGGCCGCCCGTTGGGCCTGGGAGCACGATCGTCCCGCGGGCCGCGGCGCTGACACGCTTCCCGGAGCAAGACGCCTGTATCTGCCGTTGCGGACCGGGCGCACCGCTGTCGGCGTGGTCGGCCTCGACAACGACAAGCAAGGTCCGCTGTTGACGCCCGAGCAGCAGCGCCTGCTGGACGCGCTCGCCGACCAGGCGGCAGTCGCCATCGAACGCATCCAGCTTGTTGCCGACGTCGACCGGGCCAAGCTCGAGGCCGAGGCGGACCGCCTGCGGTCGGCGCTGCTGACCTCGATTTCCCACGACCTGAAGACGCCGCTTGCCGCCATCATGGGCGCCGCCGGCACATTGCGGGAATTTGCACCGGCGCTTCCCGAAACGGACCGGGCGGACCTGCTGTCGACCGTGCTCGACGAATCGGAACGGCTGAACCGCTTCATCGCCAATCTGCTTGACATGACCAAGATCGAATCCGGTGCGATGGAGCCGAACTACGCGTTCCACTATGTCGGCGACATTGTTGGCACCGCCTTGCATCGAGCCAGAAAAATCATTGGCGAACACAAGACCGAAGTCGACATTCCCACGGATCTGCCGATGCTGAGGGTCGACCCTGTCCTGTTCGAGCAAGCGCTGTTCAATCTCCTCGACAATGCCGCTAAATTTGCGCCGCCTGGTTCGACGATCCGCCTGCAGGGCTGGGCCGACAATGGTTCCGTCATCCTGCAGATCATGGACGAGGGGCCAGGCATTCCGCCGGCGGATCTGGAGCGCATTTTCGACACGTTCCACCGGGTGCGCAAGGGCGATCAGGTCCGTGCCGGCACCGGGCTTGGGCTCTCGATCTGCCGTGGCTTCATCGAGGCGATGGGCGGGACGATTTCGGCGGCCAACAGAACCGACCGCTCGGGTTCGGTTTTTACCATCAGAATGCCGGTACCGGCAGACCAACATGTAGACCCCGACATGGATGAGCAGCCATGACGAATCTGGACGTCAGGATATTGGTCGTCGATGACGAACCGCCGATCCGCAAGCTGCTCCGCGTCGGCCTTGGCAGCCAGGGCTATGCGATCAGCGAGGCGCCGAACGCCAGGACGGCGATCGAACTCGTGGAGACGGAAAAGCCCGACCTGATCCTGCTCGATCTCGGTCTGCCCGGCATAGGCGGTCACGAATTGCTGCGCAAATGGCGGGACGACGGCCTGGATGTCCCCGTCGTCATCCTTTCCAGCCGCACCGACGAGGCCGGCATCGTCTCGGCACTTGATCTCGGCGCCGACGACTATATCACCAAGCCGTTCGGCATGAACGAGCTTGTCGCGCGCATCCGCGTGGCGCTCCGCCACAAGTTCCAGCAGCAAGGCGAGAAGCCGGTCTTTAACACCGGCGATCTCACGGTCGATCTGGTGAAGCGCATCGTCATGATCGAGGACAGGGAGATAAAGCTCTCGCCGAAGGAGTACGACATCCTGCGCATCCTCGTGCAGCACGCCGGCAAGGTTCTCACCCACCAGTTTCTTTTGAGGCAGGTCTGGGGCGATTCGACCGACGTGCAGTATCTCAGGGTCTATGTGCGGCAGCTCAGGCAAAAGATCGAGAAAACGCCCGACCAGCCGCGCTACATCACCACCGAAACCGGCGTCGGATACCGCCTGCGCGAAGTCGACTGAAGCGAGGGCCGCGGGCGGGCCCGTCTAACCCCACTGCGGGGCGCGCGTCTACCATCAGCCGCCTGTTGCAGCTGATCCAGCGCTCCACAACCAAGCGTCCCGGTTGCACGGCGAAGCCGACGCGAGGCGTTCAGGACAGGACCGGGCGCCGTCCCGATCTGGATGCCGGCGGCATGCGCATAAAGGACGAGAACCCGAACTCTTGCCGGCGGCATAGCCGCGGCCGCCACTCTCGCAACTCGTCACGGCCTGGCGCGCACGTCGCGCATCGCGAGAACGCGCATAATTGAATGTCACACTTGCTGGTTGCATTACAATATGAAATTTTGTGTTATCGCATCCCCACAAATTCTCTTTAATAAAATCATGGTTAACAGCTGCTTGCCGCAGGTTAGCCACAGTCGGCTTTTACCAAGCGTGATTGGGGAAATTCTACAACTTGGCGGGACCGTCCAAAAACGAAACAGTGGAGCGACGACCTAATGCCGCAACATAGCGCACAAGAACAATATCTACTTGAACTTATCAACGCGGAAAGGGCTAAGGCCGGCGTGCAGCCGCTGGCCTTTGACAATGATCTCAGCGAGTCGGCTGAGGGGCACAGCAGATGGATGCTTGCAACCGACACCTTTTCTCACACGGGGTCGGGAGGCTCCTCGCCCACCCAGCGCATGAAGGCGGCTGGCTACACCCTCGCCGGCTCCTGGGCGACAGGGGAGAACATCGCGTGGGCTACGACCAGGTCACCGACAGGCTATAATGACGAGATTCTGCTCCTGCACAACAACCTGATGAACTCCCCGGGTCATCGTGCCAACATCCTCAACGGCAACTTCCGCGAGGTAGGGCTTGGATTCGAGGTTGGCGATTACCGGGGGCGCTCCAGCGGTTTCGTGACGGAGAATTTCGGCAAGACCGGATCAGACCTGTTCCTGACCGGTGTGGCGATCGACGATAAGGACGGGGACAGGTTCTACGATCCCGGTGAAGGTCTATCCGGTCTCACCATCACGGCAAAGAGTTCGACGGGCACGACGTTTACGGCGAAGACCACGGCCGCTGGCGGCTATGACCTCGCGCTCAAGCCGGGCTCCTACACAGTAACCTTCTCGGGGGCGGGCATCGAAGCTTCGGCGCGCACCGTCTCTGTCGGGAGCAAGAACGTCAAACTCGATCTCGTCGATCCGAAGCAGGGATCCGTCGCCGCCGTTCAGGATGAACCTGCGGCTTCCGATCCGGCGCCGCAGCAGGCCCCGACGCCAACCGCGCCAGCTGAACCGGCCCCGACAACGCCGCCGGCTTCTGGGCAGCCGGTTTCTGGCCAGCCGGACTCTGGCCAGCCGGTTTCTGGCTCCCAGTGGCTTGCAAACTTCTTCGGCAAACAGGGCGCAAACTTCCGGTCTGACCAGACCCTAGCCGAACATGAGGAGGCTGAAGGAACGCCTGGCACGGCTAAGGAGAGTGGTGCACAGGTGGCGCTTGACGGCGATAACATCGTGTTTCCACAACTCGGGAACGCTCGGGGCCAACTCGACGACGCTATCGAGCAGGTCCGGGACAATGCGTCGACCGCGCTAGCAAATGCGGGCGATCCGAGACCGGCTTTTGATTGGGCAGAGTATGCACATACGCAAGCGGGCGATGCCGACGCGCTGGCTGCGAAACTCATCGAGCAACTGTCTGCGCATAACAACAGCGTGATCGCCGATCAGGCCGCGTAGCCAATGCCGGACGATGCGGGCCTGCAGTTATGGGCCCCCATCGCCTGCTGACGCATGCGGTTGATCGAGGGGACATCAATGTCACAATCTGGTTCAGAGAAGCTCCGCCCGCCGAGGGCGAAGTCCGAATTGGCTGCCTGCCTGGCGCATTTCCGGCGCGCCTTTTTGGCGGTGGCGGGTTTCAGCGGCCTTATCAACGTGCTGATGTTGTCCGGCTCGGTGTTCATGCTGCAGGTCTACGACAGGGTCCTGCCCAGCCGTAGCGTGCCGACGCTGGTGGCTCTGGTCCTGCTGATTTCGATTCTATATGTTTTTCAAAGTGCACTCGACGCGATCCGCGGCCGGGTGCTGGCGCGTATCGGCAGCGGACTCGACGAGCGCCTGAGTGAGCGGACCTACCGCGTGATGTCGCAATTGCCCTTGGCCAGAGGCCGTTCGGGCGAGGGCATGCAGCCGGTGCGCGATCTCGATCAAATCGGCGGTTTCCTGGCCAGCGGTGGTCCCGCCACTCTTTTCGACCTGCCGTGGATGCCGCTTTATCTCGCGCTCTGTTTTGCCTTCCATCCTTGGCTCGGCCTGGCTGCGCTGATTGGGGCGATCCTGCTTTTGGCATTGACCGTGCTCACGGAGAAAACGGTCCGCCGTCCAGCAACTGAAATGTCTGGATATGCCGGAGCGCGCAGCAATATCGCACTGGCAAGCATCCGCAATGCCGAGGTGCTCGAAGCGATGGGCATGAGATCCACTATGGCCTCGCGCTGGGCGGAAGCAAACGGTAAATACAGGCAGGCGCAGATGCGCGCCAGCGATGTCACGGGTTCATTCGGCGCGCTCTCCCGCGGCTTTAGGATGCTGCTGCAATCAGTCGTTCTCGCGATCGGAGCGTATTTGGTGATCGGCCAGGAAGCCACGCCTGGCATCATCATCGCAAGTTCTATTCTCACCGCGCGAGCGCTGGCGCCAGTCGAACTCGCAATTGCGCACTGGAAGAACTTTCTTGCCGCTAGGCAAGGCTGGCATCGGCTGAGCGAACTTTTCAGGGAGTTCCCTGCCACAGAGGATCGCTTGCAGCTGCCGCCGCCGCGGACCGAACTCTCGGTTGAAGGGATCGGCGTCGTTCCGCCAGGCGAGCGCCGTTTTGTTGTACAGGACATTACGTTTTCGCTGAGCGCCGGCTCCGCGCTCGGTGTCATCGGTCCGAGTGCATCGGGCAAATCGTCACTGGCGCGGGCGCTCGTCGGCGTCTGGCCGGCAGCGCGCGGCAAAATCCGCCTGGACGGCGCCGCCATCGAACAGTGGCCGGCTGAGGCACTGGGGCGGCACATCGGGTATCTGCCGCAAGATGTCGAACTTTTCGCAGGCACCATTGCTCAAAACATTGCCCGCTTTGATCCTTCTCCGGATCCGGCAACCATTATCGCGGCGGCCAAGACCGCGGGCATGCACGAAATGATCCTGCGCTTGCCTCGCGGATATCAGACCGAGATCGGCGAGGGCGGCGCATCGCTTTCAGCAGGACAGCGGCAGCGCATTGGACTGGCCCGCGCGCTTTATGGTGATCCTTTCCTCGTTGTTTTGGATGAACCGAACTCGAATCTGGACGCTGGAGGCGAGCAGGCTTTGACCCAGGCGATCCTTGCAGTCAAACAGCGGCACGGCGTGGTTGTCGTAATCGCCCATCGTCCAAGCGCCCTGGCGGCAGTGGACCTTTTACTTGTTCTCGACTCCGGCCGTCAGCACGCATTTGGGGCGAGGGATCTGGTCATCCGGGGCACGACGCGGAGTGCCTCCGTGGGAACGCTTCAAGCAGTTGCCCCGGAGGAAAAGGCATCAGGATGACGTTATTTCATGATCGATCGTTCTTTGGCGCGCGTAACGGCGTGAGGGGGATGATTCCGCATATTCGTGCCGGAGCGAGCCATCTGGCCGGCGTCAAGGGCAAAATCGGCGGGCTGCCGTTCGTTCGGGCTAACCTCCCTACCGATGTGCGATCGCAGCCGACGCAGAACGACTTATCCCTTCGCCGGTATATGCTTCTTGGCGCCGCAACCGTGGCGCTGCTTGTCGGCGGCCTTGGTGCATGGGCCGCAACGACGGAATTGTCAGGCGCCGTCATCGCTACCGGCCATATCGCAGTGGAATCCAACGTCAAGGCGGTTCAGCATCCAAGCGGCGGCGTTGTGGGTGAGATCAACGTGCGCAACGGCGATGAAGTCAGAGCAGGCGATATTTTGCTCCGTCTCGACGACACGCTTACACGCGCCAATCTCGCCGTCATAACCAATAACCTGGACGAACTCTCGGCGCGGGAGGCACGCCTCACAGCGGAGCGTGAGGGTGCCGAGGCGATAGCCTTTTCCGAGGATCTCACCAGCCGCTCCTCTGTTGGACATGTGGCGCGTGTGATCGGCGGGGAGCAGAAACTTTTCGCTTTGCGCCGGGGAGCTTACCGTGCCCAAATCGAGCAACGCAGGCAACGGGTGAGCCAGCTCAAGGAGGAGATAGCGGGCCTCGAGGCACAAAGGGCGGCCAAGGAGCACGAGATTGCGTTGGTCCGCGACGAGATCAAGGGCGTCAGGGGCCTTTGGGAAAAGAAACTCGTCCAGCGGTCGCGACTCCTGGACCTGGAGCGGGGCGAGGCTCAGATCGAGGGAGGGCGCGGCCAACTCGTCGCTGCGATAGCCGAAGCGAACGGCAGAATCAGCGAAACAGAAATGGCCATCATCCAGATCCAGCAGGATTGGCGCAGCGAGGTCGCGAAAGAATTACGCGAAACGGAGGCGCGAACCACAGAATTGGCAGAGCGAAAGATCGCCGCGGAGGAATTGCTTAGACAGACCGATATTCGTTCACCCCAGAACGGACGGGTGCATCAGCTTGCGATCCATACGGTCGGCGGCGTCGTCACGACCGGCGAGCCAATTATGATGATTGTCCCGACCGCTGACGAATTGACTGTGGACGCACGCATCGCGCCTCAAGACATCGATCAGGTCCAGCCCGGCCAGCTTGTCCATCTGCGGCTGTCGGCGTTCAGCCAGCAGGTCACGCCGGAAATCGAAGGACATGTAGCAACGGTTTCTCCCGACCTCGTCGAAGACGAGCGGAACGGACTATCCTACTACAGCGTGCGGATCAGGCTTGACGAAGGCAAGCTTGGCTCGTTGGATCCGGAAAGCCTCAAGCCAGGCATGCCGGTGGAGGCGTTCATGCGCACGACCGATCGCACCGTCATCTCGTTTCTGATGAAGCCATTGACCGACCAGATCAGCCGCGCATTCCGCGAATAGTCGCGCGGCTGGCCTATCGCCGTGCCGTGGCCAGGGCTCCGGGGAACGCAGCCCGGCCATGCCGAGTTTTTCAACTGTGTGATGTTGCGGTTCAAATTATCCAAGCCAGGCCTGAAAGGTATGGAACCGCAGGATGCTCTCCAGCTTCTTGTCGTCGGCCTCGTATTGGTGCCCTTCGCCAGCACACATCGGTCCACGGGCTTTGCGCCCTGACTGGCTAGTCAGCCACTTCCGCTCCGGCGTGGGGTTTTAATCCATGGCATCATCAGACAAACGCCCTATATAATCGCAAGGTTCTGTTTCGTGCGGGCCCACGGTTCTGTTTCGTAAGGGAATGGATGGATGTCGCCGCTTCGCCTTTCGACGATCTTGATGTCGGCAACCCTGGCAACAGCGATGCTGTCGGGCGCGGCTGTCTCCGCGCAGAACGTCGCTCCCGCCAATCGCAATACGGTGGTCCTGCAAGGCGAATTGCAGATGCTGGAAAACAGGCTGCGACGGCAGCAATTTCAGCAGCAGCAACAGCAGTTCCGTGCCCAGGATCGCGTGGTCGTGCCGCAACGGCCAGATGTCCCGCAGATGGCGCCTACTTGCCAGTTGCGGCGATCGGGCAGCCGCTTCATCAGCGTCTGCCGCTGATGGCCCGGCGTTTTCATTTATTTAGCTGATATGCTTGAACGCCGCTCTACTTAAAGTAGCATCAAAGGCAGTTTTGATTTTCGCAACGTGCCTTTGCGCTTGGGCACTGCCCTGATTGGATCGTCGGCAATGGCAGCCACCAAGAAGAAGGTCGTGCGCAAGGCGAGGAAGGGCGAGCGGATCCGTCAGGTCGCGGCGATTCCCTTTCGGCTGGGCAAGCATGGCGGCGTCGAGGTGATGCTGGTCACCTCGATATCGACAAGGCGCTTTATCGTGCCCAAGGGCTGGCCGATGAAGGGCAAGAGTGGGCCCAAGGCAGCCACCATCGAAGCGCGGGAGGAAGCCGGCGTCCGTGGCAAGACGCTGAAGCAGCCGGCCGGCACCTATTCCTACTGGAAGCGGCTGACGAACCGCTTCGTCCGCGTCGACGTCACCGTCTACCTGCTGGCGGTGACGGAGGAACTGGCCAACTGGCAGGAAGCCAAAAGGCGGCAGCGGGCATGGCTGGCGCCGGAAGACGCAGCCGTCCTTATCGACGAGCCCGATCTTTCAACGCTGCTGAAGAACCTGAAAATTCCCCAGCCAGCGCCCGCTGGCGTACTTGAACCAAGGTCTCATTTGGCGTCGTCTTCTCCCTGAGGAAACGGCCGCACCGGCGTGCCCGTATAGGCCCACAACCATTCGCGCGGCAGTGGTCCCTTGTTGCGGTCGCTCTGTTGCGACTGTTCCCACGCATGCGCCAAGATGCCGACCGAGCGCGACAGCACGAAAAGGCCACGTGTCAGCGGCGGCGGAAAGCCGAGCTCGCCATAGATGACGGCGGTGGCGCCGTCGATGTTGAGCGGGATCTTCTTGCCCTTGCGCCGCGCGACCTCGGCCTCGACAGTCTCGGCGATGTCGGCGAAACGTCCGCTGACGACGCCGCGCGCGGCAAAATCGCGGGTCAGCTCGATGAGACGCGGCGCCCGCGGATCGTGCGGGTGGAAGCGATGGCCGAGCCCCGGCACATAGGATTTTTCCTCGGCGAAGAAGCGATCGAGCCGCGACGCGACGGCATCGGCAAGCGTCACGCCTGCGTCCAGTGCCGCGGCGATGTCGCCGTAGAAGGCAAGCGCCTGCTCGCCGGCGCCGCCATGCACGTCGCCAAGCACATTGATGGCTGAAGCCATGGCGCTGTTGATGCCGACGCCGCAGGTGGCCGCCATGCGGGCAATGGCGATCGACGGCGCCTGCGGCCCGTGGTCGACGGCCGCCCCCAGCGCGATACCGAGCAGCGCCGCCTGCTCCTCGCCAGGCAGTTCGCCGCGCAGCATCAGCCAGATCATCGCCGGAAAGCTGACGCGGCCGATCAGGTCCTGGATCTCATAGCCACGCAGCCGGATCACGCCAGGGCGCATTTCGATGATATCGGTCTGCCACCATTCCTCACCGCGCTCGCGGCCGGTTTTTTTCTCAACGTTGCTCATGTTCTCGAGTCGCTCATGCCTGCGCCCTTTTCTTGACGCGCGGCGGCAGACTGGCAAACACCTCGTCCATATGCTCGCCCAGCGCCGGCGGCGGCTTGGTCGGCAACGGTGCTGCACCATCGACCATGAACCCGCCGCGCACGACGGTCAGCGGCCGGTCGATGTTCGGCATGCTATCGAAACGGGTGGTCATGTCGCGCTCGATCACTTGCTGCTCGGCCAGCACCTGCGGGATCGTCAGCACCCTGCCCGCCGGCACGCCTGCGCGATTGAGCGTCTCCTCCCAGGCTGCGGCCGAGCTGTTCGCCAGGGCATCCTCGATCAGCGCCTTCAAGGCGATGCGGTTGCGCTTGCGCGTCTCGCGCTCGGCAAAGCGCGGGTCCGACGCCAGCTCCGGCAGCCCGACCAGCCGGCAGAGCGTGACGAACTGCTCCTGCTTGTTGGCGGCGATGTTGAGCAGACCGTCGCCGGTGCGAAACGTGCCGGAAGGTGCCGCCGTCATGTTCTCGTTGCCCATCGGCTGCGGCTCGACGCCTGCCGTCAGATAGTTGGAGACCGGCCAGCCCAGCGCGGAAAGCGTGCATTCGAGCATCGACACATCGAGGAAAGCGCCCTCGCCTGTCGTCTTCTGCTTCACAAGTGCCGCCGTGATGGCGAACGCCCCGACCAGCCCACCCAGCGTGTCGGCGACGGGGTATCCGACACGCAGCGGCGCGGTCTGCGCTGTGCCGGTGATGCTCATGATGCCCGAAAGACCCTGGATGATCTGGTCGTAGGCCGGATTGTCGCGCATCGGCCCGGTCTGGCCGAAGCCCGAAATCGCGCAATAGACAAGACTGGGGCGGACCTCTTTCAGCCTGGCATAGCCGAGCCCCAGCCGATCCATCACGCCGGGGCGGAAATTCTCGACCAGCGCGTCGGCGGAGGCGACCAGATCGAGGAAGCGTTCGCGATCGGCCTCTTTCTTGAGATCGAGCACCACCGATCGTTTGCCGGCGTTCTGCGCCAGGAACGAAGCGCCCATGCCGGTGCTGTTGAGTTCCGGCGAGCCGCCGAGCTGGCGCGCCAGATCGCCGCCTTGCGGCGCCTCGACCTTGATCACATCGGCCCCGAGCAGCGCCAGCTGATAGGCACAGTAGGGGCCAGCCAGAACATTGGTCAGGTCGAGGACGCGGATGCCGGACAGCAGATCGGTCATGATGTCACAAACAGGTCAGGCATCGCCCGGCACGTGTTCCGGTCCACGCATGCGGCGGCGTTCGATGTAAGCGTAGACATGCGGCCCGATCAGCCCGATGAACGCCAGCGTCAGCAGTGTCAGCGACAGCGGATGTTTGTAGAACACCGACCAGTCGCCGTTCGAGATGGTCATCGCGCGGCGGAACTGCGTTTCGGCGAGCGGCCAGAGGATCATGCCGATGATGACCGGCGCCGTTGGGAAATCGAAGCGCCGCATCAGGAACCCGGCCCCGCCGAGCAGATAGAGGATGACGAGGTCGGTCGGCGACTGAGAAATTCCGTAGGTGCCGACCGTGGCGAACACCAGGATGCCGGCATAGAGCTGCGGCGCCGGGATTTTCAGCAGCCGCACCCACAACCCGATCAGCGGCAGGTTGAGGATGACGAGAATGATGTTGGCGATGAACAGGCTGGCGATCAGCCCCCAGACCAGATTGGCCTGCGTCATGAACAGCATCGGCCCGGGATTGATGCCATAGCTTTGGAAGGCCGACAGCATGATCGCGGCCGTCGCCGAGGTCGGCAACCCAAGCGTCAGCATCGGCACCAGCACGCCGGCGGCCGATGCGTTGTTGGCGGCTTCCGGCCCGGCAACGCCTTCGATGGCGCCGACCGTGCCGAACTCCTCCTTGTGTTTGGAGAGCTTTTTCTCGATTGCATAGGACAGAAAGGTCGGGATTTCGGCGCCGCCGGCCGGCAGCGCGCCGATCGGGAAGCCGAGCAGGGCGCCGCGCAGCCAAGCCTTCCACGAGCGTGCCCATTCGGCCGCCGTCATGTAGAGCGAGCCCTTCAGCGGCACGATCTCGTCCTTGCCGGCATAGCGGCGCGAGGCCATGTAGAACGTCTCGCCGACCGCAAAGAGGCCGACGGCGACGACGATCACGTCGACGCCATCGAGCAATTGGCTCATGCCGAAGGTGAAGCGCGGTTGCCCGGTCTGCAGGTCGACGCCGATCATGCCGATGACGAAGCCGATGAACAGGCTGGTCAGGCCACGAACCGACGACGAGCCGAGCACCGCCGAAACCGTGATGAAGGCCAGCACCATCAGCGAGAAATATTCGGCCGGGCCGAAGGACAGCGCGAATTTGACGACGACCGGGGCCAGGAAGGCGACCCCCAGCGTGCCGAGTGTGCCGGCGACAAAGGAGCCGATCGCCGAGGTGGCAAGTGCAGCGCCGCCGCGGCCGGAACGGGCCATCCTGTTGCCTTCCAGCGCAGTGACGATGGTCGCGCTTTCACCCGGCGTGTTGAGCAGGATCGATGTCGTCGAACCGCCATACATGGCGCCGTAATAGATGCCGGCAAACAGGATGAAGGACGCTTCCGGCGCCACCTGGTAGGTGATCGGCAAAAGCAGGGCGATGGTCAGCGCCGGTCCGAGGCCTGGCAGCACGCCGATCGCTGTCCCCAGTGTCGTGCCGAGCAGGCACCACATGAGATTGACCGGCGTAAAGGCGACCGAAAATCCGTGCGCGAGATGGCCAAGCGTTTCCATGGCTTCAGCCTCTCAACATACGGATAATGGAATCGAGGCCCGTGTTCAGCTGGTTCTCGATGAAGCCGGCGCCGATGTTGACGCCGAGCGCCCTGGCGAAGCCGAAATAGGCGGCAAGCGCCAGGATCAGGCCAAGCAGCACGTCACGCAGCGGATGTCTGCTGCCGAATCCGTGGCAGATGAGAACGAACATGATCACCGAGGCTGCGGTGAAGCCAAGCGGCTGGATCAGAACAAGATTCGCGACCAGTCCGACGGCGACGATGCCCATCGCCTTCCAGTCGGTCGGGGTTTCCTTTTCTTCCTCCGGCTGCCAGCCGCCCCGCAGAGCGGCGACGATCAGCAGCAGGGAAAGGACCGTCATGCCGACCATGGTGATGTAGGGGAAGACGGTCGGGCCGACCTTGGAGTAGAGCGGCGACACCGGAATCGACAGAGTCTGCCAGGCCACTGCGCAGGCGCAGGCAAGAAGCCCGATGCCGATCAGCAATTCGGGCACGGCAAGGCGCGGCCGCGCCGCCTGCTGGTCGCTGGTGCTCATGATCGTCCTCCCTGGATAGCCGGTCTCCCACGGCCGACCTCATCGCAGTTTCACTCGCGCCGGATCGTATGTCCATGCGGCTGGCGAACATCGGAAAGGGGCAGTGCGGACCGCCCCTCTCCGGGGACATCAGGCAAGGCCGAGGTCCTTGAGGATGGCTGCGATCCGAGCCGTGTCTTCGGTGAGAAATTTCGCGTAGTCGTCGCCGGTGAGCAGGATCTGCGTCCAGTTGCGGTTTTTGCATTCGGTGGCCCAGGCTTCGCTTTTGGCCATCGTCTCGACCAGCGTGATCATCGCCGCCTTGTCGGCGTCGGAAACGCCCGGCGGTGCGAAGACGCCGCGCCAGTTGAACAGTTCAACATCGATGCCGGCTTCCTTCATCGTCGGTGCGTCGATGCCTTCCTGGCGCTTGTCCGCGGAAATGGCAAGCAGCCGAAGCGCGCCTGCCTTGACCTGTTCGGAGAACTCGCCGTAGCCGGAGATGCCGGCCGCGACCTGGTTGCCGAGAAGCGCCGACAATGCCTCGCCGCCGCCGGCGAACGGCACGTAGGAGAGGTTGGCTGCCGGAACACCGGCCGTCTTGGCGATAAGACCGAACAATATGTGGTCCGAGCCGCCGGCCGAACCGCCAGCCACCGGCACTTTGGTCGGATCGGCCTTGAGGGCGGCGACGAAATCCGCTGCTGTCTTGAACGGCGAAGCCGCCGGCACCACCAGCGCCTCGAATTCGCCGGTGAGGCGGGCGATCGGCGTGACCTCGGTGAGATTATTGGCCGATTTGTTGGCGATGATGGCGCCAACCATGACCATGCCGGCAACCATCAGCGAATTGCCCTTGCCGTTCCACTGGCTGATGAATTGCGGCAGGCCGACTGTGCCGCCGGCGCCGCCGACATTGGTGATCTGCGAACCGGAGATCAGCTTCTCACTGCGCAGCACCTGGTCCATCGTGCGCGCCGTCTGGTCCCAGCCGCCGCCGGGCGCTGCCGGCACAAAGATCTGGATCTGCGGTGCGTCCTGCGCGAAAGCGGGCGAGAGATGCAACGCTGCGAAACCGGCGGCGCCGGCAGCGGCGGTGCTCGTTAAAAATCTGCGTCTGTTCAGCATGGGGTTCCTCCAATCACGACACCTCCTCCGGTGCCTGCCAGCAACGTAGCCTGAATTCAGACCCGCTCGACAAAAATTCATGCAGTCTTTGCATCGTTCTGTCAACCGGAATGGCATTCTGCTGGACAGAACTGTCCGGATGCGGCACAATTGTTCCGATCGGCCCTTCTGTCCAACTGGGAACGGAACGACGTGGTCAAGCGGATAACCGTAACACAATCCAAGCCTGCGTCGACCAACGGCGTTGCCGCGCTCGACCGAGCCATCGCCATCCTCGATGCTTTCGCTGCTGCCGACCGTTCGCTCAGCCTGGCCGAAATCGCGGCGCGCACCGGCCTCTACAAGAGCACGATCCTGAGGCTGGCGAACTCGTTGCTGCGCGGGCAATTGCTGGAGCGTCTCGACGACGGCCGCTACCGTGTCGGCCCTGCCACCTTTCGGCTGGGCGCCCTATACCAGCGTTCGGTGGTGGCGATCGACATCCTGCTGCCGATCATGCGCGATCTGGCCGAGCGAAGCTGGGAAAGCGTCGCCTTCTATGTCCGTTCGGGCGACGTGCGCACCTGTCTTTACCGCGTCGAGTCCAAGCATCCCATCCGCTACACCATCCGGGAAGGCGACGTGCTGCCCCTGCTGGCCGGCACAGGCGGCCGCGTGCTTGCGGCGTTTTCCGGTCAGCAGGGCGAACCATACGAGACGATCCGCAAAACCTACCATTGTTTGTCGGTCGGCGATCGCGACCCCGAGACGGCGGGCGTCTCGGCACCAGTGTTCGGGCCGGGGCACATCCTGCTCGGTGCGTTGACGCTGTCCGGCCCGAGCACGCGCGTCGACGCGGCCTTTCTGCAGCGCATGAAAAATCCGCTGATCGAGGCGGCCGCGCGCGCCACCCGCGCTTTCGGCGAAGACGCCTCTATGATCGAACAGGCGGCCCTAAAGGCCGAAGCGGAAGGCCCGGTGCTGAAGCGGCAGGCCTAGAAAGCCTCGATTCGGCCCGATCAGAACCACCGGATGACAGGCCGCACCCCCTAGGGCTGCCGTTCCAGCAGGATCGTCGCGTCGTCGTGATAGGTGGTCCGCAACACTTCGCTGTAGCCGCATTTGGCCGCGACGCTCAGCGAAGCGGAGTTTTCCGGATCGATGATGCAGACAGTCCTTGCACGCCCGAATGCCTCGTCGCCCCAGGCGAGAGCCCGTCCGACGACTTCGCTGGCGAACCCTTGGCCATGTGCGCTCGGGACCAGCGCCCAACCGGCTTCCGGAACGCCTTCGATCGACGGCACCATGTCGCGCTTCAGATCGTGGAAGCCGGCCTCGCCGATGAAGTGGCCGGATGCCTTGTCCTCGATCGCCCAGAAGCCGTAGCCCAGCAGCGACCACAGGCCGGCATGACGCAGGAAGCGCATCCAGCTTTCCTCGCGCGTGCGCGGCTTGCCGCCGATGAAGCGGGTGACGTCCGGATCGGCCCACATGGCAACATAGGCATCGAAATCATCGAGCTGGTGTGGCCGCAAGATGGTTCGCTTCGTCTCGATGACCGGTGCACTGGCTGCTCCTGGATTTCCCATAACTCTGCCTCGCCACGCATGATCGCGGAAAAACCGCTTCCGAAGGGTCATGCGCAAATTCAAAGTGGTTGTTTGCCGGTGCCTCATGCATGTCGCCCAAATGTCCAACAAGAGCCAGGACAGCGCAGATCATCTTCCAGCGCGAAAAACGAGGTCGAGGCGCTTCGAGCGAGGGAAACTGTGACCCGAAAAGCGCGGTTTCAGCGGCGCCAGGGCATGTTCATGTAGACGCCGCCGCGCTTCAACTCGTCCAGCATCTGGTCGAGCCGCTTATGTCTTGTCTCGGCGCGTTTGGCACGAGCGATCCAGCCGAGATAGTCGTTCTTCTGATAATCCGGTCTGTCATCATAGGCCGCCATCAATCCTTGCTTTGTCAAAGCGGTTCGAATGTCGTCCGGCATCGGGTTCAAGGCGCGTTTCAGCCTGGTCATGGGCAAAATTTAGTTTGTCAGGATTTGGCGTCAACAACGCAGGGACGTAGTCGCGAACACCAGCTCCGGCATGGGAATCTTGTCGAACGATGCTACCCTTCGCATGAACTGATTCAGCGTCCGCTGTGCCGTCCGACGGAGGGAAAAGGGCATGGATACCACCGATCTTCTGCTTGCCATCTTTCATCATCTGCTGGTGTTTTCACTGGCCGGCATCATCGGCGCCGAATTTGTCCTGATCCGCGGCGATCTGCCCGCCGCGACGCTTCGGCGGCTTGTCGGCATCGATCGCCATTACGGCATCATCGCCATGCTGATCATCGTTGTCGGCATCGGACGCGTCATCTACGGCCTGAAAGGTTGGGAATTCTACGTCTACAACTGGGTATTCTGGGCAAAGATGGCGGCCTTCGTCACCGTCGGGCTGCTGTCGATCATCCCGACGGTCCGCTTTGCGTCCTGGAGCAGGCAGGCCTCGGCCAGCCCCGGCTTTCAAGTGCCGGCGGCACAACTTGCATCCGTTCGAACTTATGTCCGCGCCGAAGCCTTGATCTTCCTGCTGATCCCGGTCTTCGCCGCGGCGATGGCGCGCGGCTACGGCTACTGAATTTCGCTTACCGGTTCGAGCGGCGCAATTTCGACCAGCGGCGCCGGAACATCATTCGTCTTCTCCTCGGCCTTGCAGATGTCGGCGATGACACAGATCGGGCAATCCGGTTTGCGCGCCTTGCAGACATAGCGGCCATGCAGGATCAGCCAGTGATGCGCATGGCGCATGTATTCGTCCGGAATGATCCTCAACAGCCCCTGCTCGACCTGTTCCGGGGTCTTGCCGGGCGCCAGCCGCAGCCGGTTGCCGATGCGAAAGATATGCGTGTCGACCGCCATGGTGTGCTGGCCGAAGGCCATGTTGAGCACGACATTGGCGGTCTTGCGCCCGACGCCCGGCAGCTTGACCAATTGATCGCGGTCGTCGGGCACCTCGCCACCATGATCGCGGATCAGCGCCTCCGACAGCGCGATGACGTTCTTGGCCTTGTTGCGCCAGAGCCCAACGGTGCGGATATAGTCGCCGACCTTGGCTTCGCCGAGAGCCAGCATCTTTTGCGGCGTGTCGGCGACCTTGAACAGCGCCCGCGTCGCCTTGTTGACGCCGACATCGGTCGCCTGTGCCGAAAGCACCACCGCCACCAGCAGCGTGAAGGCGTTGATGTGTTCGAGCTCGCCCTTCGGCTCGGGCCGCTGAACGGAAAAGCGTCGGAAAATCTCGTGCACTTCGGCCGGGCTGTAGCGCGAATCGGACCGCACCGGCCGGGCACGCGGTTTGGCGTTCGCGCCGTCGCGTCGGCCGGGGAGCAGTTCATTTTTGGGTGTAGAGGAATTTTTGGACTTGGGGCTCGTCATCCCCTTCCTATAATATCCCGGCATGAGCGACACAAACGCCTCATTTCAGGCCGACGAGCCATTCTTCCAGGCGTTGCTGATACCGCATCGCTCGCTGGGCAAAACCGGCTTTGCCATCCTGATGGGCGCTCTGCTGTTCGGCTCGTTGGTCACCGGAGCGTTTTTCCTGTCGCGCGGCGCCTGGCCGGTGTTCGGCTTCCTGGGTCTCGACGTCATCGCCGTCTACATCGCCTTTCGCGCCAATTATCGTGCCGCCCGCGCCCGTGAGGAAGTGTCGGTCTCGCGCACCAGCCTCGACATCCGCAAGACCGCGCCATCAGGCAAATCGGAAGCCCATCGCTTCAATCCGTTCTGGGCGCGTTTTTCGGTCGCCCGCCACGCCGAAATCGGCATCACCAGGATGGCGGTGGAAGCACAAGGCCAGAATGTGCCGATCGGCGGCTTCCTCAATCCCGATGACCGCGAGAGCTTTGCGTCAGCCTTTTCGCGCGCCCTGGCGATCGCGAAAGCGCGCTGAATGTGAGCGAACCGCCTCGTTCGCGAACCGGTTCTGCGGTGCCTTGCCATAAACGGCAATCGGCAGCGTCTACTTCTCCTTGGTCGGATGCACGTTTTCGCTAGCCATCGTCGGCTCCTTGCTCGAAGCCAAATCTATCTGGATGCACATGACGAGAAGGCAAGTTTCGGGTGGTGATCGGAGCCGCGAAGGACGATATTCACGATCAAGGAGATGGCCCGATGAACGCACAGACAGCTATTCTGAAGAAAGACATCACACCCGAAGGCGGTGACTACGAAGTTGTTCGGCGCGCGATCGAGAAGATCAGCCTTGACTATCGTGACCAGCCGTCGCTCGAAATATTGGCGGAGGAAGTCGGCGAGACGCCGACCGGGTTGCAGAAGCTCTTCACTCGCTGGGCCGGCCTGTCGCCCAAGGCGTTTCTGCAGGCGGTCACGCTCGACCATGCGCGCAAACTGCTCGATTCCGGCATGCCGCTGCTCGAGGCCTCTTTCGAGGTCGGCATGTCAGGCCCCGGCCGGTTGCACGACCTTTTCGTCACCCACGAGGCGATGTCGCCGGGCGACTACAAGACGCGCGGCGCCGGGCTGACGATCCGCTACGGCTATCATATCTCGCCTTTCGGCATCGCCCTGATCATGGTCACAGATCGTGGGCTTGCCGGCCTCGCCTTCAGCGATGCCGGCGACGAGCGCGCAGCCTTTGCCGACATGTCCGGCCGCTGGCCGAACGCAAACTATGTCGAGGACATGGCCGCGACGGCGCCCTATGCGGCGCGCATCTTCGACCCGGCACTGTGGCGCGCCGACCAGCCGCTGCGCGTCGTCTTGATCGGCACCGACTTCCAGGTCCGCGTCTGGGAGGCCCTGCTGCGCATCCCGATGGGCAAGGCCTGCACCTATTCCTCGATCGCCGCCGGCATCGGCGCACCGAGCGCCAGCCGGGCGGTGGGTGCCGCGGTTGGCGCCAATCCGATGTCCTTCGTGGTGCCGTGCCACCGGGCTCTCGGCAAGTCCGGCGCGCTCACAGGCTACCACTGGGGCCTGACGCGCAAACGCGCCATCCTTGGCTGGGAAGCGGGACAGGTCGGATCCTGAAATCGCGCGCCAATTGTCGATGTCGGCACCGCCGACGCCTGGAGTTGCGCTGAGAAGCGCGTTCAAACCTGACGCGATTAGATCGCGCGGTCTGGCAAGCGGCGGCCTTACGGAGTAGCTTCCCGAAGTCAGCAGGGAGGCACCACTTGATAATCGTTGTCGGCTCGATCAACCTCGACCTTATCGCCAATGTCGACCGCTTGCCCGCACCGGGCGAGACGGTCCGTGGCTCCGGTTTCGCCACCGCACCCGGCGGCAAGGGCGCCAACCAGGCGCTGGCCGCCGCGCGTGCCGGCGCCAAGGTGCGCATGGTCGGCGCGGTCGGCAAGGACAATTTCGCCACCGAAGCGCTGGCGCTGTTGCGGGACGGCAAGATCGACCTGTCCGGTGTCGGTGAAACCTTCGCCTCGACCGGCACGGCCTTGATCATGGTCGCCGACGACGGCGAGAATGTCATTGCCGTGGTGCCGGGTGCCAATGATTCGGTCGTCACAGGCGACCTCTCCAAGGCTTTCATGAAGAAGGGCGATGTCGTGCTCCTGCAGCAGGAAATCCCGCTGCAGACTGTCGATGCAGCACTTGACGCAGCACGGGCGGCAGGCGCGGTTACCGTGCTCAACACGGCACCGTTCCGCGCAGAGGCGGCCGCCTTCCTCGGCAAGGCCGACTATGTCGTCGCCAACGAAACCGAATTCGACCTCTATGGCGAGGCGCTGTCGCTGAGCGGCCGCGATCGCCCGGCGCGGATGCGCGATTTCGCGGGGACGACCGGTCGCACAATCGTCGTCACGCTCGGCGGTGACGGCGTTCTGGCCGCCACGCCAGCCGATCTCCTGATGGTTCCGGCGTTGAACGTCACTCCGGTCGATACGGTCGGCGCCGGCGACACGTTCTGCGGCTATTTCGCCGCCGGGCTGTCATCGGGCCTGCCGCTCGACCAGGCGCTCGCCCGTGCTGCAGCCGCTGGTTCGCTCGCTTGCCTGAAGCCCGGCGCCCAGCCGGCGATCCCGCTGGCGAAGGACGTCGAGGCGGCGCTCCAAGACACGCCAGCCAGGTGAGAGCCATGCGTCCGGCCACAAAACACGCCGTGCCGCCTGCCGGCGATATCTGCCGCCTGTCCGCCATGGATCTTGCCGAGGCGATCCGGCGCCGCCGGTTGTCGGTGCGCGAGGTGGCGACGGCATTCCTCGACCGGATCGATGCGGTAAACCCGCTGGTCAATGCCATCGTCTCGCCGCGCGACCGTGCCGACATCTTGCGCGAGGCCGACAGGGCAGACGCCCATCTGGCGCATGCTGGGCATGCCGGACCGCTGTTCGGCCTGCCGATCGCCATCAAGGATCTCGCGCAGACCAAGGGCCTCAGGACCAGCTTCGGCTCGCCGATCTTTGCCGATTTCGTGCCGCAGGAAGACGATTATTTCGTCGAGCGCATCCGCAAGGCCGGCGCCATCATCATCGGCAAGACCAACGTTCCCGAATTCGGCCTGGGCTCCAATACCTACAACACGGTGTTCGGCCCGACACTCAATGCTTTCGACCCGGCCTTGACCGCCGGCGGCTCGAGCGGCGGCGCGGCGGTCGCACTGGCGCTCGACATGGTGCCTGTCGCCGACGGCAGCGACTTTGGCGGCTCGCTGCGCAACCCGGCCGCCTACAACAACGTCTATGGCTTCCGTCCGTCGCAGGGGCTTGTCCCGGCCGGCCCCGAGCTTGACGTCTTCCACGCACAGATGGGCGTCGAAGGACCGATGGGCCGCAGCGTGCGCGACATGGCGTTGCTGCTCGACGAGCAGGCTGGCTACGACCCTCGCGCGCCACTCTCGCATCACAAACAGGGCTGCTTCCTGCAGGGGCTGCAAACGCCGACGGCCGGCGGCCGCATCGCCTGGCTCGGCGATCTCGGTGGTCATCTGCCGGTCGAACCCGGCATCCTTAGTCTTTGCGAGGCCGCTCTCGGCCGGTTCGCCGCGGCATCCTTTCAGACCGAAGCGCTGGTGCCGGATTTCGATTTCGAAGCGCTGTGGCAGGCCTTCGTGACGCTGCGCCAGGCGAGCAGCGGTTGTGCGCTCAAGGCGCATTACGACGATCCCTTGAAACGCGCTCTTCTGAAGCCGGAGGCCGTGTGGGAGGTGGAACAGGCGCTGCAACTCACGGCACCGCAGATCCACGCCGCCACGGTGAGGCGCTCGTCGTGGCATCGAACGTTGCTGTCACTCTTCGACCAATTCGACCTGATTGCGCTGCCGACTGCGCAGGTTTTTCCCTTCGATGTCGGTACTCCTTGGCCCAGGGAGGTGGCCGGGCGTGCCATGGACAGCTATCACCGCTGGATGCAGGTGTCAGCGCTCGCCACGCTGGGCGGCTGCCCGGCGGTCAACGTGCCGGCCGGCTTCGATGGCAGCGGCAGGCCGATGGGCATGCAATTGATCGGGCGGCCGCGCGGCGACATGGCCGTGCTGAAAGCGGCGGCAGCCTACGAGACGACGCTGCCGTGGCTGGCTGGAGCCTAAATCCAGGTCAAGGTTGCCAGCGACATCTCTTGCCGGCTTGCACCCGCGTTACTGTCATGCATTGATCGCGGTCAGCCGTGTCGCAAAGCCGCATACTGTTGAGGAAACCATGTCGCTGGAACTCTATGCCACCTATCTCGTCGCCTGCCTTGTCATCATCCTGGTACCCGGACCGACGGTCACGCTGATCATCGCCAACAGCATCCGCCATGGCTCTCGCGCCGGCCTCGCCAACGTCGCCGGCACACAGGCCGGACTGGCGATCATGATCGCCATTGTCGGCATCGGATTGACCTCGCTGATCGCGGGAATGGGCCATTGGTTCGAATGGGTCAGGCTGATCGGTGCCGCCTATCTGATCTGGATGGGTGTGCAGATGTTCCGCTCCAAGGGCAAGCTGAACGCCGACGGATCGGCGAAGACACCGCGCGGCGGCTTCTTCCTGCAGGGCCTGCTGGTGGCGATCAGCAATCCCAAGACGCTGGTGTTCTTCGGCGCCTTCTTTCCGCAGTTCATCGCCCCTGACGGCAACCATGGGTTGCAGATCGGCGTCATGGGTCTCACCGCCATGATCTTCGCCGCCGTATCGGATTCGACCTACGCGCTGGCCGCCGGCCGCGCCGGACGCCTGCTTTCGGCCGGCCGCGTCAAGCTGCTGTCGCGGATAAGCGGCAGTTTTCTGGTCGGCGGCGGCCTGTGGCTGGCATTTTCAAAGGCGAAGTGAGCGGCACTCTTTTCCTTCTCCCCTCGTGGGAGAAGGTGGCCGCCCACGGGTCTTGCCTCCGGCAAGCCCGAGGACAGGCTCCGCGGCCGGATGAGGGGTGTTCCAGCTTGGCACCAACAGCGCTCCGGCCAACACCCTCAACCGTCTCGGCGCTGCACGCAGATCCCCCGCCCGGGGCGAGTCACGGGCCTCGCCCGCCCTTCGGGCCACAAGGCCCCACAAGGAGAGAAGGAAGCAGCCCTAAAGCCGGCCCAGCCTTTCCAGCAGCAGCGCGAACAACGCATCGTGGTCGATGTCGCGCATCACCATGGCGTTGCTCGGCCGTTTGGTCACGCCCCACCAGTCGATCACGGTCATGCCCATGGTGAGTTCCGAGGCGGTTTCCACAGCGACGTTGCAGTTGCGGCCCCTGAACAGCTCGGGTTTCAACAGATAGGCGATGACGCAAGGGTCATGCAGCGGACCGCCGTCGGTGCCGTATTTCGCTTCGTCGAATCGTTCGAAGAATTCCAGCATCTCCGCCGTGGCCGTGCCGACCCTGGTGCCGAGCTTGCGGTAGGCTTGGGTGCGCTTGGCCGTGGTCAGCGCCTTGTGGGTGACGTCGAGCGGCATCATGACGATCGGAATGCCGGATTTGAATACGACATCGGCGGCATGCGGGTCGACATAGATGTTGAATTCGGAGGTCGGGGTGACGTTGCCGCCTTCGAAGAAGCCGCCGCCCATCAGCACGATTTCCTTGATGCGCGGCGCGATCTTCGGCTCGCGGATCAGCGCCAGCGCTATGTTGGTGAGCGGACCGAGCGCGCACAGGGTGATCGTGCCGCTCTCTTCCTTCATCAGCGTCTCGACGATGAAATCGACCGCGTACTGGTCCTGCAGCTCCATTGTCGGTTCGGGCAATTGCGGACCGTTGAGTCCGGTCTCGCCGTGCACCTCCTCGGCGGTTACCAGTTCGCGCGCCAGCGGCCGGATGGCGCCGGCATAGACCTTGATGTCAGGCCGGCCGGCCAGCTCGCAGATCTTGCGTGCATTCTTTTCGGTGAGTCTCAGCGGCACGTTGCCGGCGACGGCGGTCATGCCGACGATCTCCAGCTCGGCGCTGCCGAGCGCCAGCAATATGGCGACGGCATCATCCTGGCCGGGATCCGTGTCGATGATGATCTTGCGGGATTGGGGCATTTCAATTCCTTTTAGGGAGTCTTTTTGGGCGGGGATTTTGACGGCTTGAACTCGACCGCCGGGCGGACCATATCAAGACCATCGGGAAAAATGCCATACGGGTTTTTCCAGTTTATGTCGCTCTTGAGAGGACAGTGTAACATGAGCCGAATGACGCCTTTTTCCAGCCCGCTTCTCCTGGGTTTCGACGCCATGGAAAAGACCCTGGAGCGTCTGGCGAAGTCGGGTGACAGCTACCCTCCCTACAACATCGAGCGCCTCAGCGGTGCCGACGGCAAGGCCGAAAGGCTGCGTATCACACTCGCTGTCGCCGGTTTCGCCGAAAACGATCTCGATGTGACCACGGAGGAGAACCAGTTGGTCGTGCGCGGCCGTCAGAACGATGACACCGAGCGCGAATTTCTGCACCGCGGCATTGCCGCGCGCCAGTTCCAGCGCTGTTTCGTGCTGGCCGACGGCATGCGGGTGATCGCGGCGGAGCTGAAGAACGGTCTTTTGTCGATCGATCTCGATCGGCCCGAGTCCGAACGGCTGGTACGGAAAATAAACATATCGGTGAAAGACTGATTTTTACCGATTGCTCTCATGCGAGGCGGCCTTGAACGGGGTCCTCGCTGCACGGAGGCTTAAATGACCAGAACTGACGAAAACCTTATCATGACCAGCGGCGAATTCGCCCATCTCGGCGAAGGCTCGGTCGCCTATCTCAGGAAAATCTCGAGCGACGATCTGCGCGGCCGTTTCCCAGGCCTCGGCGAAATCGCGCCCGGGCTGGAACTGTGGGCCCTGTTTGCCGCCAACGGTCAGCCGATCCTGCTTTCCGACGCTCGCGAGCGGGCGCTGGCCGGCGCCCTGGAAAACGACCTGACCCCCGTCGCGATCCACTAAGTCGCCATCCACTAACAAGACGGCGCAGCGATCTGGTTAGAACGAGGGCCGCTCGCGGCGGCCCTTTAACCGAACTGATCGAAAAAACTCAGGCCGCGTGCGAGGCTTGTGTATCCGATAACAGCGCATGGATCGCGGCGGCGTCGCGGGTGCCTCTGATCTTGGCCACCGTGTCGGCGTCGCGCAGCACCCGCGCGATGCGCGACAGCGCCTTGAGATGGTCGGCGCCGGCGCCTTCGGGCGCCAAAAGCAGGAACACCAGATCGACCGGCTGGTCGTCCAGCGCCTCGAAATCGACCGGCGTCTCCAGCCGGGCGAAAACCCCCGCGATCCGCTTCACCCCGGCCAGCTTGCCATGCGGAATGGCAATGCCGTTGCCGACACCGGTCGAGCCCAGCCGTTCACGCTGCAGGATGGTGTCGAACACCTCCCGTTCCGGAATGCCGGCAATTGCCGCCGCCCTTTCGGACAGCATTTGCAGCAGTTGCTTCTTGGAGTTCGCCTTCAACGCCGGCAAGATTGCCGGAACGTTGATAAGATCGCTCAGGTCCATACTTGAAATCCCTTGTTCGCCTGCCGTCGCCAGCCCTCACTCTCGCGTGCGGCTGGTGCCTTATCCCAGTGCGGCCTTGGCCGTCAGCCCGCTGCGGCCCTGGCCGTCAGCCCAGTGCGGCCTTGGCCGTTAGCCCTGCGCGACCTTGGTCGTAGACGGGTCGATCCAGCCGATGTTTCCGTCCGGCCGACGATAGACGATATTGAGATGCTCGTTTCCGGCGTTGCGGAAGACGAGGACCGGGCTGTCCTTGGTGTCGAGTTCGATCACCGCTGACGCCACCGACATGGTCCGCAGCGTCATGGTTGATTCGGCGACGATGGCTGGCGCGAAATTCTCCGGCATTTCCTCGTCATCGTCGGCAAGCGGCGCCATCACCGTATAGGCGACGTCGGTGGGTTCGCCATTGGCGTTGCCTGAATTATGCGACTTCAGCCGACGCTTGTAGCGGCGAAGGCGGGTCTCGAGGCGATCCGCCGCCGCCTCGAAAGCGAGCGTCGGGTCCTGCGCTTCACCGGTCGCCTGCAGCGAAGCGCCGGAATCCAGCCGGATCATGCAATCGGCCGTGTAGCGCGATCCCGATTTGACGACTACAATTTGCCCTGAAAAGCCCCGATCGAAATATTTCCCGATCACCTCTCCGACACGGTCGTTGATGCGCGTACGGAACGCATCGCCGATATCCATGTGTTTTCCTGATATGCGCAGCGTCATCTGAATACTGACCTTCCTTGCTCAGGCTTCAAACTGTCCCGAGTTTATACCCGTGGTCTGAGCGCACAAGCTTTGCGGCGTCACTTGCGCCGATTTTAAATCCGAACTTTTCCGATTGATCACAAGCCGCCTTCTTGACCGTCCCGTGGCCAACGTCGTGACGGACCATCCGCATGCGGGCAGTAGCCCGTCCCATGCGGGCGGGCTTCTAGCCACTTCATTGCGGCTTGTCAATGAAGTGCGAAAGCTGTCGAAAATTCCGTCGGAGATCAACGTCCGGCGCTGGCCAAAGCGCGTTTTTCACGCCGCCGCTGCACCGACGAGGGAATATTCATGCCCTCCCGATACTTGGCGACCGTGCGCCTGGCGATATCAACGCCGCTTTCCCGCAACATATCCACAATCGCGTCGTCGGAAAGCACGTCGGCAGGTTTCTCCTCGTCGATCAACTGTTTGATGCGGTCGCGCACCGCTTCAGACGAATGCGCGTCACCGCCACCCGACGAAGCGATCGAGGCGGTGAAGAAATAGCGCAGCTCGAACACGCCGCGCGGCGTCAGCATGTATTTATTGGCGGTGACCCGGCTGACGGTCGATTCGTGCATGCCGATGGCGTCGGCCACCGTGCGCAGGTTGAGCGGCCTCAGGTGACGCACGCCATGGACGAGGAAGGCATCCTGCTGGCGCACGATTTCTGAGGCAACCTTGAGGATAGTCTTCGCCCGCTGATCGAGGCTGCGCGTCAGCCAATTGGCGTTTTGCAGGCACTCCGCCAGGAAATCCTTTTCCGTCTGATTTTTCGCATGCGGCGAAACCCGAGCGAAATAGATATGGTCGACCAGCACGCGCGGCAGCGTTTCGGGGTTGAGTTCGATCACCCAGCTCCCGTCATTGGCCGCACGCACTTCGACATCGGCGATGATAGCGTCGCTGGCGCCGCCCGAAAACGCCATCCCCGGGCGCGGATCGAGCGCACGTATCTCGGCCAGCATGTCGAGCAGATCCTCCTCATCGACCCCACAAATCCGTTTCAGGGTCTGGAAATCGCGCCGGGCAAGGAGTTCGAGATTGGCAATCAAAGCCTTCATCGCAGGGTCGAGACGGTCGCGGACGGCAAGCTGCAGCGACAGGCATTCGGCAAGGTCGCGGGCAAAGAGGCCGGTGGGCTCGAATGTCTGGCAGACTGCGAGCGCATTTGCCACCGCCGCTCTGTCGGTGCCGAGACGGGTGGCGATCTCAGCCATGTCGGCGCGCATGTAGCCGGCCTCGTCGAGGCCATCGGCCAGTTCGCTGGCGATCAGGCGTGCTGCCGGGTCGGCGAAGGCAAGCGCGATCTGCTCGGCGACATGCTCGCGCAGCGTGATGGCTCCGGCCGCCATGTCTCCGACGTCAAAACCGTCGGAAGAGGATGCGGAACCGTTGCCGGATGCCGATTTCCACTGGGCCGTCAGGTCGGGACCGAGCCGCTCGCTGGTGCCGGGGTCGTCGGGAAACAGGTTTTCCAGCGAAGTATCGAGCTTTTCCGAGATCGCCTCGGCGCTCCACGCCGTTTCCTTCTCGAACCAGTCGCCGGCGGTGGCCGTTTCCGGCGCGGCATCGATCTTCTGCGCCTGGTCGCTGACGGCATCGTCTTGCGGCTCGGCGCGCTCGAGCAAAGGATTGCGCTCGATCTCGTCGTCGATGAAGCGTTCCAGCTCGATGTGGGTGAACTGCAGCAGCCGTATCGACTGCATGAGTTGCGGCGTCATCACCAGCGACTGGGACTGTCGTAGCTGTAGTTTTGCCGCCAACGCCATGGTTCGGTTCAAACGCCCTGTCTACGCATCGGACTGCCGGAAGGAGTTCGGCATAGAAACTGGCCCGGCTTTTGCTTGTCAAGGCGACGGCGATCAAAACTCGCCTGTCCGTGCGTATTCCGACGAGAAATCGAAGAAAAAGCTCTGTCTCGCGTCAAAAACCGCGTCTGGACAGAAATTTTCACGCTTAGAGTGTAAACCCCTCACCGAGATAAAGCCGCCGCACATCCGGGTTTGCGACCACTTCGTCGGCCCGGCCATGGGTCAGCACCTGGCCGGCATGGATGATGTAGGCGCGGTCGATCAGGCCGAGCGTCTCGCGGACATTGTGATCGGTGATGAGCACGCCGATGCCGCGCGCCGTCAGATGGCGCACGAGTTGCTGGATGTCGGCGACGGCGATCGGATCGATGCCGGCGAAAGGCTCGTCGAGCAGCATGTATGCGGGGCGGGTCGCCAGGGCGCGCGCGATTTCAAGGCGCCGCCGCTCGCCGCCGGAAAGCGACAGCGACGGGGCCTTGCGCAGATGGCTGATGTGAAACTCCTCGAGCAGTTCGTCGAGAATGCGTTCGCGCTCCTTGCGGCTCTTCTCGACCACTTCGAGCACGGCACGGATGTTTTGCTCGACGCTCAAGCCGCGAAAGATCGACGCCTCCTGCGGAAGGTAGCCGATGCCAAGGCGGGCGCGGCGGTACATCGGCATAGAGGTGACATCGAAGCCGTCGATTTCGATCGTGCCTTCGTCGACCGGCACCAGGCCGGTGACCATGTAGAAGCAGGTGGTCTTGCCGGCGCCGTTGGGGCCGAGCAGCCCGACCGCCTCACCGGCGCGCACGCCGATCGTCACGCCACTGACGACTTTGCGGCCCTTGTAGCTTTTGGTCAGCCCTTTGGCGATCAGGGTTCCCTTGAATTTTACCTGATCGAGGCTAATCGCGGCCGGTGCCGCAAGTTTGCTGGCGGCGCGTCCTGGAAGACGCGCCAACAGCGATGCTACGTCGACCATCAGGGGTTCGCCGCTCCCGACTTCGGCGGCGTGATCGACATCATGACGCGTCCACCGCCGCAGGGGTCGACCTGGGCCAGACCGCTCTTCATCTGCACGGTCAGCTTGCAGCCGACCAGTACATTGTCGCCTTGCGAGAGCACGACTTTGCTGCCTGAAAGCACCAGCACTTCCGTCTTCATGTCGAAGGTGCCGCTGTCGCCCGTGGCGACCTGGTCGTCCGATTTGATATAGACCTTGTTGGCGACCTCCAGACGGTCGATGTCGGCCGAGCCGGTCATCGCGGCACCCGAGGCCTGCTCACCCTTGGCGGCAGCGTCCGGGTCCTTGACGTAATAGACCGTCATCTTGCCGGCCTTGAGCAAGGTCGGACCCTGGACGACGTTTACATTGCCTGTGAACACCGCGACGCTGTCCGCCTGACGGACCTCGAGCTTGTCGCTTTCGATCTGGATGGGCTTGTCGCCGGACAGTTTGAGGCCCGACAGCTGGCTGGTGGTCCTGGACTGCGCCAGAGCCGGCGGCGCCCCCAAAGCCAGCCCCAAAGCCAGCCCAATAGCCGGCAACGCCGAAGCCGCGGCCACGAGCCGTGTCGAACTACTGAACCGCATTGGATTCTCCGCTCATTGCCTCTGCCGCCTTCAAGCTGGCGGGATCGATGTTGACACGCACTCTGTTCTCGAAAACCACGATCTTGCCGTTGTCCTGGACAGACATCGAATCCGCGGTAATCCGCGACCCGCCACGGCTGACGTCGACCGGATCGTTCGTCTTCATAGTGCCTTTGCCCATGTCGAGAAAGACCGATTTGAACTTTGCCGCCAGGCCATCTGTGGTGGTTATGGTGACATCGCTGGTCAGGCTCATCGTGTTGCCATCGCGATTGAAGCTACCGTGCGGGGCATTGATGGCCGCCACATTGTCGGTTGATATCGGCAGCTTGGCGTCGATGCCTTCCAGATTGATGATGCCTTGCTGGCTCACGTCCTGTATGGCGCGCAAAGCCGTCATGGAATAGGGCAGTTTCTGCTTGGTGAACCCGTTGAGCTTGGGGTTGGCCATCACCAGCTTGCCATTGGCGAACGCGCTGGCGTCGGCCTGGACCTGGATTGAGCCAGGTGCCACGAGATAGGAATAGACCGGGACGGCGACCGCGATCGCGGCAGCGGCCAGCGGCACCGCCAGCTTCAAGATACGCACGCGGCGCGAATGGCGCTGGGCGATGCCGAAGGCGTCGACTCGCGCCGGGCCTACGTCCGGGGAAGCCAACTCCGTCTCGGTGTTGGTCGGTTCGATCGGTCGCGCTAACATAACTGCTTTCTTCTAAACCCCTGCCGCCAAGCACCCCTATAGGTGGGATGCCGGCGCCCTCAAGCAAGCACAAGCGGAGGAAAACCGCAAAAGTGTGACGGTTGCTGTTGCACAAACGAAAATGAAACCGGCACAACTTGCACGTCATACCAGATACGGGCCGACAGCGTTAGGGGCTGTGGATTGGTCTTTTATGTTCTCTCGAAACGCCGTCTCGCCAACGTCGAGACCTTGTCTTTGGCGCAAGCTCGTCAGGAATCGGTAGCCGGGCGCGGGCGGTTGCTTTAAAAGCATCTGCTCCCACCGACTATGAGGCTGACCATGGTACTGAGAGCCGACGACCTGATCGACCGCCGCCGCTTGCGCCGCAAGCTGACATTCTGGCGCGTTGCAGCGCTTGTTGTCGCAGCAGCCGGGCTGATTGCCTTTTCGACCTGGATTTACGGCGATGACTTCACTGGCGCGGCGATCGACCATATCGCCAAGGTCAAGATCGAGGGCACCATCACCGAAGACGACGAGCTGATCAAGCAACTGGACGCCATCCGTCAATCCTCGAGGGTGAAAGCTGTAATCCTGTCGATCGATTCACCTGGCGGCACCACCGTCGGCGGCGAATCGATCTACGAGGCAGTGCGCAAGCTGGCCGCCGAGAAGCCGGTGGTGGCCCAGGTCGGCACGCTGGCCGCATCGGCGGGCTATATGATCGCTACCGCGACCGATCATATCGTCGCGCGCAAATCGTCGATTGTCGGCTCGATAGGCGTGCTGATCCAGTATCCGGACGTCAGCGGCCTTATGAACAAACTCGGCGTCAAGCTCGAGGAAGTGAAATCCTCGCCGTTGAAAGCTTCGCCATCGCCTTTCAAGCCGACCAATGACGACGAGCGCACCATGGTCCGCAAGCTCATCCTCGACAGCTACGACTGGTTCGTCGGCATCGTCGCCGAACGCCGCAAGATGACCAAACCGGAGGCGCTGGCGCTGGCCGACGGATCGATCTTCACCGGCCGGCAGGCCGTTGCCAACAAATTGGTCGACGCGGTCGGCGGCGAGACCGAAGCGATCGACTGGCTCGCAACCAAGGGCATCGACGCCAAGCTCAAGGTGGTGGAGTGGAAGGACGCGGAAAGCGGCGGCTTCCTGTTCTCGAAGGCGATGGCACGAACCATCGGCAGTGCGCTCGGCCTGCCCGACTATGGCGGCGACATCATTCACGAACTTGGTGCCGATCGCTTGTTTCTTGACGGTCTGGTTTCCGTCTGGCACCCTTGAGACGAGTGAAAAAAGCAAATAAAATCATCCTCATAATTTGACCGCAGTGTTTTCACGGGGAGCCTTCTCATGATCAAATCCGAACTTGTGCAGATCATCGCCACACGCAACCCGCACCTTTTCCTGCGTGACGTCGAAAACATTGTCGGCGCGATTTTCGACGAGATCACCGACGCGCTTGCCGAAGGCAACCGGGTCGAACTGCGCGGTTTCGGCGCTTTCTCGGTGAAAAACCGCCCCGCCCGCACCGGCCGCAATCCGCGTACCGGGGAATCCGTCGAGGTCGAGGAGAAATGGGTGCCGTTCTTCAAGACCGGCAAGGAATTGCGTGAAAGGCTGAACAGCGGCAAATAAGCGCCGCGCGGGCTCATGCGCCATGCCGGCCTTTTCAGTAGGGCCGGCCTTTGGTAGAGCCCGCCTTCGACAGGAAATTCTATGTTCAATCGTTTCATGCTCATCGTGGTCTTCGTGCCGCTGGCCGTCATTCTGATTGCGCTGGCGGTCGCCAACCGCGATCCGGTTGCCTTCACCCTGGACCCATTCAACCCCGGCAATCCGGCGCTGACGATGACGCTGCCGCTTTTCATCTTCCTGTTCCTGGCCCTCGCCATCGGCATGATCGTCGGTAGCCTGGCGACCTGGATCAAGCAGGGCCGCTATCGCAAGCTGGCGCGCCAGCGCGGCGTCGAGGCCGAGAACTTGCGCCAGGCGGTCAGCCGGGCACCGGCCGCGCAACAAGGCCCCTCCTTGCCGAAGCCGACGGGCTGAGCCGGAACCGCCGCGCGTCCTTTTTGGGCGCGCAAAGGACGCTGTACCATTTTTGATTGCGCATGATCTTTGCAGAAAATCGCTTCTGATTTCGCGGTCATGCGTCAGGCGTATTTCTCTCGACGGAGTTTCTTATGTTGAGCATTTCGGCGGCCGAGGTCGATCAGGCGCTGACCTTTCCCGGCCTGGTCGAAACGCTGCGCGCGGCTTTTCGCGATGGCGCGGTACAGCCGGTCAGGCACCACCATACGATCGAACGGCCCGACGGCGCGGCCTCGACCCTGCTCCTGATGCCGGCCTGGACCGACTTCAATGCCGCCGGCTCGTCGGCAGGCGGCCATATCGGCGTCAAGATCGTCACCGTGTCGCCCGACAACAACGCCGTGGGCAAACCCGCTGTGATGGGGCTTTACCTCCTGCTCGACGGTGCGACCGGCGAGCCTGAAGCCATGATCGACGGCCAGCGGCTGACGCAGTGGCGCACGGCCTGCGCCTCGGCGCTGGCAGCCTCCTATCTGGCCCGCGAGGACGCTTCGCGGTTGCTGGTGGTCGGCGCCGGCGCGCTGTCGCCGTTCCTCGCCAGGGCGCATTGCGCGGTGCGGCCGATCACCGCCATCCGCATCTGGAACCGCACGCCGGCCAATGCCGAAAAGGTTGCGGCGGAGTTGCGCGCCGAGGGCTTTGCGGCAACCGCCGCGAGCGATCTCGACGCCGAACTCGGCCAGGCCGACATCGTTTCGTCGGCGACGATCACGACCACGCCGCTGATCAAGGGCGCGCTGTTGAAGCCGGGGACCCATGTCGATCTGGTCGGCGGCTTCACGCCGGCCATGCGCGAAAGCGACGACGATGCGATTGCGCGCGCCCGCGTCTACGTCGACACCCGGGCCGGCGCCACCAAGGAAGCGGGCGACATCGTCCAGCCGCTGGCCTCGGGCGTGCTGGAGGCGCAAGCCATCGTCGCCGACCTTCATGAATTGGCACGCGACCAGAAGAAGGGTCGGCAGAGCCCCGGTGAGATCACGCTGTTCAAATCGGTCGGCGCAGCCCTCGAAGACCTCGCCGCCGGCATTGCGGTGTACAAGGCGATGGGGAAGTTAGGGGAGTAGGGCGGTAGGGCAGTAGGGCAGTAGGGCAGTAGGGCAGTAGGGCAGTAGGGCGGTAGGGCAGTAGGGCAGTAGGGCAGTAGGGCAGTAGGGCAGTAGGGCAGTAGGGCAGTAGGGCAGTAGGGCAGTAGGGAGCCGTACCAATCGAGCGGGTTCGTGCAAGACATACTTTCCCTGTTCACTTACTGCCTTATCCCCTACTACCCTACTGCCTTATTTCTTACTCCCTTCCGACGGGGAACGTCTCCGGCGTCACCCCGTTGTTCGGGCGTTATGGAGATACGCGGGTTCCTGTTGTTCTGGTCCATCTTGGCCGCCGTTGTCGCGGCGCTCAGCCTTGGACCATCCTTCGCCCATGTCCTGGAATCAGCTCCTCGACTGACGAAATGGTCGCCTTCTCTCTGGCGCGAGACGACTGTCCTCAACGCCCAGTTCCAGCTGTTTGCCGTCATTGGCGCGCCACTGGACCTGGCCGCGATCGGCTGTCCGGGACTGCTCGCTTGGATGCTGCGCAATGACCGACCGGCGTTCTGGTATGCGTTGGCCGCTGCCGTGATCTATGCGGTGTCTCTTGCGATGTGGTTTGCTCTCGTCAAGCCGGCGAACGATATTCTGGCCACTTGGGTGCCTGGCCCGATTCCGGAGAATTTCGAAGCGATCCGGCTGCGCTGGGAAACAGGCCATATGATCGTCGCCGGCTTCAAGGCCGTCGGTTTCGTATCGCTGGTTGCTGCCCTGCTCTTCATCAAGCGCGGCTGACCGGTTCGGAAATGTCCGGCGACTGCGTTTGTTGCGCCGGTGAATGTGCTGTGGCAGAAGCGGGCCACGTCGCCCAGGAGATGCTCTTCTTGAAACCTTTTCGCGACAAACGCCGCGACAGCCGCTCGCATCAGCTCGCAAAGGGCGGGGCGGAACCGCGCGCAACCGGCGCATCGGGCAACCGCACCGAGCCGATAGCCGCGCCGCGCGTCCTTTCCCGCCGCGACGGCGCCCTGCCCGCCGAACACCTGCCGCTGATCCTCGAAGTCGCGCCCAACGCCGACTACGCGTTGCTCGACAGCGGTGCCGGACAGAAGCTCGAGCAGTACGGCCCCTATCGCATCGTTCGGCCTGAAGGCCAGGCGATCTGGCAAAAAGCGTTGCCGGCCAAAGACTGGGACCGCGCCGACGCCATTTTCACCGGCGACACCGACGAGGAAGGCATCGGCCGCTGGCGTTTCCCCAGGACGCCGCTCGGCGAAACCTGGCCAATGAAGCATGACGGCATCGATTATCTCGGCCGCTTCACCTCGTTCCGCCATGTCGGCGTGTTCCCCGAGCAGGCCTCGCACTGGGATCACATGGCCGGGCTGATCGCGGCGGCGAAGCGGCCGGTCAAAGTGCTGAATCTGTTCGGCTATACCGGCCTTGCCTCGCTGGTGGCGGCGCGCGCCGGCGCCGAGGTCACCCATGTCGATGCTTCCAAGAAGGCGATCGGCTGGGCCAGGGAGAACCAGGAGATGGCGGGCCTGTCGCAAAAGCCGATCCGTTGGATCGTCGACGACGCCCTAAAATTCGCTGAGCGCGAGGAGCGCCGTGGCAGCCGTTACGACATCGTCCTGTTCGATCCGCCCGCCTATGGCCGTGGCCCCAGGGGCGAGGTCTGGCAATTGTTCGAGGATCTGCCTGCTCTGACCGACCTCTGCCGCTCGGTCCTGACGCCGAAGCCGCTCGCTGTCGTGCTGACCGCCTATTCGATCCGCGCTTCCTTCTTCGCCATCCACGCCTTGATGCGCGACACTTTTGCCGGCATGGGCGGCACGGTCGAATCCGGCGAACTGATTATCCGCGAGAAATCCGCCGGCCGGGCGCTGTCCACCTCGCTGTTTTCGCGCTGGGTGGCCTGAATGAGCGAGCGGCACGCCGGCGCGCCAGGGCAGGTGAAGGAAGTCACCAGCCTTGCCAATCCGTTGATCAAGGACATCAAGGCGCTCTCGCTGAAGAAATACCGCGACCAGCAGAACGCATTCATGGCCGAGGGGCTGAAGCTGGTCATCGACGCGCTCGACCTCGGCTGGTCGATCCGGACGCTGGTCTTCGCCAAAGCCGGACGCGGCAACGCGGCGGTCGAAAAGGTCGCGGCACGCACGGTTGCCGCCGGCGGCACCGTGCTCGAAGTTTCGGAAAAAGTGCTCGTCGCCATCACCCGCCGCGACAACCCGCAAATGGTGGTCGGCGTCTTTTCGCAAAAGTTCCTGCCGCTGAAGGACATCCGCGCTCAAGACGGCGATGTCTGGGTGGCGCTCGACCGCGTGCGCGATCCCGGCAATCTCGGTACCGTCATCCGCACCGTCGATGCCGTTGGCGCCAAGGGCATCATCCTGGTCGGCGAGACCACCGATCCTTTTTCCGTCGAGACCGTGCGCGCCACGATGGGCTCGATCTTCGCCGTGCCGGTCGCCAAGGCGACGCCGGAAGCCTTCCTTGCGTGGCGAAAAAGCTTTCCTGGCCTGGTTGCCGGCACACATCTGAAGGGTGCGGTCGATTACCGTTCGGTCGACTTTTCCAAAGGCCCGGTGCTGCTGATGATGGGCAACGAACAGCAGGGCCTGCCCGAAAGCCTGGCCGAAAGCTGCGACAGATTGCTGCGGATTCCACAGTCCGGTCGGGCCGATTCGCTCAATCTCGCGGTGGCCACCGGCATCATGCTGTTCGAGATCCGGCGCGGCGCGCTGAAACTTGCCCCGGAGGGCGCCTGACCGTGACATCCCGAACGGTGAAATCCCCAACGGCAAAATCCTGGTTGCCCTACGTCGTGCTGGTCGCCGCCGCGGTGACGCTCGACCAGTGGGTGAAATATCTGGTCGAGACCGGCCTCCCTTTTCAGGAAAAGGTCGATCTTGTCCCGTTCCTGGCATTGTATCGCACCTACAACACCGGCATCGCCTTCTCGATGTTTTCGTCCTTCGGTGACACCGGCCTGGTGGTCATCGCCGCTTTCGTCGTCGCTTTCGTGCTCTATCTCGCGGCCCGCACTCCGCCCGGCCACGTGCTTACCCGCATCGGCTTTGCGCTGATCGTCGGCGGCGCGCTCGGCAATCTGTTCGACCGCGTTACCTATGGTCACGTGATCGACTACATCCTGTTTCACACCCCGGTATGGTCCTTCGCCATCTTCAACCTCGCCGACGCCTTCATCGCAGTCGGCGCGGTGGTGGTCGTCCTCGACGAACTCATTGGTTGGCGGCGTGAGGCCAAGCCCTCAAGCGATTGACCTGGCCTTCTGCCGCCATACAGTGTCCCATTCAAGAAGCCCGAGGAGAAGACATGCCCGAAACCTTCAAAGCCATCCTCGTTTCGCGCGACGCCGAGAAGAAGCAGTCGGTCGCGATCACCGACCTTACCGAAGCCGACCTAATGGAAGGCGATGTCACCGTCGCCGTCGAGGCGACGACGGTGAACTACAAGGACGGCCTCGCCATATCCGGCAAGGCGCCGGTGATCCGCCGCTGGCCGCTGGTGCCGGGCATTGATTTCGCCGGCACCGTCATCTCGTCCTCCCATGCCGACTGGCGCACAGGGGACAAGGTCATATTGAACGGCTGGGGCGTCGGCGAGACGCATTTTGGCGCCTATGCCGAGCGCGCCCGTGTCAAGGGCGACTGGCTGGTGCCGCTGCCCCAGGGCATGAGCCCGCATGATGCGATGGCGGTCGGCACGGCAGGTTACACCGCCATGCTTTGCGTTATCGCGCTGGAACGGCACGGCATCGTGCCGGAACGCGGCCCCGTCGTGGTGACGGGCGCGGCCGGCGGCGTCGGCTCGGTCGCGGTTTCGATTCTGTCCAGCCTCGGCTATCACGTCGTCGCCTCGACCGGCCGCAGCGCTGAAAGTTCCTACCTGACCGGCCTGGGTGCTTCGGAGGTGATTTCGCGCGACGAGCTTGCCCAGCCGGCAAAGCCGCTCGCCAAGGAACGCTGGGCCGGCGGCGTCGACGCGGTCGGCAGTCACACCCTGGCCAACGTCCTTTCGATGACCTCCTATGGCGGCGCCGTCGCCGCCTGCGGCCTGGCCGGCGGCATGGATCTGCCGACGAGCGTCGCCCCGTTCATCCTGCGCGGCGTTTGTCTGCTCGGCATCGATTCGGTCATGGCGCCAAAAACGGTCCGCATGGAGGCGTGGCGCCGCATCGGCACGGACCTCGACCTCCAGAAGCTCGCCAAACTGTCCACGACCATTGGCTTCGATGGCATCATCGACGCCGCGCACGATATCGTCGAGGGCAAGGTCCGCGGTCGCGTGGTGGTGGACATGTGAGCTCTTCCTTCTCCGGTTTTTTATGCTTGTCGAGCAAAAGCATGACCCAGGGTGTGCAGCGGTGAAGCGCCTCGCATGAGGCCGGCCAAACGCGACGCGCTTCAGGCGCGGAGAGGCAAAAACCGCGCGACCGCTAAAATTCGAACGATCCGCGGCAATTTTCCATAATCTCTGTCTGGCAAGGGTTTCCGCATGGTCACGGAATCCGGCATCAGAGAAACAGAGAGCGCCGAAAACGTCGATGGGATCGGCCCGGAGGCGCCAAGCCGGCAGCATATCGCGGCGCCGCCACTGGCGCCTGAATTGCCCGCCGCCAATCGCGAAGGCCTGCCGTTCCTGATGCTCGTCGCCATCGTCGTGCTGGCGGGCCTGTCGCATCTGACCGGCGCGCCGATCTTCATCACCGTCGGGCTTTTGGCGACTGGCATGGCAGGCCTTTCCGTGCATCTGCGTGCCAGGCGCACGGCGCGCCGCACGGTTGCGCTGCTTGGCGCGACCGCAGCGCGCAGCCGCGCCGAGGTTGAGAGCCTGGCCGACCGCGTGTGGGAGATGCAGGAGAGCGAGGAACGCTTTCGCGGGCTGATCGACGCGCTTGGCGATCTCGTCGTCCATCGCGACCGTGACGCCCACATCGTCTATGCCAACAAGGTTTTCGCCGAGCTTGTCGGAGCCGACCAGCGCGACCTTGCCGGCAAGGCCCTGGCCGACCTCGGCATCGACGTCGGCATCGTTCCCGATGCCGCTTTTTCCGACCATGAATGCCTGAGCTCCACCGACGTCGCCATTAGAACACCGAGCGGCCCGCGCTGGTTCTCATGGATCGAACTGTCCGTGCGCGACAAGGAGAGCGGCGCTGTCTCGCATCGCGCCATCGCCCGCGACATTACCGCCCGCAAGCACGCCGAAACGTCGCTGATCACCGCCCGCGAGCGAGCCGAATATGCAAGCCAGGCCAAATCGCGCTTCCTCGCCACCGTCAGCCACGAGATCCGCACGCCGATGAACGGCATCATGGGCATGGCCAAGCTGCTGGCGGACACCGGGCTCTCGCCTCAACAACGGACCTATGTCGGCGCCATCTCGACCTCGGCCAGCGCGCTGCTGGCGCTGATCGAGGACCTGCTCGACTATTCCAAGATCGAGGCCGGCCGCTTCGATCCCGAACCGCAGCCAATGTCGGTGCGCGAGATCGCCGACAACATCGTAGAACTCCTGGCGGCGCGTGCCTTCGCCAAGAACATCGGCCTTGGCTGCCATGTCGAACCCGACGTGCCGCAGATGATATCAGCCGATCCTGGAAGGGTCAGGCAGGTGCTGCTCAACCTCATCGGCAACGCCATCAAATTCACCGACAGCGGCGGCGTGTTGGTGAGCATCGCTCGTGCCCGCACCGAAACCACCGACCGCATATGCTTCACCGTCACCGACACCGGTCCCGGCCTGCACGAGGACGACCTGGAGCGCATCTTCGAGGAATTCGAACAGGCTGACGGCACGTCGACTCGCGCGCATGGCGGCGCCGGGCTCGGTCTTGCCATCTCCAGGCGCCTGGTGATCGCCATGGGCGGCACGATCTCGGTGTCGAGCCAGCTCGACCAGGGTTCGGAATTCGTCTTCGAAATCCCTGCAATATCGGCCACCGAGCCGCCGCAGAGCCGTCGGGATGCGCTGTCAGGGCGGCGCGCCGTGATCCTGTCGAAGAACGCCATCGAGGCCGACGCCATCGCCCGCACCATCCGCGCCAATGGCGGCAAGGTCGATCTGGCCACCACCGCCGCCCAGGCAGCGTCCTTCGCCGAAGGCTGCGACGCGCTTTTGGTCGATGCGGCCATGGAGGAAGGCGACGGCAGGTTGCTCAAGCGCCTTCGCCAGAGCGGCTTTGCCGATTGCGAGGCGATCACACTGATCGCGCCAACCGACCGCGGCATGCTGGGCGAGTTCCGCGCCAGCGGCTACGCCACCTTTCTGGCAAGGCCGGTGCGTGGCGAAACGTTGCTTCGCGTGCTTTTGACCAGCAGCGTGCCTGCCCTCACCCAGCCGCAGCCGGAAAAGCGCGGCGCACCAACCGCCCGCGCCATTGGCGGCCGGCGGCGGGGCCTGTCCGTGCTGATCGCCGAGGATAACGACATCAACGCCATGCTTGCCCGTGCCACGCTGCTAAAGGCCGGGCATCGCGTGAAACTGGTCGGCAACGGCAAGGCCGCCGTCGAGGCCATCACCGGCACCGACCACAAGTACCGCTTCGACGTGGTGCTGATGGACCTGCACATGCCTGTCATGGACGGGCTGGACGCGATCGCCGCCATCCGCCGGCACGAGGAGGAAACCGCCGTGTCGCCGGTTCCGATCATGGTGCTGTCGGCGGACAGTCAGGAAACGACCCGCCACGCAGTGCTCGCCCATGGCGCCAGCGGCTTCGTCACCAAGCCGCTCGACCCCGACGCGCTTGTCCATGCGGTCGAGGGTCACGTGGCCGCTTGATCCGCCGGCTGTCCTTGCCTGGCTTACCTGCAGAACATAGCCGGTTGAAGGGTTGACCAGCCGACGAAGTATTGCCGGCAGGGCCGTATCACGGTACTGTCACAATCCTGTTGCACCTACGCCGTATCCCCGTGCCAAGAGGGATGGCTCGAAGGAGAATCACTCGTGCATACAGTTATGCCGGAATGTGACGCTCGGCCGAACGCCAGGGGTGCTTTGCTCACCGGGCGCAACGTCGATGCTGTCATAAAAGGCGAAGCGCTTGGCCGTATCGGCAACCTCGAAGTGCGGCTCGCACGCAACGAGGCCGAGATCGCCGCCGCGCAGGAAGTGCGCTACCGGGTGTTCTATGACGAGCTCGGCGCCAGGAAAACCCTGTTTCAGGTGCAGGACCGCCGCGACGCCGACCATTTTGATCCGCTCTGTGATCATCTGCTCGTCTTCGACACCTCGCTGTCCGGTCCCGAGCATCGCCGCATTGTCGGCACCTACCGCCTGTTGCGGCAGGAGATCGCGGCAGCGGCCGGCGGCTTCTATTCCGAGGGCGAGTTTGAGCTGACCAATCTTATCGCCCGCCATCCCGGCCAGCGTTTCCTCGAGCTCGGCCGCTCTTGCGTCTTGCCGGAATACCGCTCGAAGCGCACCATCGAGGCGCTCTGGCAAGGTATCTGGGCCTATATCAACCATTATGGGATCGGCGTGATGACCGGTTGCGCCTCGTTCCCCGGCACCGTGCCGGCGGCACACGCCGAAGCGCTGACCTATCTCGCCCATCACTGCCGGACGAATTCGGCCTGGGACGTGCGCGCCGTCGCCGGCCGCTACTGTTCCATGGATTTGATGCCGATCGAGGCGGTCAACGCCAAGGCCGCGATCGCGGCGATGCCACCGCTGGTCAAGGGCTATCTGCGCGTCGGCGCGCGCATCGGCGACGGCTGCGTCATCGACCGCGAATTCTCGACGGTCGACGTGTTCGTGGTGATGCCGGTCAAGGAGATCGGCGCCCGCTACGTCAGCTATTATGGCGGGGAAGCCCAGCGCTTCGCCGCCTGAGATTCCAATGAATAGCGAATAGGGAGTAGCGAGTAGCGGGAGTTCCGCCAATTCGCTGCGGATCGTTGTCCCTATTCGCTACTCGCCCTCATTTCACGGAATATCTTCCGGCCGCCGGCCGGGCCGGCTCTTGTAGGACGGAAAGGCCCAGCCGAACTTAAGCGCGCCGCCACGCACGCAGAAAGCGGCTATGAAGCCCACCAGGCCCGAGGCGAGCGGCGGCAGTCCGGCGAGATCGCCTGTTGTAAACAGGATGGCGCCCGCAAGGGCGGCGGTGACATAGATTTCTGGTCTCAAGAGCACCGAAGCCTCACCGGCCAGCAGGTCGCGCAAGATCCCGCCGAACGTGGCGGTGAGCACGCCGGTAACAACGGACACGACCGGCGAGCCGGTGATGGCCAGGCCCTTGGCGGCACCCATCACCGAAAACGCGGCGAGGCCGACGGCGTCGAGCCAGAGCAGTAATTTCCAGCGGGATTCGAGACGGTGCGCCCCGAAAAAGACAAGCATCGCCACCACCGCGCAGATCAGCACATAGCCAGAGTTGGTAACCCAGAAGACCGGCAGATTGAGGATGACGTCACGAAACGTGCCACCGCCGATGCCGGTGACGCTGGCCAGGAACAGAAAGCCGATGATGTCGAGCTGCTTGCGCGAAGCGGCCAGCGCACCGGTCGCCGCGAAGACGGCGACACCGGCATAGTCGAGAAGCTCGATCGGGTTCAAGGGCATAGCGGAGTAGGAGAGCGGGTGAATAGGGATGTATGAATAGCACGAAGCCGTACGATTGGTACGGCTCCTTTACCCTACTGCCCCTACTGCCCTATTCCCCTAACTTACGCATCCTTCTCAGCTTGCTCGTTCACCGGCCCTGGCTCGACCGAGGCTTCACCAGCCACATGCTTGGGACCGCCCTTGGCAACGCCGACCATGGCCGGCCGCAGCACCCGCTCGCCGATCGAATAGCCGGGCTGCACGACCTGGACCACCGTGTTGGCCGGCACCTCCGGATTGGGCACCTCGAACATCGCCTGGTGGAAATTCGGGTCGAATTTCTCGCCTTCCGGCTCGAGCTTCTTCACTCCGTGCCGCTCGAGCGCCGATAGCATGGCGCGCTCGGTGAGCTCGACGCCCTCGATCAGTGATTTCAAACCGGCATCACCTGACGCCTTGGACTCAGCCGGGATCGCATCCAGTGCGCGGCGCAGATTGTCCGATACCGACAGCATGTCACGGGCGAAATTGGCAACCGCATAGGCGCGTGCATCGTGCACGTCACGGGCGGTACGGCGGCGCAGATTCTCCATCTCGGCTGCGACGCGGAGCGCGCGGTCCTTCAACTCGTCGTTTTCCTTCAGCAGCCGCACAAGCGCTTCATAGTCGCCGTCGGCGCTGCCTTGCGTGTGTTCGGTGGCAGCCCCGGCCGTCTCGGCTTCATCGGGCGCGCGTTCGTCTTTTGCCTGGTCGCTCATCGCCGTTTCCCGTCATTCAAATGATGTGGATTTTGTGCCCGATATCGAGGTTTGGCGGCCAAAAATCAAGGGGCAAGCGATACTGGACAGGCCGCTCGCGCTTTTGACGACGCATCATGGAGACCTTTCGATATTAATTCAAATTTTACTGTAACCACCGGCTTTGCTTGCCAAGATGCTGCGATAGGGGAACCATTCGTCTGGTGGAAGAGTTTCGAAACCGACACAGGATTTTGAGATGGCGACCCGCAACGACGGCGACCGTAAGAATGGCGCCCCTAACGATGACGAAAGACGTGAAAGGCTGGCGGCCGGCATCAGGCGCCAGTTCGGCACCGAGGCAACGATGCACTTTCTGCGCGCGTTGCCGGCGTTCCGGACGGAGAACGACATTCCCGATCGTTTCAGGGAATTGCTTGACCGCCTGGACGGCATCGAAAGCAGCGTAGCCGCCGGTGGCAACCGGCGATAGACAACACACACGCCTGTCGCTGCGCGCCATTGGCATGCCTTTTGCCGCAGCTTGCGCGTCGCGCGACAATTACCCGCAGTAACTTTGCGTGATGCCTGGCTTGCGGCGACGAAATGGTCCGTCTATGCTTCCTGATGAACATGATTTCCCCCGAAGCTGTAGCGAACAGCAAGCGTGCCTGGTTGAAGATCCTGGCGCGCTACAAGAAACCCGACAGGCGGCGCAGCGCCGTCGAACTTGCCATCACCCTCATCCCCTTTGCCACGCTGTGGGCACTGTCCTCGGCTGCCTATGCCTATGGCCATTGGTGGGGTCTGATCCTCATCCTTCCGGCCGCCGGCTTTCTGGTGCGGATCTTCATGATCCAGCACGATTGCGGCCACGGCTCGTTCTTCGCCAATCGCACCGCCGACGACTGGATCGGCCGCGGGCTGGGCATCCTGACCTTGACGCCTTACGATTGCTGGCGGCGTGCCCACGCAACCCATCACGCCAGCGCCGGCAATCTCGATGAGCGCGGCACGGGCGACATCAGGACGCTGACTGTCGCGGAATATCGGCAAATGTCCTGGCGGGGCCGCCTTGCCTATCGCCTCTACCGCCATCCGCTCGTCATGTTCGGCCTCGGCCCCATTTGGCTTTTCATCTTTGAACAGAGACTGCCAGTCGGCATGATGCGAGGCGGCCTCACGCCCTGGGTGTCGTCGATGGCCACCAACGCGGCCATCGCGGTCGCCGCCGCCGCCCTTGTCTGGTTCGTCGGTCTCGAAGCGTTCCTGGTCGTCCATTTGCCCATCGTCGTTCTCGCCGGTTCTGCCGGCATCTGGCTGTTCTATGTCCAGCACCAGTTCGAAGAGACAGAGTGGGCAAAGGACTCCGAATGGGAGTTCCAGCATGCGGCCCTGCACGGCTCGTCCTATTATGACCTGCCGCCGGTACTGAACTGGTTCACCGGCAATATCGGCGTCCATCACGTGCACCACCTCTCCGCCAAGGTGCCGTGCTATCGGCTCCAGGAGGTCCTGAGGGACTATCCGGAACTGCGCGAAATTGGCCGCGTCACGCTTCTCGACAGCCTGCGCTGCGTCAAGCTGGCGCTGTGGGATGAGAGCCGCAGCAAGCTGGTATCGTTTCGCGAAGCGCGGATGACTGCATAAAGCACATCCCAAAAACGAACGCGCGGCGCTGTAAAGCCGCCGCACCACAGGTGCGGCGGCTTTTATAATGTGTGACTCAAGCCGCCTGGCGTTCGTCGCGCATCAGGATCTCGCCGTGGCGGATCTCGGTGCCAAGCACTTTCAGGCATTCGCGCATGAAGGCGGCCAGCCCCGGCCAGCCCTTGGCCGACACCAGATTGCCGTCGACATGGGCGCCGGTCGGCGCGACATCGATGTAGGTGCCGCCAGCGAGCGTGACTTCCGGCTCGCAATACTGCAGCGCCGCGACTTCCCTGCCACGCAGCACGCCGTCGACCGCCATCAGGATCTGGGCGCCGTGGCAAATGGTGAAGATCGGCTTGCCGGTCTCGTGGAAATGCCGCACCAGCGCCTGCACGCGCTTGTCGATGCGGATATATTCCGGCCCGCGCCCGCCTGCCGCATAGACGGCATCGTATTCAGCCGGATTGACCTCGGAAAACGTCTTGTTGAGGATGTAGTCGTGGCCGAGCTTTTCCGTATAGGTCTGGTGACCCTCGAAGTCGTGCAGCGACGTCTTCAGGATATCGCCTGCCTTCTTGTCGGGACACACGACATGCACGGTGTGGCCGACCGCATGCATGGCCTGTTCAAAGACGAAAATCTCGTATTCCTCGCTGAACTCGCCAACGAGCATCAATATCTTCTTACCAGCCATTCCCGGTTCCTCCCTTGGTGGCGAATTTATTTCGGATCGCGAGATAATAGGCCGTATCTTAAGGAGCGGATGCCGAAAATAAAAGATTGAATCGGCAAAGTGGTCCGACCAGATGCGACTTGCTCGGTGGGGAGATCAACCGGTGCGCACCCGCCGCCAGGAATATTTGGGGCCTTTGGCCTCCGGCTTCACGGTCGGCTGGTAGGACAGCGGCAGACCGCCGGTGCGGCCTTCCTCGAGCCGTTTCAGCAACACTGGATTTGATACTTCGAACTCGTCGAAGCCGAGGCGCAGCATATGCGGAAGCTGGTCGACCAGAACCTGTCCGGTGGCGCGGACCGCGCCCTCGAAACGGTAGCGGCTGCGCAGCAGTTCGCCCTTGGAGAAGGAGCGGCCGTCACTGAAAGCCGGGAAGGCCAGCGCCACCAGCGATATCTGGTCGAGCAGGTCCGCGATCTTTTCGAGCTGATCGCCGGGCTGAAGCAGCACGCCGAGGCGCTCCTTCGCCGACCGGCGCACCGCCGGATCGAGGTCGAGAAACACCTGCAGCGGCAGGATGAAGCGGCCATTGCCGGACAGTGCGTCGGCGCTCTCGGCATGGCTCCACTCGTCCTCGCTAAAACCTGTCGGGGTCCAGAGGCGGGTGGCGTTTTTCACTATCGATTCACTCATCGAGAAATTCCCAAGTCCCCAAAATTCTAAAGTTGAAAACGCTCGAGGGTGTGTTGAGATTCAGGACAGGCCGAGCCGAGAATGGTGGCTTCCGAGAACCGGAGCGGAGCGTACTTTGGGTACGTGCCGCCATTCGCAGGCCAGCCTCACCTGAATATCGACATACCCTAAAGCGATGCGTCGGTCAGCGACTTCTCCAGCCCCGATAAATGGATGCCGCACTCTGTCTTGGCGTGCCCCACCCAGCGGCCGCTGCGTGCATCCTCGCCCGGCTGCACCGGCTGCGTGCACGGGAAGCAGCCTATCGAGAGATAGCCATAGGCGACCAGCGGATTCTCACGCAGCGCATGCGCGCGCATATAGTTAGCCTGGTCTGATGTCGTCCAATGCGCCAGCGGATTGATGCGAATGCGCGAGCCGACCGCCTCGAACACCGGCAGAGATGCCCGCGTCGTCGCCTGAAAACGCTTGCGGCCGGTGAACCAGGCGCGGAACGGCTCGACGCCGCGCGCCAGCGGCTCGACCTTGCGGACACCGCAGCAGGCGTCGGTGTCGGTTTCGTTCAGATTACCGGCCGGATCGATCCGTTCGAGCGCCGCTTCTTCGGGCGTGATCACCCTGATATCGGTCAGCCCGAAATCGGCAACCAGCGCGTCGCGATAGCCGAGCGTCTCCTCGAAGTGCTTGCCGGTGTCGAGGAAGATGACCGGCAGCGTCCGGTCGATCTTGGCGATCATGTGCAGAAGCACTGCAGAATCCGCCCCGAACGACGAAACTGCGGCGATTTCACCGTGAAAGAATTCCCGGGCCGACCGCTCGATGATCTCCAGCGGCTTCAGATGACCATAAAGCGCATCGAGTCCCGCCGCTTCGGCGGCGATACCGGCCTCGACGTCGACGATACGATCAAGCGGCCTTGGCTTCGCCAGCATAGAGCGCCTCCTTGAACGGCGCGGGACCGACACGGCGGTAGGCGTCGATGAATTTTTCGTTTCTGTCGAGCCGGAGGCCGAGATAGGTCTCGACGATCTGCTCGATGGCGTCGGTGATCTCTGCCGAGCTGAAGCCGCGGCCGATGATCTCGCCGACCGAGGTGTTCTCGTCGGCCGAGCCGCCGAGCGTGACCTGGTAGAGTTCGGCGCCCTTCTTCTCGACGCCGAGGATGCCGATATGGCCGACATGGTGATGGCCGCAGGCATTGATGCAGCCGGAAATCTTCAGCTTCAGTTCGCCGATCTCGCGCTGCCGCTCGAGCGAAGCGAAACGACGCGAGATTTCCTGCGCCACCGGAATCGAGCGCGCCGTGGCCAGCGCGCAATAGTCGAGGCCCGGGCACGAGATGATGTCTGATATCAGGTTGGAATTGGCGGTCGCCAGTCCGATGTCGACCAGCGCGTCATAGACCGCCTTGAGGTCGGCCCGCGCGACATGCGGCAGGATCAGGTTCTGCTCATGGCTGACGCGCAGCTCGTCGAAAGCATATTTTTCGGCAAGGTCGGCGACCGCTTCCATCTGGCTGTCGGAGGCATCGCCCGGCGCTTCGCCAATGCCCTTGAGCGAGATGGTCACGGCGGCATAATCGGGGTGACGGTGTGTCACCACGTTCTGGTCGAGCCATTCCGAAAAGCTCTTCGAATCGAGGCGGGCGAGCTTGACGGCCTCGTCGCCTTCCGGCCGTTCGGCCAGCGCCGGTGGTGCGAAATAGGCATCGATGGCGCGGATGTCGGCTTCTGGCAGCTTTAAATCCGCATCCTTCAGCTCCTGCCATTCGGCCTCGACCTGGCGGGTGATCTCCTCGACGCCGGTCTCGTGGACGAGGATCTTGATGCGCGCCTTGTATTTGTTGTCGCGGCGGCCGTAGAGGTTGTAAACGCGCAGGATCGCCGTGCAATAGGACAGAAGGTCGGCCTCGGGCAGGAAGTCGCGGATCTTCTTGGCGATCATCGGCGTACGGCCCTGGCCGCCGCCGACATAGACGGCGAAACCGAGTTCGCCGGCAGCGTTCTTCTTCAAATGCAGGCCGATGTCATGCGTCTGGATGGCGGCGCGGTCGCGCTCGGCACCGGTCACCGCGATCTTGAATTTTCTCGGCAGGAACGAGAATTCCGGATGCACGGACGACCATTGGCGCAGGATTTCCGCATAAGGACGCGGATCGGCCACCTCGTCGGCGGCGGCACCGGCAAAGTGGTCGGCGGTGACGTTGCGGATGCAGTTGCCGCTGGTCTGGATGGCGTGCATCTCGACGCTCGCCAGATCGGCCAGGATCGCTGGAATGTCCGACAGCGCCGGCCAGTTGAACTGGATGTTCTGGCGCGTCGTGAAATGGCCGTAGCCCTTGTCGTATTTGCGGGCGATGTGGCCAAGCATGCGCAACTGCTTGCTGTTCAGCGTGCCGTAAGGCACCGCGATGCGCAGCATGTAGGCGTGCAACTGCAGGTAGACGCCATTCATCAGCCGCAGCGGCCGGAACTGATCCTCGGTGATCTCGCCGGCAAGCCGCCGCGCGACCTGATCGCTGAACTCGGCGACGCGGGCCTGGACGAAATCGTGATCGAACTCATCGTAACGGTACATGTCTGGTCTTTCCGGGCGCGTCCGCCCGTTGTGTTCAATGTGGTCGTTTACGCCGCCCGGGCGGCTACCGGGCGGGCCTGCTTGCCCAGGTCGTTGCGGTTGGTCGGGCCGGCGGCGCGGATCTTTTCGCGCAGCCGGACCGGCTCGACCACACCATTGGCGACGGTCACATCGATCAGATTGACGTCGACCACTTCATTGTTGGCGGAGGCCGTGGCGCCAATCGCCTCCAGCCGGTCTTCAGCCGCCTTGTCATAGGCGACATCGGCATTGTCGATGGTCTCGGCCCAGCCGCCATTGGCGTACCAGACGGCTTCGCCGTCGGCGAGGCGGTTTGCAGTCAGGACTTTCATCGTTCGGCTCCTTCGGCGGCTGTTTGGGCCGCGCCTTCATGCCTGTGTGCCGCCAGCGGCTCGGAACGTTCAAAATTGGCGCCGGCGACCGCATCGCCGATGATGGTCATGACGGGGCCGGTAAGGTCGGCGCGAACCTCCAGCGACGGCAGGTCGGCGAGCGTGCCGTGGAAACGGCGGCGGTTGGCAAGGCTGGCATTCTCGACCACGGCGACCGCCGTATCCGGCGACAGGCCGGCCTCGATCAGCCGGCCGGCAACCTCGGCCGCGACCGAGCGGCCCATATAGACGGCGACCGTGGCGCCGGAAATGGCGAGCTTTGCCCAGTCGGGCAGCGAATTTCCCTTGAGGTCGTGGCCGGTGGTGAACACCATCGACGACGACACGCCGCGCAGCGTCAGCGGCAGCTCGAAATCGGCGGCGGCGGCGAAGGCCGCGGTGACGCCCGGAACCACCTCATAGGCAATGCCGGCATCGCGCAGCGCTGCCATTTCCTCGCCCGCACGGCCGAACACCAGCGGATCGCCGGATTTCAGCCGCACGACGCGCTTGCCGTCGCGGCCGAGCTCGATCAGCAGCGCATTGATCTCGGCCTGGCTCTTGGTGTGGCAGCCCTTGCGTTTGCCTACCGGCAGACGCTCGGCGTCGCGACGGCCCATGGCGACGATCGCCTCCGGCACCAGCGCATCATGGACGATGACATCGGCTTCCATCAGCAGCCGGTGGGCGCGCAGCGTCAGCAGGTCTTCGGCGCCGGGACCCGCGCCAACCAGGGCAATGTGACCCGATGCCGGCGCGTTCGAAAGCAACAGGTCGACGGCAGCACCGTGCGCCTGCGAAAGCTGGCCAGCCTCCATGGCGCGGGCCGGCGCGCCGCCGAAAAACTCGCTCCAGAAGCGGCGGCGGGCATTGCCTTTCAGCAGCAATCTCTCAACAGTGCCGCGCAACGAGGCAGCAAGCGAAGCAAGCGGCCCGAGCGACGGCGACAGCATGCGGTCGATGCGGCTGCGCAGCATCTGGGCAAGCACCGGTCCGGCCCCTTCCGTGCCGATGGCAATGGCGACCGGCGCGCGGTTGACCAGCGCCGGGGTGAAGAAATCGCATAGCTCCGGCCGGTCGACAGCATTGACCGGAATGCCCAGCCGGCGCGCATCCTCGGCAACGCGGCGGTCAAGCGCCTCGTTGCCGCTGGCAGCAAACACCATCACCGCGCCTTCGAGATGCGCGGCCTCATAGGCGGCAGCGATGTGGACGGCGCCATTGGCGGCGATGAAGGCCAGCAAATCATGCTCGGGGGCATCGGCTATGATGCGCAAGACGGCGCTCGACTGGCCGATCAGCCGCGCCTTGGCCAGAGCCTCCTCGCCGCCGCCGACGATGGCCACAGCTTCGCCAGCGACCCGCATAAAGACGGGAAAGGCGTTGAGCTTGGCGGGGGCCTGCGGCATAGCGAGCGGAATCCTGAATACGCTGTCGGTTTTACGCGCGGGCGCCAAAAAACAGAAGGAACGCACTCGCGCATCGCTTCGTGCGAAGCAATCGCTTTTCCGCAAGCACCAGAGGCAGGAGAAAAAAATTCCACACCCACGAGTGGAGCGGATCCAAGCCGCTGTTGCGAGCCTTGATCTGCGGCCGTTCTAGCGACAAGCGAAGTATATTACAAAACACTTTTTTCTAAATTCTACCAATCTAGTAGATTAAAGCCGACATGCGCTGAGCACCGTCATCCCCGTTGGTTGGCTTGCTCGCCGTGCTTGTCGTCACCGGAACATTCCTGCCTCGGCGCGCGTTTGCTCCTCTGCGAATCCGAGCCTGGCTGTCCAGCTGCGGCAATGGCTCCAGAGACGGGCCTGGAAAACCATGAAAAACAGAAAAAGGAGCGCTCCGGTGAACAACCTCAAGCTGAAACGCGGACTGTGGGTCGTGGTCGCCGACGGCGAGAAGGCACTGTTCCTTGAGAACCGCGGCGACACCCAATATCCCGACCTTCAGGTCGTGCAGGAGATGGAACAGGAAAATCCGGCAACGCGAGAGCAAGGTTCGGACCGCCCTGGCCGCTACAGCGACGGCCCATCCGTCCACCGCAGCGCAGTCGAGGACACTGACTGGCATCGCCTCGGCAAGGAGCGTTTCGCCGACGAAGTTGCCGAGCGGCTGTACAAGCTCGCGCATCGCGGCGCCTTCAAGGAGATGGTGCTGATCGCACCGCCTCAGGTACTGGGTGACATGCGTCGAAAACTGCACAAGGAAGTTGCCGAGAAAATCACAGCGGAAATTCCCAAGACGCTGACCAACCACACCATCGTCGACATCGAAAACCTGCTGCAGGCCGCCTGATCGGGCATCAGGCGCGCAGGCCATCTCTTTTTAGCAGCAACCATTGCCAGCCCGAGGCGACCCGCCTTCTGCCACCCTTGTCGTCGATCCATGGCATTTGCGGGTTGCCTCGCGGCCATCCGGGCCGCCATATTGCAAGGCGGCTGCTTCGGGCGGTGCATATCCGACATCGTAATTTTGACAGGCGCTCCATAGACAATGCCGCATGACACGCCGCTTATCGCCACCATCGTCGCCGGTTTGGGGCTGGCTTTCGTCTTCGGCGCAATTGCCAATCGCTTCCGCATCCCGCCGCTGGTCGGTTACCTCGTCGCCGGCGTCCTGGTCGGGCCGAACACGCCGGGCTTCGTCGCCGATACCGGCCTCGCCAATGAACTGGCCGAAATCGGCGTGATCCTGCTGATGTTCGGCGTCGGCCTGCATTTCTCGCTGAAGGACTTGTTGTCGGTCCGCGCCATCGCCGTGCCCGGCGCCATCGTGCAGATCGGCTTCGCGACGGCGCTCGGCGCCGGCCTTGCCTGGATGCTCGGCTGGTCGATGGGCGCCGGGCTGGTGTTCGGGCTGGCGCTTTCCGTCGCCTCGACCGTTGTGCTGCTGCGTGCCTTGCAGGAGCGGCGGCTGATCGAGACCGAGCGCGGCCGCATCGCCGTCGGCTGGCTGATTGTCGAGGATCTGGCCATGGTGCTGACGCTGGTATTGCTGCCGGCGTTGGCCGGCGTGCTGGGTGGCCAGCAGCAAGTGGAGAGCCATAGCAGTTTGCTGTCGCTGCCGGCGAGCTTCGGCGTCTGGGGCATCGTCGGCATGACGTTGGCCAAGGTCGCGGCCTTTCTCGTAGTTATGCTGGTGGTCGGCCGCCGGGTCATCCCCTGGATCCTGCACTACGTCGCCCATACCGGGTCGCGTGAATTGTTCCGGCTGGCGGTGCTGGCCATCGCGCTCGGGGTTGCCTTCGGCGCGGCCAAGCTATTCGGCGTCTCGCTGGCGCTGGGCGCATTCTTTGCCGGCATGATCATGAGCGAATCCGAACTCAGCCATCAGGCGGCCGAGGAATCGCTGCCGCTGCGCGACGCCTTTTCCGTGCTGTTCTTCGTTTCGGTCGGCATGCTGTTCGACCCGTTCAGCCTGGTCAGCAATGGCTGGCCTATCTTGGCGACGCTGGCCATCATCGTCATCGGCAAATCGCTGGCGGCCTTCGTCATCGTCGTCGCCTTCCGTTATCCGATCGCGACCGCGTTGATGATTTCGGCAAGCCTGGCCCAGATCGGCGAATTCTCCTTCATTCTGGCCGAGCTCGGCGTCGGGCTGAAGCTGCTGCCCGAACAAGGACGCGACCTCATCCTCGCCGGTGCTATCCTGTCGATCGTCCTCAACCCGCTGATGTTCCTTGCCGTCGACTGGATGAAACCATGGCTGGAGAGGCGCGCCGGCAAGGCGGCGTCGCTCGATGAGGCAAAGCCGATCGGCCCCGCGACGGAGCCAGGCCAGTTGGCTTCGGTTGCGGCACCTGTGAAAGAGGATGGCCCGCCGCCCAGGACAGCGCTTACCGGCCACTCCATCCTGGTCGGCTATGGCCGTGTCGGCAGCCTCGTCGGCGCGTCCTTGAAGAAGGCCGCCCTGCCCTTCCTCGTCATCGAGGATGCCGACAAGACGCTGGCGAAGCTCAGGGACGACGGCATCGAAACCGTGTCAGGCAACGCCGCGAATAGCGAGGTGTTCGCCGCAGCCAATCCCGAGGGCGCGAAGCGGCTGATCCTCGCCGTCCCCAACGCCTTCGAGGCGGGACAGATCGTGTTGCGCGCCCGCGCCGCCAACCCGAAGATCAACGTCATCGCCCGCGCCCACTCCGATGCCGAGGTCGAGCATCTCAAGGGGCTCGGAGCCGACACGGTCATCATGGGTGAGCGCGAGATCGCCCGTGGGATTGCGGAAGAGGTTTTGGCAGCATCGAAAGCGCCTTCAGCAGGCTAAGCCTGCGCCGCCCCTCACCCTTACCCTCTCCCCGTGAAGAACTAGAGAGGGGGTAAGGGTGAAAAAGCTCACACGTGCTGGCCGCCATTGATGTGGATTTCCGAGCCCGTCACATAGGACGCCTGCTGCGAGCACAGGAAGAAGATGATGTCGGCGACTTCCCCCGTGGTGCCCAGCCGCCGCAGCGGAATCGTCTCGACGATCTTTTCCGTGCCGGGTGACAGGATCGCGGTGTCGATCTCGCCGGGTGCGATGGCGTTGACGCGGATGCCGTGCGGGCCGAAATCATGCGCCATTTCGCGCGTCAGCGAGCCAAGCGCCGCCTTCGACGTCGCATAAGCGGTGCCGGCGAAGGGATGCACGCGAGTGCCGGCGATCGAGGTGACGTTGACGATCGAGCCCTTAGCCGACGCCAATTCCCTGAACAATCCCCGCGCCAGCATGATCGGCGCGAAGAAATTGACCTGGAACACGTCGCGCCAGACATGCATCGGCGTGTCGATCGAATTCATGCGGCTGTTGCCGTCCTTGAGCTTCGGCGAGATACCGGCATTGTTGACCAGCGCATGCAGTTGGCCGCCATGCGCCTCCAGCCGATGGCGGATCTCCGAGATCGCGATGCCGACATCCTCCTGGTCGGCGAGATCGACCTTGATATGGTCCTCCGGACCGGCCGGCCACGGGCAGTCGTCGGCAAAGGCCTGGCGCGAGCAGGTGATGACGCGCCAGCCTTCGCGCGAAAAGCGCTTGACCGTGGCGTGGCCGATGCCGCGGCTGGCGCCGGTCAGCACGATGGTCTTTCTGGTGTCGGTCTCGGCCATTGACGATCTCTCTTAAACCGCAGATGTAGCGGAACACGGCAGCGATGACGAGGGGGTCAGCCGCCGGTGAGGATGTCGAGGATCGAGGTCTGCCGCTTCTTGACCGGGCCGCCGACATCGGCGGGCGGCACCGGGCGCTTGATCGATGCGGTGGTGCCGCCACCGCCCGGCATGCCGAAGCCGCCGGCATCGACCGTTTCGGCGGGACGCACGGCGCGAGGCGGCGACGCTTTTTGGGCGGACGGCGCGGATTGGCCAACCGAAGCGGACGGCACCGGCGCCGGTTGCGCCGTGTTGGGCGGTAATTCGTCCTGCACGATCGTATCGGCAGGCGTCGACCGCCATGTCCCGGGCAGCGGCCGCACCGGCACGCCTTCGTGCGCGGCGACCATGAACTCATGCCAGGCCTGCGCCGGCAGCGCGCCGCCGGTGACCTTCTTCATCGGACCGCCATCGTCATTGCCGAACCAGACTCCGGTGGTGAGATTGGCGGTATAGCCGATGAACCAGGCGTCGCGCGAATTCTGGCTGGTGCCGGTCTTGCCGGCGGCCGGCCAGGCAAAGGCCGCCTTCCTGGCAGTGCCGATTTCAACGGTGCCCATCATCATAGAGTTCATCATGCCGACGATCTCGGGCTTGATGACGCGCGGGGCGCCGCCATTGTTGTCGTAGAGCACCTTGCCGCCGGCTGTCGTCACCCGGCGGATGAAATGGACATCCGGCCGGTAGCCGCCATTGGCGAAGGGGACATAGGCCGACGTCAGTTCCAGCGGTGTCACTTCGGAGGTGCCGAGCGCGATCGAGGTGTTGGCCGTGAGGTCGGACTGGACACCCATGCGATGCGCCGCCTCGACGACCGCGTCAGGCCCGACTTCCATGGTCAACTGGGCGGCCACTGAGTTCAGCGACTTCGCCAGCGCCGTCGCCAGCGTCACCTTGCCGAAATACTTGCCGCCGTAGTTGGTGGGCGTCCATTTGCCAATTTTGATCGGCGCGTCATTGCGCACGCTGTCGGGCGTGCGGCCGGCTTCCAGCGCCGCCATGTAAACAAAGGGCTTGAACGCCGAGCCCGGCTGGCGGCGCGCCTCCGAGGCGCGGTCGAACTGGCTGGTCGAATAATCATAGCCGCCGACCATGGCGCGTACCGCGCCGGAATTGTCGATCGACACCAGCACGCCCTGGCTGGCATTGAGCTTTTTGCCGCTGCCGTCGATCAGCCGGCGGATCGATTGTTCGGCGAGCTTCTGCAGCGTCAGGTCGACGGTGGCGTCGACGATGATGTCGCCGCGCACGTCGCCAATCAGGTCGGGAAGTTCTTCCACGATGGCGTCGGCGACGTAGTTTTCCGAGCCCGTCCAGTAGGATGCCACCCGCGACGCCGGCGCGCTCATCGCCGTGGTCAGTTCCTTGGCGCTGATCTTGCCTTCGTCGCGCATGGCGGCGAGAACAAGCTGCGAGCGCTGCTCGGCCGCCTTCGGGTCACGCGCCGGAGACAGTCGCGACGGCGCTTTCAACAGGCCGGCGAGGAGTGCGGCTTCGGGCAGCGTGACGTCGCGCGCGCTCTTGCCGAAATAGCGGCGCGAGGCCGCTTCGACACCATAGGCGCCGGAGCCGAAATAGACCCGGTTGAGATACATTTCGAGGATCTGGTCCTTGGTGTGCTTGTGCTCGAGCCAGAGCGCCAGAAGCACTTCCTGCACCTTGCGTTCCAGCGTGCGATCGGGTGTCAGGAACAGGTTTTTCGCCAATTGCTGGGTCAGCGTCGAACCGCCCTGCGAAAAACGCCCGCCGACAACGTTGGCCACCATGGCTCTGGACAGACCGATCGGGTCGATGCCCAAATGCGAATAGAAGCGGCGATCTTCGATGGCGATGACGGCCTCGGGAATATAGGTCGACATTTCATGCAGGCCGACGGCTTCGCCGCCGCTCATGCCGCGATTGGCGAGCAGTTTTCCGTCGACCGAGACGATCCTGATATTGGGCGCGCGGTCGGGGATGGCCCAGGTGGTGGCCGCCGGCATTTTCGCGCCGTAATAGACGACGATGCCGGCAGCGGCGATGCCGCCCCAGATGGCCAGCACGAAGCACCAGTAGGCCAACCGGCCGAGCACGCCGAACAGGCCGCGCCGGCTTTTGCCGCGCCCGCGACGCGACGCTTTTGCCCTGGCCGATTGGCGCTTTGCAGAGGTGTTGCGGTTACTCGGCACGACGCGATCCTCCTCGCTCACCGAAAAACCGGCCGAGGATTTCGCCCGCGGCGGTCCCTCGAAGCTCGGTTCGATGCGGCTGTCTCTGCGGTTCGCCATGCGCTGTGCTGTCTGTCCCGACGCTTGTCGCATCGGCCTGAAAATCGCAATTTTCGGGCCGATGCGAAGCTTCAAAGTCGTAGAGCGCACTCTGTGCGTCCGAACGGACGCACGTCGCTCCATGGCGTTCGGGGTGAAGAGTAGATGCGGCGATTTAAGGGCGGGTTAAATGGTTCAAAGTTAGTTCAATGCGTTACGGCACGTCACCGCTCCGTTCCTTGCTCCTGGCGGTCGGCAACAATGGCGTCTATCGCGAGACGGCGGAGCGTTCTCGCATTTCGGCATCAACTGCCCAGCCGCAGTCGTTCGGCGCGGACCGCCAATAGCAAGGTAGCCGCAATCTATGCTCGTCATTAGAGCGCGATCGGTAAAGTGCGTTCGATCGCGCTCTAACCCATTGAATCTACGCATGACCTTGTTACCAAAGTTACGCGTACTGGGGATCATGCCTTAGCCAATCGCAGCACGAACGGAAAGCGCTGCCCAGGATGATTGCATCGTCTCGCCCACATGGCAGTAGCAGACAATTTCGTGGAGCTCATCGTCGGTCAATTCGAAGAAACGCTTTGCTTCGCCATAAGTATCGTCTTTCAGCCCCTCATCGCGCAGGACCGAATCCTCGAAGGCAACCGATATTGGCGAGCCTTCGCCACGCATAATGTCGCGCTCGGGTGACGAACGATATTCGGTCCCGATAAGTGCGGTGAGGAGTCGGTTGGGCTGCCGTTCAAGAAGTTTTGACCAACGTTCGAGACGCTGGGTTCGGTCCATTGCAGGAGGTGTTGGGTCTCTGTGTACCTTTGCCACCGTATGCAGTTGGTCCAGTGTTTGGTGCCTCATGGCAACCTCCTAATAGTAGGTGGGTTGGCCCCAAACTCCCTGTACCAAGATCATACCGCGAATGTGTCGATACGTCACTCTCATTCCATATCCGGCTTGGCTTCTATCCGGGTGCATCGAAGGATGGAGCGGCCCCTGCCTTATCGTCAATTTTCGGCCTGATAGGGTTAGATCATCGGCACCTCTGCCGTGCCACCCCAACGCCGCTCAGTTCTGCTGGATCGAAATGCCTTTGTCGTCGATCTTGAGTTCCACGCCCTCCGGCCTGGTTTGCTCGCGATAGACATAGATGCCGAGCGCGATGACCACGACGACGAGCGCGCCGATGACGAGATAGAGCATGTTCTGTTTCATGGCGCGCCTTGATGTGCTTCGCAGGATCAGGCCTGCTTCACCAGCTTGATCAGCACGAGCAGGATCACCGCGCCGATCGTGGCGTGGATAATGGAGGCAAGTATGCCACCGCCTATGGCGAATCCCAGCCTTGGGAAGAGCAAGCCGGCTATCAAGGCGCCGACGATGCCGACGACGATATTGCCGATCAGGCCGAGGCCGAAACCCTTGACGATCAAGCCGGCGAGCCAGCCGGCGATGGCGCCGATGATGGTGAAGACAAGCAGGCTCTCAGTACCCATTGCAGATCCCTCCCGAGCGAATGGTCGCGGAGCGGAAAGCTCCGAATCGACCTCCGATTGCAACAGGTCCAACCTATTGGAAAGAAGCCGGCGCCGCCAGCGGCGTCATTCGCCGTCGTCATCCCCGGATGCAGGCCGCCAGCTGATCGGCTCGATCTTTCTTTGCGTATGACCGTCCGTATAGGCCCACCAGCCGGTGTCGTTCTCGTCCCAGTCGCCGCCGGCCGCTTTCAGCCGGTCGAGCGACCTGTACTGCGCGATGGATTCGTTCATCACCCCGTCGCTGTCCTTCCAGTAGACGGTGACCTTGGAGCCATCCCTGGGTGCTGTTTCGATTGGTTTTCTGGCAGCCATTTCATCCCCTCCATCGATCGATAGAACGTCGAGGCGAACGCCTGGTTCCACTTAGCTGTGGGCGAAGATGTCTGCCTCATCCCAGCCCATCAGGTCGAGTTTCGCACGCGTCGGCAGGAAGCGGAAGCAGGCCTCGGCCTCCTTGGTCCGGTTGTCGCGCGCCAGCCGCATCGTCAGCACATCGCGCAGCTGGTGCAGGTAAAGCACGTCGGAGGCTGCGTATTCGAGTTGTTCGGGCGACAGTGTCTCCGCCGCCCAGTCCGACGATTGCTGCGCCTTCGACAGGCTGACGCCGAGAAGCTCAAAACAAATGTCCTTCAGCCCGTGCCGGTCGGTGTAGGTTCGGGTCAGCCGCGAGGCGATCTTGGTGCAAAACACCGGCTCTGGCATGACGCCGAAGGCGTTATAGAGGACGGCGAGATCGAAACGGCCGAAATGGAACAGCTTGGTTATGCTGCGGTTCCTGAGCAGGCTGACGAGGTTTGGCGCCTTCTTCTGGCCGGGCGCGATCTGGATGACGTCGGCGGAACCGTCGCCCGGCGAGATCTGCACCACGCAAAGCCGGTCGCGATGCGGATTGAGCCCCAGCGTCTCCGTGTCGATCGCGACCGCCCCGACGTCGTAGTGCAAGAGCCCGGGCAGGTCGTTCTTGTGGAAGCGGATATCGCTCATCGTCTTCTCCGGTCGCGGCCCATTCGTGCGTCCAACTGGGCGCGCGTCGCTCTATCCCGTCCTCGCCGCGATCCGATGAAAAATCAACAGAAAGTTGCAGTCTGGCCCTCTCAGCGTGTCAGCGCGTCGAGAATGCGCGCCCACGAGCGCTGGCCCTTGTGGAAGGAACTCATCTCGTATTTCTCGTTCGGCGAATGGATGCGGTCATCGTCGAGCCCGAAACCGACAAGCAAGGATTCGATGCCGAGATAAGTCTGGAAATCGCCGACCACCGGGATCGAGCCGCCGCTTCCCGTGGTCACTGCCGGCTTCGGCCACTCGTCGGACAGCGCGTCCTTGGCCTTGGCGAGAAATGGCGAGTCGTAGGAAAGCTGGATCGCCGGCGAGCCGCCATGCGGGTGGAAATCGACTGAGCAGTCGGCCGGGATGCGCTCCCTGACGAAGGCCTGGAAAGCGGCGCGGATCTTTTCCGGGTTCTGCTTGTGGACGAGGCGGAAAGACACTTTTGCCGAGGCTTCCGCCGCGATCACCGTCTTGAACCCTTTGCCGGTATAGCCACCTATAATGCCGTTGAACTCGGCAGTCGGCCGCGCCCAGGTGAGTTCGAGCACCGAGCGGCCGTGTTCGCCGGAAGGGATCGACAGGCCGACGGGCCCAAGGAACGTCTCAGCGGTCTCGCCGAGCGCCTCCCACGACTTCAGGATCTGCGAAGGCGTCTCCTCGACACCGTCATAGAAACCGGGAATGGTGACGCGGCCGTCCTTGTCGTGGATGTCGGCCAGGATCCTGGCCAGGATGCGAATCGGATTGGCGGCAGCACCGCCGTAGAGACCGGAATGCAGGTCGCGGTCGGCGGCTTTCACCGTGATCTCCTCGCCCACCAACCCGCGCAGCGCGACGCAGATGGACGGTGTTTCGCGGTCCCACATGCCGGTGTCGCAGACAAGCGCGAAGTCGGCCTTGAGTTCGGCCGCATTTGCCTCGAGGAACGGCTTCAGCGATGGCGAGCCGGACTCCTCCTCGCCCTCGAACAGAATTGTGATGCGGCACGGCAGCCCGCCATGCACCTGCTTCCAGGCGCGGCAAGCCTCGACGAAGGTCATCAACTGCCCCTTGTCGTCGGCCGAACCACGTCCCGCGATCACCTGGCGGCCGGGCTCGATCTGCTTTACCGAAGGCGCGAACGGATCGCTTTCCCAAAGCTCGATCGGGTCGACCGGCTGCACGTCGTAATGGCCATAGAACAGGACATGCGGCGCGCCCGCCGGCCCGCCATGGTGCGCCACCACCATCGGATGGCCTGGCGTGTCACGCACGCTGGCGTCGAAGCCGATCAGTCTGAGCTCGGCCACCAGCCATTCTGCCGCCTTGCGGCAGTCTGCGGCATAGGATGGATCGGTGGAGATCGACTTGATCCTGAGCAGGCCAAACAGGCGCTCCAGGCTCTCGTCGAGATTTTTGTCGAGGCGGTCGAGGACGGGAGAAATTCTGGACATTTTTATAAAGCCTTTCGATTCTGAGCGGCAACCCTAAAGCTGCGCGGCAGAAACGAAAAGCCGGCGGTCGTTGGACCACGGGCACCGAAAGGCAAAAAAATGCCGCCGTGGTGGAGGGGGAACCACGGCGGCCTTTACTCGAAACGATGCGGCAGCCCGGAGAGGGGGGATAGGCTGCCGCAAGTGTCCGGGATAGGCGGGGGACGGGCCTTGCTCCGGACCTCGGCGAAAAATGCCGATGGCGTTTATCTGTGTCTCCGAACGTGGCGATTCAAGGGCACGAAGATTACACTTTCGTAACATAGCCGTGATCGGATCGTCCTGTCAGGGTATTGCCGGAACCGGCGGTTGAGGCCGCCTTTGGCATGGACCACGACGCCGCGCCGCGCTATCCCTTCGTCCCATGAAAAAAGGCGATCATCTCTTCCTTGTCGACGGCTCCGGCTACATCTTCCGTGCCTATCACGCGCTACCGCCACTGACCCGCAAATCCGATGGACTGCCGACCAGTGCCGTGCTCGGCTTCTGCAACATGGTGTGGAAGCTGACGCAGGACGCCCGCAACACCGATGTCGGTATCGTGCCGACGCATTTCGCCGTCATCTTCGACTATTCGTCGAAAACCTTCCGCAACGATCTCTACCCCGAATACAAGGCCAACCGCTCGGCGCCGCCGGAAGATCTGATCCCGCAGTTCGGCCTGATCCGCCAGGCGACCAGGGCCTTCAACCTGCCCTGCCTCGAGACGGAAGGCTACGAGGCCGACGACCTGATCGCCACCTATTGCCGGCTTGCCTGCGAAGCCGGCGCCGACACCACCATCATCTCCTCCGACAAGGATCTGATGCAGCTGGTCGGCCCTTCGGTCGCCATGTACGACCCGATGAAGGACCGCCAGATCGGCGTTCCCGAGGTGATCGAGAAATGGGGCGTGCCGCCGGAAAAAATGATCGACCTGCAGGCGCTGACCGGCGATTCGGTCGATAATGTGCCGGGCGTGCCCGGCATCGGGCCGAAGACCGCAGCGCAATTGCTGGAACAGTTCGGCGATCTCGATACGCTGCTCGCCCGCGCCGCCGAGATCAAGCAGGACAAACGCCGCGAATCGATCATCGCCAACGCCGACAAGGCGCGCATCTCGCGTGAACTGGTGACGCTGAAGAACGACGTGCCGGGGATCAGCGGGCTCGATGATTTCGTGTTGCACCCGCCGGACGGACCAAGGCTGATCGGCTTCCTCAAGACGATGGAATTCTCCTCGCTGACCCGCCGCGTGGCGGAAGCAACCGGAACAGAAGCGGCTGACGTCAAGGCCATGTCCGTCATTATCGAGCGCGCCGACACCGCGCATGGTCCCGATATGGGGTTTGGCGTGCCGGGCGCCGCCGAAAGCGCGGCGGGCACAGTGACAGACGAAGCCGGGGAAGCGGTGCCGGCCACCGTCAAGGTGGAACCCAAGCAAGGCGACACCCCATCGCTTCTCTCAGCGCTTCGCTTCGAGGACGCCACCGCCAGCAAGATCGACACCAGCGCCTACGTCTCCATCCGCGACACTGAAGTGTTGAAGGCATGGGTGGCCGTGGCGATGGACGCCGGCATCGTCGGCTTCGACACCGAGACCAATTCACCCGATCCGATGCAGGCCGAGTTGATCGGCCTGTCCATAGCCACTGCGCCCGGTCGCGCCGCCTATGTGCCGCTCGCCCACAAACGCGGCAATGGCGACCTGCTCGGCGGCGGAGTGGTCGAAAACCAGATTCCGATCCGTGAGGCGCTTGCCATCCTGAAGCCGTTGCTGGAGGACAGGTCGGTTCTCAAGATCGTTCAGGAGCTGAAATACGACATCGTCGTCATGAGCCGCCACGGCATCGATATCGCCCCCTTCGACGACACCATGCTGGTTTCCTACGTGCTCGACGCAGGCACGTCCGGCGGCCACAGCATGGCGGCTCTGTCGGAAAAATGGCTCGGCCACTCGACCATTGCCCTCAAGGAACTGGCCGGCTCTGGAAGAAGCTTCGTCGGCTTCGACCAGGTCGACATCGACAAGGCAACGGCCTATGCCGCGGAGCACGCCGATGTGACGCTCAGGCTCTGGCGGGTGCTGAAGCCGCGGCTTGCCGCCAAGGGCCTCGTCTCGGTCTACGAGCGGCTGGAACGGCCGCTGGTGCCGGTTCTGGCAAGGATGGAGCAGCGCGGCATCTCCGTCGACCGGCAGATCCTGTCGCGGCTCTCCGGCGAATTGGCACAGGGCGCCGCGCGGCTGGAGGACGAGATCTACCAGCTCGTCGGCGAGCGCATCAATATCGGCTCGCCGAAACAGCTCGGCGACATCCTGTTCGGCAGGATGGGCCTGCCCGGCGGCTCCAAGACCAAGACCGGCCAATGGTCGACCTCGGCCCAGCTCCTGGAAGACCTCGCCGCAGAAGGCCACGAGCTGCCGCGCAAGATCGTCGACTGGCGCCAGCTGACCAAATTGAAATCGACCTATACCGACGCGCTGCCCGGTTTCGTCCATCCCGATACGAAGCGCGTCCACACCTCATACGCGCTTGCCGCAACGACGACAGGCCGGCTGTCGTCCTCCGATCCCAATTTGCAGAACATTCCGGTACGCACCGTCGAGGGGCGAAAGATCCGGACGGCGTTCATCGCCGACAAGGGCAACAAGCTGGTTTCCGCCGACTACAGCCAGATCGAGCTGCGCGTGCTCGCCCATGTCGCCGAGATCCCGCAGCTCAAGCAGGCGTTTGCCGACGGCGCCGACATCCACGCCATCACCGCCTCGGAGATGTTCAACGTCCCGGTCGAGGGCATGCCCTCGGAGGTACGCCGCCGCGCCAAGGCGATCAATTTTGGCATCATCTACGGCATTTCCGCCTTTGGCCTGGCCAACCAGCTGTCGATCCCGCGCGAAGAGGCCGGCGCCTACATCAAGAAATACTTCGAACGCTTCCCCGGCATCCGCGATTATATCGACGCGACCAAGGCCTATGCCCGCGAATACGGCTATGTCGAAACGATCTTCGGCCGCCGCATACACTACCCGGAGATACGGTCGTCAAACCCGTCGGTCCGTGCCTTCAACGAGCGCGCCTCGATCAACGCCCGGCTGCAGGGCACCGCGGCCGACATCATCCGCCGCGCCATGATCCGCATGGACGAAGCGCTGGAAAAGGCGAAGCTGTCCGCCCGCATGCTGCTGCAAGTGCATGACGAACTGGTCTTCGAGACGGCCGAAGCGGAGGTCGAGGCGACGATCCCCGTCGTGCGCCATGTTATGGAGAACGCCGCGATGCCGGCGGTGTCGATGTCAGTGCCGCTACACGTCGACGCCCGCGCCGCCGACAATTGGGAAGAGGCGCACTAAGATTGGACATCTATCTCACCTATCGCGGCCAGATCCCTTCAAAGGCAAGCAGCCTTGATGCGATTTGGAATATGCGAAGGAGTTTCCACCGCCAGTTAGAAGGCCTATGGGGCAAAGAACCGTTTGCGGTACTCAAAAAATGGGAAGATTCAAATTTCGTAGCAAACGCACCAAATTTTTTGCAGAAGGTCGGTGACCAGCTATTTGTCCCATTTTACGGGGACGCTGTCGGCGTCGGCGTAAAGTTGGAAATTAAACTACTGACGGGGATGCCCAAGCAACAGCCGGTCATAAGCAGCGGTGATTTAGACAATCGAGTAAAGCGAATAATCGATGCCATGCGTGCACCCACGCAAAAAGGCGAACTTGCCGCGAACCTTGAACCAAACTCGCGATGGTACTGCGTTATGGATGATGACAGCTCTGTAAAGAGATAACTGCCTCACTAGCACCGTTCTTGGACTCGAATGACCCGAGCGAATCTTTTGTGTTCGTGAGAGTCAAAACATCTCCCACCGCAGTCACACTTTCAAACTTAGCTATGCTGTTCTAACGGAGTTGCGTGGCGCTCAGGCTGCCTCGGCCAGGCATTTGGCACAGGTCCCGCGAAATTCGATCACCGCCTTCTTGGCGGCAAAACCGGTCGAGCGCACCCATTCGTCGAGCCGGTGTCCGACATCATGGTTGGAAAATTCGGTCACCTGCCCGCATGTGTCGCAGATGGCAAAGGCGGTCATCGAATGGCTGTGGTCGTGCGGCTCGGCGCAGGCGACAAAGGAATTTAGGCTTTCGAGCCGATGCACGAAGCCGGATTTCACCAGCGTGTCGAGCGCGCGATAGACCTGCAGCGGTGCACGAAAACCCCGATCGCGCAGCTGGTCGAGCAACGTATAGGCGCTGAGCGGCCCGCTGGCGGCCTCGAGTTTCTCGAGCACGCACAACTGGTTTTTCGTCAGCACATCCCTTGCCGCCATGATCCTGTTTCCAACCCGTTTTGCGCCGGTTGCTCGTCATTTTCCGCATGCAAGCGGCTTCAATTCTCTCCAGATAGCGACGAACCGGCCTTTTTGCTACTGTCTCTGTGTCGGCATGGCCCAGAAGCCGGCCAACTCCGAGGCATTGTTTGGCTATGCCAATCGATGCAAACCTGAAGTGATTGTCACTTGCGTGGCGGACCCTTGCGCTCGGCGGAGGCGGCCCACAGATTGATGTCGGCCTCGCGCGCGTAGGTGTCGATTTCGGCGAGTTCGGCATCGCTGAAATCGAGCGCCTTCAGCGCGCCGACGCAATCCTCGACCTGTTCCGGCCGGCTGGCGCCGATCAGCGCCGAGGTCACCCGGCCCTTGCGCAGCACCCAGGCCAGCGCCATCTGCGCCAGCGTCTGGTCGCGTCGGCCGGCGATGGCGTTCAGCGCCTTGATGTTGACGATGGTCTTGTCGTTGATGAAGGCTGGCCGCAGCGACTTGCCCTGGCTGGCGCGGCTGCCCTCAGGGATGCCGCCGAGATATTTGTCGGTCAGCATGCCTTGCGCCAGCGGTGTGAACACGATTGAGCCGACGCCGAGCCCCTCCAGCGTGTCGAGCAGACCATCGTCCTCGACCCAGCGGTTGAGCATCGAATAGCTCGGCTGATGGATGATGCAAGGCGTGCCGAGCTGCTTCAATATGTCGGCGGCCTCGCGTGTGCGCTGCGAATTGTAGGAGGAGATGCCGGCATAAAGCGCCTTGCCCGAGCGCACCGCGTGATCGAGCGCGCCCATCGTTTCTTCCAGCGGAGTATCAGGGTCGAAGCGGTGCGAATAAAAGATGTCGACATAGTCGAGCCCCATACGCTTCAGGCTCTGATCGAGGCTGGCCAGCACATATTTGCGCCCGCCCCACTCGCCATAGGGTCCGGCCCACATCTCATACCCGGCCTTGGTCGAGATGATCAGCTCGTCACGAAAAGAGGAGAAATCCGTCCGCAGGATTTCGCCGAAAGCCGTCTCCGCCGAACCGGGCGGCGGGCCGTAATTGTTGGCTAGGTCGAAATGCGTGATGCCGAGATCGAAGGCCTTGCGCGCGATCGCCTGCTTGGTCCGGTGCGGCGTGTCGTCACCGAAATTGTGCCAGAGCCCGAGCGAGATCGCCGGCAATTTCAGGCCGGATCGCCCGCAGCGATTGTAGACCATGTTCTCGTAGCGGTTTTCAGCGGGCACATAGGGCATGGGAGATCCTCAAATCGAAAGCGAGCGCGGCAGCTGCCAACGCAAAAAAGGGTGAGTCGACTCTGCCTCTCACCCTTAGCCTCTGCCGGTTTCTATGGGGAGAGGGTTCGTCGGTAAACAGAAACGTGTCGCATTCGCTGAAGCGCATACGCTACTTCTTCTTCGCCGAGGGTTTCTTCTTCGCCAACAGCCCTTCCGCATCTTTTACGCCCAGTGCCGCAGGCCGTTCGCATGTGGTCTGCATGGCAACGAACTTTCCGCTCGCGCCCGACCGCAACATGCCGGTCATCACATCGACGGCATGCAGCGCCAGTTCCATCGAACAGCGATGCGGCCGGCCCTCCGCGATAGCCAGGGCCATATCGGCGAGACCGGCGGTGCGGTAATTGGCCATCATGCCGTGCGAATGCATCTGGTTGGCCACGCCGAACGGATGCTGCCACTTTGGCAGCTTCTTGACCAGCTTGGCGCCATTGGTGAAGCGAACGTCGCCGCCGAAGAAATTCGGATCCGGCAAAGACACCGTGCCCAATTCGCCGTAGAGTTCCATCGGCGCATGGCCATGGCTCCACACGTCCCAGCTGGTATTGAGCGTCACCACGGCGCCATTTTCGAACTCCATCACCCCGTGGATCGTCGTCGGCGTGGCGACCAGGATTTTTTCACCCGCGCGCGGCTTGGACGAGATCGTCCGTTCCGTCGACGGAATCGTCGCCAAGGCCGCCACCTGCTTCACCGGCCCGATCAGCTGGATCAGGTTGGTGATGTAATAGGGTCCGATATCGAGCACCGGACCAGCGCCAGGCTGGAAGAAAAAATCCGGATTGGGGTGCCAGTGCTCCATCCCATGGCTCATCACGTGGCATGTGCCGCTGGTGATCTTGCCGAGCTTGCCACTGTCGATCAGGTTGCGGACAAGCTGGTGCGCGCCACCGAGGAAAGTGTCGGGCGCCGAGCCGATGCGCAGTCCGTCTCTCTCCGCCAGTTTCTTCAGGTCGAGCCCTTCCTTGACCGACAGCACGAACGGCTTTTCCGAATAGACGTGCTTGCCGGCATCGAGGATCTGTTTCGAAACCTCATAGTGCACCGCCGGAATGGTGAGGTTGACGATGATGTCGATGTCGCCGGCCTTGAGCAGCCCTTCGACTGTCTCGGCGCGCAGCTTGAACTCCTTCGCCCGAGTCTTGGCCGCATCCATGTCGATATCCGCGCAGGCGCGCATCTCGATGCCGCGAAACAGCGGCGCCAGTGAAAAATACGCCTTCGAGATGTTGCCGCAGCCGATGACGCCGACCCCAAGTTTTCTTGCCATGCTGGTTTGCTCCTAAAAGGTCTTGGCGGCTGCGATCGAGCGGCGGGCGAAGCGATCGATATCGTTGGGGTTGTCGTGTTCCATGACGTAGTATTTGGCGGCGCTGTTGGCGCGCAGCGCCTGGATCAGAGCGGCCCAGTCGATCGTGCCGTTGCCGACGTCCGACCAGCCGTCCTCGTCGAGGCCCTCGCCGGGCTTGGCGATGTCCTTGACATGGACGGAGGCGATGCGTTTGCCATGCTTCTCGATCCAGGGCAGCGGATCTTCGCCGCCGCGCACCACCCAGGCGACGTCCATCTCCCAGCCGATGTCGGGCGCTACCGCCAGGATATGGTCCTGCGGCACCGAACCGTCGGCAAGCTTCTTGAACTCGAAATCATGGTTGTGCCAGGCAAAGCCGTAGCCGGCCTTTTCAGCCGTCTCGCCGACCTTGGCCAGGCGCGCGCCGAAGCTGCGCCAGCCGGCGGCATCGGTTGGCCTGCTCTCGGCGACCAGATAGGGGCAGATGAGCAGCGTGATGCCGAGCGCGTCGGCGATCTTGCGCACGCCGTCGAAATCGTTCTCGAGCGCATCGATCGAGAAATGGCCGGTCGGCATGGCGAGCCCGTTCTTGTCGAGTTCGGCGCGAAACGCCTTGGGGTCGTCATAGACGCCGCCGAACCCTTCGACTTGCGCGTAGCCGAGCTCGCCCAGCATCTTGAGCACCCCTGCCCAAGGTTGGAAATTGCGCGCGCTGTAAAGTTGGAATGACCAATTCATCGTCTCTGTCCGTTCTCTGGGGATGGATGTGCTTGGAGGGTGAATTCTCGGGGTGTTACAGGCGAGTGCCGGTGGCAGCGTCGAACAGCGAAGCGCGCATCGGGTCAAAACCGATGCTCACGGTGTCGGCGTTGTTTGGCGTGCGCTCAGATGTCACCCGCACGGTGAAATTCTGATTTGCGAGCTTTAGCCAGACCAGCGTGTCGGACCCCATGGGTTCGACGACCACGACGTTTGCCGTGGCTGTGAACGGCCATCCAGTGCCGCTGTTGAACGCGACATGCTCGGGCCGGATGCCGAACACCGCCGCTCCCGGCACCGGCTCCTTTTCGAAAGCGTAGGTGGCAAGCGGGATCCGCACTTCCTCGGCGACGAAGTGCCAGTTGCCATCGTCCTTCTCCAGCCGGCCGTCGAGGAAATTCATTGCCGGAGAGCCGAGGAATCCGGCGACGAAACGGTTGACCGGGCGATTGTAGATGGTCTGCGGTGCGTCGAGCTGCTGGATGACGCCGCCCTTCATCACCGCGATGCGGTCGGCCAGAGTCATCGCCTCGATCTGGTCGTGGGTGACATAGATCATGGTGTTCTGCAGCTTGCTGTGCAGCAGTTTGATTTCGACACGCAGTTCGGCGCGCAGCTTGGCATCGAGATTGGAGAGCGGCTCATCGAACAGGAAGACGTCGACGTCGCGCACCAGCGCCCGCCCGATCGCCACACGCTGGCGCTGGCCGCCCGAAAGCGCCGACGGCTTGCGCTGCAGCAGCGGCTCGATCTGCAGGATTTCGGCGGCCCGTGCAATGCGCTTGGCGATCTCGTCCCTGGGAATGCCGGCGACGCGCAGCCCGAACGACAGGTTCTTCTCCACCGTCATCTGCGGGTAGAGCGCATAGGACTGGAACACCATGCCGATGCCACGGTCCTTGGGCTCCTCCCACGTGACGTTCTTGCCCTTGATGAAGATGCGGCCGTCCGAAACGTCGAGCAGGCCGGCGATGCAGTTGAGCAAGGTCGACTTGCCGCAGCCGGACGGCCCAAGCAGCACGATGAACTCGCCCTCGGCGACATCGATGTTGAGGGTTTCCAGCACCGAGATTGCGCCGAAATTCAGCGACAGGTCCTGGATTGAGACGCTGGGATTTTCGAGTCTTGTCATCATCATCCTTTCACCGCGCCGGCGGCGATGCCACGCACGAAAAGCTTGCCGGAAACGAAGTAGACGACGAGCGGTACCAGGCCGGTCAGGATGGTGGCGGCCATGTTGACGTTGTATTCCTTCACGCCCTGCACCGAGTTGACGATGTTGTTGAGCTGCACCGTCATCGGATAGGTGTCGGGGCGGGTGTAGACGACGCCAAACAGGAAGTCGTTCCAGATGCCGGTCACCTGCAGGATGATGGCGACGACGAAGATCGGCAGAGACATCGGCAGCATGATGCGAAAATAGATGCCCCAGAAGCCGGCGCCGTCGACGCGCGCCGCCCGGAACAGTTCCTCCGGCATGGAAGTGAAATAGTTGCGGAACAACAGCGTCAGGATCGGCATGCCGAAAATGGAATGGACGATCACCAGGCCGCTTAGGCTGCCGTAGAGGCCGATCTCGCGCAGGATGATGACGATCGGATAGATCATCACCTGATAGGGGATGAAGGCGCCGACGATCAGGATGACGAAGAAAGTATCGGCTCCCTTGAAGCGCCAGTTGGCAAGCGCGTAGCCGTTCACCGAAGCGATGGCGATCGACAGGATGACCGACGGAACGGTGATGCGCACCGAATTCCAGAAGCCGCGCGAGAGCCCGTCGCAGTTGAGGCCGGTGCAGGCGCTGGACCAGGCCTTCACCCAAGGCTCGAAGGTGATCTCGAGCGGCGGCGAGAAGATGTTGCCGAGGCGTATCTCCGGCATGCCCTTGAGCGATGTCACCACCATCACGTAGAGCGGCAGCAGATAATACAGCGCCACCACGATCAGCGTGCCGTAGAGGAAGATGTTGCGGCGCGAGAACACATGCCGCGGCTTCGGCCCTCGCGGCCCGGATGCCCCAAGCCCGATAGAGCCCGTACCGGCAGGCAGGGGAACGGCAAGATCAGCCACGCTTCTTGCCTCCGAATTCGAGATAGGCCCAGGGAACGATGACGACCACCACCGACAGCAGCATCATGGTCGAGGCAGCAAAACCCTGGCCGAGGTTCTGGGCGAAGAACATGTAGTCATAGACATATTTGGCCGGCACTTCGGAGGCGATGCCGGGACCGCCGCTGGTCTGGGCGACGACCAGGTCATAGACCTTGACGATGCCGGCAGCGATGATGACCAGCGCGGTGATGAAGACGGGTCGCATCATCGGGATGATGATGAACAGATAGGTTTTTAGGGTGGGTATCCCATCCACCCGCGCGGCCTTCCAGATATCCTCGTCGATGCCGCGCAGGCCCGCCAGCATCAGGCACATGATCAGCCCGGTGCCTTGCCAGAGCGCGGCGATCAGGATGCCGTAGATGACGATGTCGGAATTGTAGAGCGGATCGAAGCTGAAGCTTTCCCAGCCGAGGCCGCGCACCACCCCCTGGATTCCGAACTCCGGGTTGAGCAGCCACTGCCAGACCAGGCCGGTGACGATGAAGGAGAGCGCGAACGGGTAGAGGAAGATGGTGCGGAACGTGTCCTCGAAGCGGATCTTCTGGTCGAGCAGCGCCGCCAGTATGAAGCCGATGACCAGAGAGAACACCAGCGACAGCACGCCGTAGACCAGCAGGTTTTCGATCGAGACCAGCCAGCGCGGCGTCGACCACAGCCGATAATACTGGTCGAGCCCGACGAACTTCAGCCGCGGCAGCAGTTTTGAATTGGTGAAGGAATAGAGCACCGTCCACGCGCTGCCGCCAACGAAGATCACCAGTGCAGTGAGGACCATCGGAATAGAGGCGACCTTGGCATTAAGGTTGCGGAAGAGTTGGTTGGGGCGTTCGCTCTTGCTCATCTGCACAGCCGGGCTGGATCGGGTAGGGGCGGGAGGGTCAGGGCCGAAGAGTCTCTTGACCCGGAGCTCCCGGCCCCGCGGCGGGCCGGGAGCGAGCGGTTCGTCGATCGTCAGTCCGCTGAGGCGACGATGTCGGCGAAGCGCTTTTGCGCCTCTTCCACGGTCATGTCCGGCTTGGCGAAGAACTCGGAGAAAAGGTCCTCCTTCTGCTTTTGGGTGTCTTGCGACAGCAGCTGGTCCGTCCAGGGCATGACGCTGCCCTTGGCAAGGATGTCGAGCCCTTTCTTCATGCAGTCGTTCGCCGCCTTGAGGTCGATATCGCCGCGCACCGGCAGCGAGCCCTTCTTGAGGTTGAAGGCGACCTGCGTCTTGGGATCGAGCAGCGTTTCGGCCAGCGCTTCCTGCGCCTTGGACTTTTCCGCGTCCTGCAGCAGCGGGAAGTAGAAGGCGTCGCCGCCGGTGGCGATGACCTCGTTCAGGCCAAGGCCGGGAAGACACGTATAGTCCTTGCCGGCGGTCTGCCCGGCAACCTGGAACTCGCCCTGCGCCCAATCGCCCATGATCTGGCCGCCGGCCTTGCCGGAGATGACGAGATTGGTGGCCTGGTTCCAGTCCTGCACATTGGTGTTCTTCGCCATCTTGCGGGCATCGTCCGCGGCCTTGAATACCTTCGCGACTTCGGGCCCGGCGGCGAATTCGGCATCCTTGTCGCGATAGACCTTCAAGAAAGCGTCCGTGCCGCCGACCGCCGTAAGCAGCACGTCGAAGGCGCCCGAGGATTGCCAGGGCTGCCCGCCGACCGCCAGCGGTATGATGCCTGCCTTCTCCAGCGCGGGGGCGGCCGCGACATATTCATTCCAATTCTTCGGCACCGGCACACCGGCCTTTTCGAAGGCCGCGTTCGACAGCCACAGCCACTGCCAGGAGTGAATGTTGACCGGCACGCAATAGATCTTGCCGTCGAGGGTGCAGCCGTCGAGCAGGCTCTTCGGCTGGACGATTTCCGCCCACTTGTCCCTGGTGGCGAGCTCGGTCAAATCGCGCATCAGACCGGCCTGCACCAATTCTTCCGCTTGCCTTCCGTGGTTGAACTGGGTGGCGCCCATAGGGTCGCCGCCAGTGATGCGGCTGATCATGATCGGCCGCGCCGTGCCGCCGGAGCCGGCGATGGCGCCGTCGACCCAATGATTGCCTGTCGTGTCGAACGCCTTGGCGAATTCGGCGACCGCCGCCGCCTCGCCGCCTGAAGTCCACCAATGGGTGACTTCCAGATCCGTCGCTGCCGCCGGGGCGGCGAGCGCGGTTGTCACTGCCAACGCAGCGGTCATGATTTGGTATCGCATTTCGGCTCCTCCCAGAATCTGAAACGTTACAGATTTTCGATACGGCAATTGTTAGAGGCGCGCAACCCCCGAACAGGAGCAACTCGGCATTTTTTCGAGCCGCGAACAAACCCGCCGCGCAATGTCCGCCTACTGCACCGCAGCAAGCCAGGCTGCAATCCGAAAATGATGCTGCAATGCGTAAAATTCGGCAAAACCTTGCTCAGCGGGCAAGCCTTGCCGACGCACACCGACTTTGCGTCCAACGAAGCGCCGCTCATCCAGGCTAGCTTTTACTGGCCGCTGCGCGATGGCAAGTGACAATCTGTAACGTTTCAGTATATAGGGTGTTCATCGCCGATTGCCGACCTGCACGGCAACTGCTATGCGCCTGACGGGCGGGATGAATGGACAGAGATCAGACGGAAAAGGACGACGAGGGCTCGGGCAGGCCGACATTGAAGACGCTTGCCTTCATGACCGGGCTGGGCGTCACCACCGTGTCGCGGGCGTTGAAGGACGCGCCCGAGATCGGCGCCGAGACCAGGCGACGCGTCCAGCTCGTCGCCAAGCAGATCGGCTACCGGCCGAACCGCGCCGGTGTGCGCCTGCGGACCGGCAAGACCAACGTCATCAGCCTCGTGCTCAACACCGAGCGCGAGATCATGAGCTTTGTCTCGGACATCATCTACGGCGTCTCGGAAGTCATCGCCGACACACCCTATCACCTGATCGTCACGCCCTATTCACGCTCTCAGGATCCCCTGGACCCGATACGTTATCTCGTGGAGACCGGTTCCGCCGACGGCGTCATCATTTCGCGCACCCAGCCGAATGACCCCAGGGCCCGTTACATGCTCGAGCGTGGCATTCCCTTTGCCACGCATGGCCGCACCGATATGGGGCTGATCCACCCCTATCATGATTTCGACAATTACGCGTTCGCGACCGAGGCTGTGCGCCACCTGGCCGGCATCGGCCGCCGCAGGCTGGCTCTGCTGGCGCCTCCAGTCGAGCTGACCTACCACAGTCATACGCTGAACGGCTTCACCGATGCGCTGAGCGAGGTCGGCGCCAGCGAGATCCCGTTCAACACCGTTTCGGTCGACCATTCGATCGAGCAGATCAGGATGAGGACCGCGCAGCTGATGCGCCGCGACGTCAGGCCGGACGGTTTCGTCAGCAGCGCCGCTGCCGCGACGCTCGCCATCGTCGCCGGCATCGAGGACGTCGGCCTCAAGCTCGGCCGGGACGTCGACGTGGTGTCCAAGCAGTCGTCCGACCTGCTGCACCTGTTCCGCAGGGAATTGCTAGTGGTCAACGAGAACTTCCGGCTGGCCGGCGCCGAGCTCGCCCGCTCGGTCCTGGGCTGGATCGGCGGCGCAACACCTGGCTCCTTGCAGAGCCTGAGCAAGCCGACCGAGGTTCTGGCCTATCGCCGTCCCGACTAGAGCGGATACGTTCAAATTGAACTGGCATCCCGCTCCATCTATTTGTCTTAGCCGCATTTCTGCGGCGCCAAGTGTTTCCACTTGGCTGCAAAATGCGCGCTGCTGACTGGCAGGTTTGGGGCAGAAAACGGACCGGCAGCTGCGGAACCTGGACCTTCAGAATCGGACAGGGGTGACGGCGACGGCCGTAAAAGGGGCATCGAAGACAGGTGGATGCACGGAGATGATGGCGCCACTCCAATCAGCTTTCCAATGCGAGCCTTACGGCTGAAATCTGAAGCGGTTCATCTCTGCCTCCAATCACATGAAATCCGAGGTTCTCCGCGACGACATGCGGAGGTAGAACACGGATACCGGCGAGAAGATCTGCGGAGACCAGAATAGGATGACCGAGAGCCTTGGATAGTGACTCCAGACGTCCAGTGGTGTTCACGACATCGCCGAAATACGCGATCTTGTGTCGCTCAAGGCCAATCTCAGCGGTAACGACCGACCCGCAATGCAGCACGGCGCGAAACTCCGGCACCTGCCCGAAACGCGCTTGCCACGCCGCCGCCTGATCCCTTATGGCCGCCGCGAAGTCGAAGACGCAACGAAGACACGCGGCGTCCCGCATGCCGCGATCCATGGGCCAGGTGACCAGCGCCATATCCCCGATGTAGTCGTCAATAGAGCCCTGGGAGCGACGAACCGGCGACGCAAGTGCGTTGAATATCTGTCCGAGGTAGGCCTGGGTCTCCAGATCGCCGTACCGATCCGCGAATTGCGTGGAGCCACTGACATCGAGGAACAGAAAGATCCGCTCCTCCTCAATGGGACGGTGATAACGACCGAGAAGCAGGCTGGTGAACAGGCTTGGCCCGATAAGGTCACGCAGTCGGAACACGAATGCGACGAGGGTGGAGACGCCGAGTGAATACAAAAGACCGGACTCCGACATCACCATGGCTTCGCGAGCGGTGCTCATATAGCCGAGGAGATGGTGAAGCGCTGTGCCGGCGGCGGCGTTGCCGATCAAGATCATCAACACGTAGGTTGCGATCGTAGCCACGACGAAGACAGGCGTTGCCGCTTGCCGGATCACATTGCGCCATCGGCGCAAGATAACGCCGCGCTCATACAACAGAATAGGAGTTCCGATGAACACGCCCCTGACTGCGGAGTGCAGGGCCTCGACGTCGAACATCACCGCGTAGGCCAAGCCCGCTACTGCCCCCACAATGGGTGCGAGGAGCCACTGCAAAGGGCGACGAAAGCGGTCCTGGCCACGCCCAGCGTTCATTTCGTATCCTGCTCGATGAGATCGGGACTGCCCCGGCCTGTTGCTCGGCGCGGTTGTGATTTCATCAGTTTCGCCCTGGGCCCCTCGATCATGTATCGCGGTACAGCGATTTGCTCAAGCTAGGCTCGCCACCTCCAGTATGGCGTCTGCAAATGCCCGCGGGGCTTCCTGCGGAAGGTTGTGCCCGATGCCGCCGGTAATGAGGCGGTGCTCGTACTTGCCCGAAAACTTCTTGGCATAGGCACTGGGGTCGGGATGCGGAGCGCCGTTGGCGTCACCCTCAAGGGTGATCGTCGGCACGCTGATCACCGGCGCCTTTGCAAGCCGCTGCTCCAGAACGTTATATTGCGGTTCGCCTTCTGCGAGGCTGAGCCGCCAGCGGTAATTGTGGATGACGACCGCCACATGATCCGGATTGTCGAAGGCCCTGGCGCTGCGCTCGAACGTGGCATCGTCGAAATTCCACTGCGGCGAGGCAATCTGCCAGATCAGCTTGGCAAAATCCCACCGGTACTTTTCGTAGCCGGCCTGGCCGCGTTCGGTGGCGAAGTAATACTGGTACCACCATAGCAGCTCCGCCTTCGGCGGCAGAGGCATCTTGTTGGCCTCCTGGCTGCCGATTAGGTAGCCGCTGACCGAAACAAGGGCCTTGCAGCGTTCCGGCCACAGCGCCGCGACGATGTTGGCCGTGCGTGCGCCCCAGTCGCAACCGCCGACAATCGCCTTATCGATCTGCAGTGCATCCATCAGCGCGATGACGTCAACGGCGACCACAGCCTGCTGGCCATTGCGTGGCGTTTTGTCGGAGAGGAACCGCGTGGTGCCATAGCCGCGCAGATATGGAACGACGACCCGAAAGCCTTTCGACGCCAAGATCGCCGCAACGTCGACATAGGTGTGGATGTCGTACGGCCATCCATGCAGGAGGATGACGACCGACCCTTTGCCAGGACCGACCTCGGCATATCCAATGTCGAGGTCGCCAGCTTGAACCTGCTTCAACGGACCGAACGACGTGTTTGCTGGTGGTTCGATTGTGCTGGCGTCCGGTTTCGTAATGCTGGACTGCGCATTTGCCGAGCCCGTCATGGCAAACTGAGCGGCCGCGACGGTGGTGACGGCCACGCCCAACAAGTGGCGTCGATGGAGGTCGATCTGTTCGGTCATAGCGGTTTGTATCCGTTGATAAGGCATGGTGCCTGGTGGAAGATTATCTTCGGTCGACTGTCACATCGGACACGTCGACCGTGATAGGTGCGAATGCTTGGTTTGCGACCCCCTCGGCGTCATGCAGGAGCACACGCCGCCGTGTCGGGAATACGAACCCGTCTTTACTCAGGCTGACTCATTGAGTTTGGTTACGCAGCCACGGCGATGCCGTACCGCGCCGGCGAGGCGTTGAGCGAAAGGTTCGGGATGAGTTTCTGCCGCGCCGCTTCATAGGCGTGCCAGTCGGCGACGTCGGGAAGCGAGGGAATAGTCACCAACTCGCCCTGGTCGAGGCCGGCAAGGGCCGCGTCGACGAGGTCATCGGACTGCATGATCGCCTTGCTCGGCAGATCGTCGAGTGAACCTCCTGACACGTCCCAGAAATTGGTGGCGATGGCGCCGGGCAGAACCGCCTGGATGCGCAGCCTCTTGTCCGCAAGCTCCTTGTGGAGCGACAGGCTGAAAGCGAGCACAAAGGCTTTCGTCGCGCCATAGACACCGTTGAGGATTTCCGGCGCGATGGCGACCGCTGACGAGATGTTGATGATTGTGCCGCCGCCGCGCGCCACAAAGCCGGGAGCCGCGGCATAAGTCAGGCGGGTCAGCGCCGTGATGTTGAGCCCGATCATCGCTTGCATCTTGTCGATGTCGGATTCCAGGAGCGGCGCGACGGCGCCGATGCCAGCGTTATTGACCAACATCGTGATGGCGGGATCGGCGCCGAGCAAGGTCTCGATCCGGCCCAGATCCGCCTTGTCGTTGAGGTCAGCGGCAACGGCGCTGACGTTGCAATTCGTTGAGCCGGCGATGCGCTTGGCCACTTCGTCCAGCCTCTCCTGGCTGCGCGCCACGAGAATGAGGCCATAGCCGCGGCGCGCCAGCCGGTCGGCGTAGATCGCTCCGATCCCGGCCGAGGCGCCGGTCACCATCGCGATGCCCATTTTGGAGTGCGTCATGATCGTTCTCCCATTCGATTGCGCCGGCAACAGCGCGTGAAACATCAGCGGCAAACCAGGCTTGGATCGCCGGTTGAGCTGGGCGGCGGGACGGCGACCCGTCCCGCTCACCCGATTTGGGTTGCTGCCTAGAGCGGCAGCGGCTTGCCCGCCTGCTCCGCCACCATGTACTTGGCGTACCAATCCGGCCAATTCTCATCGCGTTGGCCGCCATTGCGCTTCTCGTGCTCGCCATGAGCCTCAGATGCCCGCCGCATCGCAGAGGCCAGATCGGCCTCAGAAGCGTAACTCGTCATGTTGGTGTCGATCCGGCCGGGAAACCGGGTGGTGACTTCCTGCAGCAGCCATTCATTGCCGTCGGGATCGCTGAATGTCGCGTATGTGAAATAGCTGCGGCGCTCCGGATCCGGACCGCTGATCACAGGCTTTCCAGGCCCGGCGCGGTGGAAGATCTCGCCCACCTCGACACCGTGAGCGATGAGCTCGGCACGCGCTGCGACGATGTCCGAGACGACCAGATACAGTCCTCGAGCCGATCCCGGGGTGGCCGACGTGATCCCCTTTCCGAAGTGAATCGAGCTCGGCGAACCTGGGGGCGTGAACTGAACGGCGTGAAAGTCGTCCCCGACGGCAAAGTCGGCGTCAAGCCGCCAGCCCAGCTCGCCGTAGAAGCGCTTGGAACGCTCGACATCCGAGATTGGGATAACGACGACCTCGAGCTTCATGTCTGTCGCCTGCGTGGAGGACGCGACATCTCTTGCAATAACAGCCTGGTTCATGATGGTCTCCTATTTTCCCGTTGGTTGTGTTGACGTGCGCATGCTTCGCTGGGCGTCACTTGCTAGGCGCTATTCATCCAGCGCGACGAGCGGCTTTCCTTTTTCGACGATGTAGGTAGCGAGCTCGAGCGCCTTGCCGCTGCCCACGTTCTTGGCCGTGTGGCTTGTTCCCTGGGGGATAAAGAGCGTATCGCCGGCGTTGAGTGTCAGCGGCGGCTTACCCTGGAGCGTGTACTCCAGCTGGCCCTCGACGACATAGGCGATCTCTTCGCCAGGATGCGCGTGCCAAGGCGCCGTCACGCCCGGTGCGAATTCGACAAGCACCTGAATGACTTCACGTCCGGGGGTGCCGAGGTCCACCCGCAGCAAGTCGGTGCGCCCAACACCGGGCAATTGTGCCTCTTCGGTTTGCGCTAGCAACGGCGTGAGAACAGCACCGGCGAAAAGCGTCGCCGCCGCGATCATTCGAAACGTTTTCATGGCTATTTTCCTTTGGCGTTCGCGGTTTGAGTATTAGTGTGCCGGCCGCAGAGACCTGAACGCGGCGCGCAGTTCGGCCGAGAAGAGTTCCGGCTCCTCCCAGGCGGCGAAGTGTCCGCCCTTGTTCACTTCTTTGAAGTAGATCAGGTTGGGATAGGCGCGGCGGGCCCAGGTCTCGGGCGCTCGATAGACCTCTTCGGGGAACACCGAGATGGCGACCGGGAGCCCGATATCGGAGGTTTTCTGCGCCGCTGCGAGAAGGACACTCTGGCCCATCGTCTCCCAGTAGAGCCGGGCCGCCGAAGTCGCGCTGTTCGTCAGCCAGTACAGCGTGACGTCGTCCAGCATCTCGTCCTTGCTGAGCAGGCGCTCGGGTTCGCCGTTGTTGTAATCGTACATCCAGCCGGCGAGCCCGGCCGGCGAATCCGTCAATGCGTAGCCGATCGCCTGAGGCCGCGTGCCCATCATTGCCGCGTAGGCCCGATATTTCTTGTAAAAGGTTTCGAGCGAACCAAACGCGACACCTTCCTTCTCGGTGAGGCTGGCTGGCGCCGGCCCGCCTGCGGCAAGGACTGCGGCCACGTCCGCCGGTATCGTTGCCGGCAAATTGATGTGGATGCCAAGCAATCCCTTTGGCGCCTGGCGTGCCATCGCGCTGGAAACGGGCGCGCCCCAGTCGCCGCCCTGGGCAACAAAGTGGTCGTAGCCCAGGCGCTGCATCAGTTCGGTCCAGGCACTTGCGATGCGGTCTGGATTCCAGCCCACGCCGCGCGGCTTGCCGGAGAATCCGTAGCCGGGCATCGAGGGCAGCACCAGGTCGAAGGCATCCTCAGGCTTGCCGCCATGCTGCGCGGGGTCCGTGAGCGGGCCGACCGTCTGGAGCAGTTCGAAGACGGAGCCGGGCCAACCATGCGTCATGATCAGCGGCAGGGCGTTGGGTTGCTTCGACCGAATGTGCAGGAAGTGGATATCGAGCCCGTCGATCTCGGTCATGAACTGCGGCAGGGCATTCAGCTTTGCCTCAGCCTTGCGCCAGTCGTACTCGGTTCCCCAGTAGCGGACGATCTCCTGCAATCGTGCGAGCTGAATGCCCTGCGACCGATCGGCGACTGTCTCCTGGTCAGGCCACCGTGTCGCCATGATGCGCCGGCGAAGCTCGTCAATCTCTTCCTGCGGGATGTTGACCGTGAACGGGCGGATCGAACTGCTGGTGGCTGCAGCGTTAAGCGTTCCCGGAAGCAGGCCCACGGCCCCGGCGGCGGCGGTCGCAACAAGAATTTCGCGCCGAGTAAGTGACCGTGCCGACATGACACGCTCCCTGTTTGCTGATGCTTTTGGACGGCACACAGATCGACTGTCAGGCGAGGCAAATCTATTGCACGATGGTATCGGCGATACCTTTGTATTGGCCCGGCGATGCCTCATCGTCCCGTCGGACCGACACCAAGGCACAATGGACGCCGCTATCACGCCGGCGCATTGTCACGGCACGCGATAATCGCGAAAGGACCGCAATGGAGATCGAACAGAGCCGCGTTTTGGATGCACTTCCGGCTATGGTGTGGACCGCGAAACCGGACGGGCATGCCGACTTCGTCAATCGACGCTGGTCAGACTATACGGGGCTCGATCTTGATCAGGTCCGCTTCTCCGGGTGGCAGGCTGCGATCGACCCGCAAGACTTGCCGAACCTGACGGAGAGTTGGCGATCGATACTGGCTTCCGGGGAACCCGGCGAAATGGAAGCGCGCATGCGGCGCGCCGACGGACAATACCGATGGTTCGTGATCCATTGCAGTCCGCTGCGTGACGATGTTGGTCGTATCGTCGAGTGGTATGCGATCAACACCGACATCGATCAAAGGAAACGCGCCGAAGAAACGCTTCGGCAGGACGAGGCGAGGCTGACCGCCGCAGAGCGAGATATTCGGCAGACGATCGATACGATCCCCGTATTCGTTGCAACATACAGTCCGGACGGAACGCGCACTTTCGTGAACCGGACGTGGCAAGACTACATGGGCCTCACACTCGAGGACGCGACAGGTCCATCCGGGAAGACATTTCCGCATTTCTATCCGGATGATGTAGAGCGGAACGATGCGGCGTGGAGAGTTGCACTGGAAAGCGGCGAGCCGCTTACCATTGACGTGCGGGTTAGACGCGCCGATGGACAATATCGCTGGCACACATCTCGCCGCGTGCCCCATCGCGACGAAAACGGACGCGTCATCCGTTGGTATTCGGTCGGCATAGACATTGACGACCAGAGGCGCGCCGAAGAGGCGCTGCTTGCGAGCAGGCACGATCTTGGCCTCATCATCAACACCATACCTGTGATGGCATGGTCGGCTCGTCCTGACGGGTCACCTGAATTCTTCAACCAGCATTATCTCCACTACGTGGGCCTCTCCATTGGCCAGTCAAAGGATTGGGAGCCGGCCGGTCCATTGTCCGAGTATTGGGACTTGACTGCGGCCGTCCATCCCGACGACGTAGACCGACTTGCCGCCACATGGGAGGCCATATTGGCGTCAGGGAAGTCGGGGGAAGCCGAAGCACGCCTCCGCCGCTTCGACGGCAAGTATCGGTGGTTCCTGTTTCGGGCCAATCCCCTGCGCGACGAAGCCGGAAACATCGTCAAATGGTACGGCACGCATACCGACATCCACGGGCGAAAGCGTGCCGAAGACGCGCTCAAGCGCAGCGAAGCATTCCTGTCGGAGGGTCAGTACCTTGCCCGCATGGGGAATTTGTCCTGGCAAGTCGCAACGGGCAAGATCACCTGGTCCGAGCCACTTTACCGCATCTTCGAGTTCGAGCCGGGTACGCTCGTAACGCTCGAACGAATAGCCAGCCGAGTTCATCCCGAAGACCTGCCTCTGTTGGGGGACATGGTTGAACGGGCGCAGCGCGGTGATAGCGACTTTGAGTACCAGCACCGGATTCTCTTGCCCGACCTGTCGGTCAAGCACCTGCACTTGATCGCCCACCGCGCACGCAACGATTCCGGCCACATCGAGTATGTCGGCGCGGTTCTTGACATCACACAACGGCGGCGCTCCGAAGAGGCGCTGGAGAAGGTCCGATCCGAACTTGCACAAGCTACGCGGACTATGAGCTTGGGCGTGTTGACCGCGTCGATTGCACACGAAGTGAACCAACCGCTCTCGGGCATTGTCACCAACGCCGGCACCTGCCTTCGCATGCTGGCGGCCGACCCGCCTAATGTTGACGGCGCGCGGGAAACTGCGCGGCGTACAATCAGGGATGGCAACCGCGCGGCTGATGTGATCGCCCGGCTTCGCGCTCTGTTCGCCAAAAGGGCCACGATAGTTGAACCGGTCGATCTCAATAACGCTGCGGCAGATGTGGTCGCATTGTTTTCCGGAGACCTTCAGCGAAACAAGGTGCTCCTTCAGACCCAGCTTGCAGACGGACTGCCGCTCGTCGGCGGCGATCGGGTCCAACTGCAACAGGTCATCATGAACCTGTTGCGCAACGCATCCGACGCGATGGTCGCCGTCGACGATCGACCAAGACTTGTCGTGCTTGGCACTCGGCTCGGGGAGGACGGAAAGGTGCACCTTTTCGTGCGGGATAGCGGAATCGGGTTCGATGCTCAGGGTGCTGAGCGGCTTTTCGAAGCCTTCTACACGACCAAAGCCGAGGGCATGGGAATAGGCCTGTCCGTCAGTCGTTCCATCGTCGAAAGCCATGGCGGGCGGCTTTGGGCGGAGGCGAATGTCGGTCCTGGATCGACCTTCTCGTTTTCAATCCACGAATATCTCCGCGCAGAATCTCCACCTGCCCATCCGTCTGGCGCCATATCGGCACCGACCAGCAGCAGCGCCTCAATCCAACGAGGTTTTTCATGAACGTTCGCCGCCCACTCGTGTCGATCGTCGATGACGATGAGTCCGTGCGCGAGTCTCTGCCCGACCTGTTGAGGGAGTTCGGCTTCCGTGCCGAAGCGTTCTCTTCGGCGGAGCAGTTTCTGGGGTCAGGCATCATCAACGAGACCGAGTGCCTGGTGCTTGACATTAGCATGCCCGGCATGACGGGGCCTGATCTCGAACGAGAGTTGGCGCGCCGGGGCCAGCCTATCCCAATCATCTACATTACGGCGCAGAGATATGAGACCGCGCGGCCGGACCTTCTAAAAAAGGGTGCGGTAGAATGCCTGTTCAAGCCGTTTAGCGACACAGCCCTGCAGAAAGCGCTCGACCTGGCCTTCGCTAATGATTGAACGCGACTTGCTATGCCGATCCGCAAGCGATACTTCCCGCACACACGGATTTGGCAACTGCACCGAGCAAGGGCAAAGGCCGGCATCATGTCACACGAAACGCCTGTCGTATTCGTCGTTGACGACGACATTTCTGTGCGTGAATCGCTCGAATTGCTCATCCGTTCAGCGGGCTTCCATCCGGAGCCCTGCTCATCGGCGCAGGAATTTCTCTCTCGGCCCCGAGCCCTGGTTCCGAATTGTCTGATTCTTGACGTCAACCTTCCCGATCTCAGCGGGCTCGACTTGCAACAACTCGTCTCCGTCGAGCGAACCGACATGCCGATTATCTTCGTCACTGGCTACGGCGACGTGCCGATGACAGTCAAAGCGATGAAGGCCGGAGCCGTAGAATTCCTCACCAAGCCGTTTGGGGACGACGTGCTCATGACAGCCGTCGAGTACGCACTTGAACGCAGCCGGACTGCACGTGCGAACGAGTTGGACAAGCAAGTGCTCCGTGAGCGCTATTCATCACTCAGTCCACGCGAAGCGGAGGTGATGGCGCTGGTCGTGACGGGACTGTTGAACAAGCAGGTTGGCTTCAAGCTCGGCATCAGCGAGATCACAGTAAAAGCCCATCGCGGCCAGGTGATGCGAAAGATGAAGGCCGGTTCCCTTCCCGAACTGGTCACCATGGCTGCAAGGCTGAATCTCGGGCAGTCACCGCATCCCAGTTCGTTGCAAAGCCGAGGTGTCACGTCCTGGCGCGACGGCTAAATAGCCAAATCAAAAATTCGGTGCACACTGTTGGCAATCACGCGCGGCCGCTCTGCCCCGGGTTCTCTGGAAACCGACCCGAATGCATCGTCCCGTCAATATATGTTGACATGAGACGATTTCGTCAACTAATGTTGACGCATGATCGATGTCCACCAACTGCCCACACCTGACGAGCCGGAGCAAGCATTGGCTGCGGTCGTAGCGCTTCGGCGAGCGGCTGACCTGTTGGAGCGTAGAGCGGTCAAGGCGGCCCTGAAGCAAGGTTGGTCCTGGGCGAAGATTGCCCAGGCACTCGGCATCTCCAAACAGGCAGCCCATAAGCGGCTGTCCGACATCAACGCCCAGGACAATCCGCCCTAGGAGACGATCATGCTCAGCGGCATCAAAACCCGTCTATCGAACGTCCGCACCATCAAGACACTGTGCGAAAGTGCCGAAAACTACGCTTTAAAGGACCAGCAGCGACAGGCCGGCGCCGAACATTTCCTGCTGGCGGCCATCGATCTTCCCGACAATACCGCCCGTCTCGCATTCCGCGAAATTGGGGCGGATGCCGCTGGCTTCCGCGGCGCGGTCGGCGCTCAATATTGGGAAGCCCTGCGCTCCGTTGGGGTGAACGCCGGCGAACACAAATCCGGGGGTTTAACCCCGGAACCGCTTCAGGGAGCGGCAGGCCTCTATGACGCAGCCCCGTCGGGAGCTGAGGTGATGAAGGAATTGGCGGCCAACCGAAACGATCACCGTCCACTGCTGGGTGCGCATGTCGTAGCTATAGTCGCAGCGATGGAGCAGGGAGTGGCGGCACGTGCGTTGCGCTGCATGGGAGTCGATCCCGCTGCGCTGAAGGCGGCGGCGAACAAGTTCTCGCGCGCCAGCTATCGGCACACAGGACTGACCGGCGCCTGACGTCCAGATCCAGGACTGTTCAGCATCAATGCATGAAATACGATCGAGCCACAGCTTGGGAGGCTCCTTCGACTAGCCGCCCGCTCCTCTCCCCAACGGCCATGGAACGCGCCGGCCCGTCGATGCGCTCCAAGCTGTGCGCGCCGAAGAAATCGCGTTGCGCCTGGATCAGGTTCGAGGTGCCGCGGCCCTGGCGATAACTGAACCCGCCGCCAGCCGTCCAGATCCACCGCGCTACGAAATCAGCATCGATCAGTGCGACGTTGAACGCTGATATCGGGCGTTCGGTTGAGCTCATCACCGTGAATCATGGCTTCGTTCTCCGATGTCACAGTGATCGGGCCCTGGCACTCCGAGTGGGCGAGGACCGATCTTCCGGTTGCGCGGGCAGCGCCTATCGGCCGCGCTCGGCGCGCCACGTTTTGAACCTTTCGGCGTGTTCGTCTCGTGTGCAGGGATAGAGCCCGATTATCGGAACGCCCCCCTTAACCTGTTCAACCACGAAATCCTCGTAGATCGTCATCTCAGCCGCCTCATCGGCCACCTCGCGGGCGATTTCCCGCGGAATGACGATGACGCTGTCATCGTCTCCAACCATGATATCTCCGGGGAACACGGCCACGTCGCCGCAACCAATCGGTACGTTCAGGTCCAAGGCCTCGTGCAGGGTGAGATTGGTCGGGCTGGACGGCCGCGTATGGTAGGCCGGGATATCGAGCGCGCCGATCACCGCAGCGTCGCGGAACCCACCGTCGGTGACCACGCCCGCGACGCCGCGCACCATCAGGCGCGTCACCAAAATGTCGCCCGCGGATGCCGCGCGAGGATTCTTGCGGCTATCCATGACGAGAACATGGCCCGCCGGGCAGGTTTCGACGGCGACACGCTGCGGATGATCCGGCTTGCGGAATTCAGTGAGCTGGTTACGGTCCTCGCGCGCGGGGATGTAGCGCAGCGTAAAGGCCGGCCCGACCATATTGCGGCCTTTTCGCTGCAGCGGACCCACGCCCTGGATTACCTGGTTGCGCAGGCCGCGCTTGAACAGCGCTGTGGCCAGGGTGGCGACGGACACGCCTAGAAGTTTTTCGCGCAAATTCTCGTCCATGTTCGCTTCCTCATTTCAGGTGCTGTCACTGCAAGCTCTTCGGTGGCTCTCCCGTCGTCGGCGCGGCAGGCAATTCGCAACTCATTCGCGATTTCCCGCCGCAAGGCGGTTCGAGACTAAAAAGGCGTCGAGCCTCGCCTGCTGCGCCGGGGTGAGCGGCCAGGCCGAGGGCGGGCGCGTTGGCCCGCAGTCGATGCCCTGCGCGATCAGCGCCGCTTTCACGCCGGTCACGTTGGCCCCGCCCATCTCCTCCGCGCGGATATCCTCGAAGACTCGCATTCCATCGATGAGCGCGTTCGCCTTCTCGAATTCGCCGGCCTTGAGTGCGGCATGGATCGCGACCGATCGTTCGGGCCATACGTTTATCAGCCCGGACGTGAACCCTCGCGCGCCAACGGCATAGAAGACCGGCGCCCAGACCTCGGCAAGCCCTCCGACCCATACGATCGACGGGTCGCAAGCGATCCGCGCCTCTGCCAGGCGAAGCGGATTGGGCGTCGCCCATTTCACGCCCTTGACCCCTGGGAGGCCGCAAAGCTCGGCGATGGCGCGCGTGCCGATCGTGTCGTTGCGCAGATAGAGCATCATGGGCAAGCCGCCCGATGCATCGGCCACCGCGTTCAGGTAGTCGACCAGTCCTCGCGGCGCGACGAATGCGTCTGGCGGCTGGTGCACCATCAGCGCAGCGGCTCCGGCTTCGGCGGATACTTTCGCCAGCTTCTGCGCGTCGCGGATGCTCCTGCCGACGCCCGCGAGCACCGGCGCGCGGCCGGCTACCATCGAGACGACTTCGCGCGCCATCGTCACCGCCTCGTCGGTGGTCAGCGCATAGAACTCGCCGGTGTTGCCGTTGACCACCGGCATGTGCACGCCGGCGGCCAGTGCCCTGTCGAGGATCGAGGAAAGCCGTTCGGGCGCGATCTCGCCATGTTCGTCGTAAGGCGTAACCAGAATGCCCGATATGCCGGTCAGCGCCTGGTCGAGGGAAAGTGTCATGACTGGCCTTTCAGAAAATGTCCGGTTCGCCGGCTGAAGCGCCGAAATCGCGTTCGAGGAAATCGAAGTCACAGCCCTTGTCGGCCTGTGTCACATGGCGCGAGAACATCCAGCCCCAGCCCCGTTCGAAATGCGGCGCCGGAGGACACCGTTCGGCCCGGCGTCGCGCCAGTTCGTCGTCCGCCACCAGCATGTCCAGGCGCCGGTTCGGCAAATCCAGCCGCACGATGTCGCCTGTCCGCAGCAGCGCAAGCGGCCCGCCGATGTAGGCCTCCGGCGCGACGTGAAGCACGCACGCTCCGTAAGAGGTTCCCGACATCCGCGCATCGGAGATGCGCAGCATGTCGCGGTGACCCTTTCTGATCAGCGCCCTGGGGATCGGAAGCATGCCCCATTCGGGAAAACCCGGTCCGCCGAGCGGGCCGGCGTTCCTCAGCACCAGCACGTGGTCCGGCGTGACGTCGAGATTTTCGTCGTCGATCGCCGCCTTCATCGCCGGATAGCTGTCGAAGACAAGAGCCGGGCCTTCGTGAATATGGAATCGAGGGTCGCAGGCGGCCGGCTTGATGACGGCGCCATCTGGGCAGAGGTTGCCGCGCAGCACGGCGAGCGACCCTTCTGAATAGACCGGGTTGGACAGCGGGCGGATCACGTCGTCGTTCCACACCTGCGCGCCCTCGAGCGTTTCGCCGAGCGATTTGCCGGTGACCGTCAGCGTGGAAAGGTCGAGCCGCTCGCTTAATTGCGCCATCAGCGCACGGAGGCCGCCGGCGTAGTGAAAATCCTCCATCAGGTAGTCCTTGCCGGCGGGGCGGACGTTGGCGATGAGCGGGGTGGCACGGCCGAGCGCGTCAAGATCGTCGAGAGTCAGCGGCACGCCGGCGCGGCGCGCCATCGCGATGAGGTGAACCACGGCGTTCGTCGAACAGCCGGTGGCCATCGCGACGATAGCCGCGTTCCTGACGGCTGCCGCGGTGACGATCTTATCGGGGGTGAGGTCGTCCCAAACCATGTCGACGATGCGCCGTCCGCATGCTGCCGACATGCGCTGGTGGTCCGAATCGACGGCGGGTATCGAGGAAGCGCCCGGCAGCGACAGCCCCAGCGCTTCCGTGATCGCGGTCATCGTCGAGGCCGTGCCCATCGTCATGCAAACGCCGGCCGACCGCGCGATGCCGCCCTGGATACCCGTCCACTCGTCATCCGAAATCTTGCCCGCACGCCTCTCGTCCCAGAATTTCCAGGCATCCGAACCGGAGCCCAGCGCCTTGCCGGCGTAGTTGCCGCGCAGCATCGGGCCGGCGGGAAGGAAGATCATCGGCACACCGGCGCTGAGCGCGCCCATCACCAGCCCCGGCGTGGTCTTGTCGCACCCGCCCATCAGCACCACGCCGTCGAGCGGATGCGAGCGGATCATCTCCTCCGTCTCCATCGCCAGCATGTTGCGATAGAGCATCGAGGTCGGCTTGGTGAAGCTCTCGTCGACCGACAGTGCAGGCAATTCGACGGCGAACCCGCCCGCCTGAGCGACGCCGCGCTTCACGTCCTGCGCCCGCTCGCGAAAATGCGCGTGGCAGGAGTTGAGCTCCGACCAGGTGTTGAGAACCCCGATCACCGGCCTGTCGCGAAAATCCTCCTCGGAATAACCGAGCTGCATCAGCCGCGACCGGTGGCCGAAGCTGCGCAGATCGTCCGGCGCAAACCAGCGCGCCGACCGCAGCGACGCCGGTGTTCTGCGGTTGTCGTCGGGCATGACATCCTCCACGCGTATCGCTCGATGTATGCGGTAACATTCATGTTTGTCAATTTGATGCGTCCGCGTAGGACAGAATTTCTACCCGCCAATGTCGGTACGGTTGACAGAAACGCTCGTTTTCGTGCATGAGGATGTATGCGCTAACATAGATGCGCATGGGAGCGGGTTGTGCGGCAGTGGGAGATTGCCGCGCGACCCTGAGATCGCGCCGCGGGTTCCGCGGCCCAGGGAGGACATCATGAAACTGACCCGCAGATCCCTTCTCGCAACAGGAGCCGGGGCCGCCGTCGCGCTGGCGAGCCCGTTCGTCGCGCGTGCGCAGAGCCTGCCGCGCAACATCCGAATGGTCATCGGTTCGACTTCGACGGGCGGCGACACCTACCAAAACTCGTCGATCGCCGCCGAAGCGCTGGCGCAGAAGCTGGGCGTGAACATTCGCGTCGACCCGGTGGGCACCAGTGAGGCGCTGAACGCCACCGGCCGCGATTCCCGCGGCACGACGATCATGCTGCACCACGACCAGATTTACCTCTCCTATCTCTACGGAGTGCCGGGCGTCCCCGATGCCTTCGCCGATTTCGCGATCGGACCGACTGTGGCGATCAACCCCGGCGACTGCTTCCTCGTTCCCAAGAAGTCCCCGTATCAGTCGATGGAGGACGTTTTCGCGGCAGCCGCAAAAGGCGAGAAGGTTCGCGTCGCCATCCAGCCGGGCGGCGTCTCGGAGATCGGTTTCACCGGCATGCGCAATGCTGCCCGCGTGCGCAATCCGGGATCGGAAGCCAACATCGTGGCGGTCAACACCGGCTCGCAGGCCGACAAGAACCAGGCGATGTGGGACGACCTGGCCGACGTGATCAACGGTTCGATCCAGGCCAACGAGCAGTTCACGCAACTGCCGGAAGACGACCGCACCGCGATGCGCTTCGTCTGGATCACCGCGCGTCCCGAGACATTGGCGCAGGCCCCCGAGGCGGGGATGGGTGGCACGAGCCGGGAAGAAATGCTCAAATTCACCAGCCCCCAGACCAGCGTCACGCTCGACGGCAGCAAGGATTTCACGTTCGACAAGGAGTTTTTCCTGCTGTTCAACAAGGAGATGGACGCCGCCATGGCGTCCGAGATCGACGCCGCGCTGAAGGAAATCTACGCCGCCGGCGAGATCCAGAAGCGGCAGACCAAGGCCTTTTTCCTCCCCAACTACCTGCCTCAGGCCGAGGCGAAGGCGCATCTGACGTCCAAGCGGGATACAGTGGCCTCGATCATCGAGAAGCTGAAGGGCTAGAGCATCGTGCCGAAAAGTGGATGCCGGTTTTCAGCAAAACCGATGCGAAAACAAAAAGCTGGAGCGAGCCGCCAATTGGGCGGCTTGCTCTAGGGGTATAGTCTTTCGTCCGGCCTGCACGCAGGCCGGACGCTGCTCGCGCATGGAGGAGCACACGGCAGATGGGCGATTTTACGCGCGTCACGATCGATTTCCAGACCTCGCACCTGGTGTTTCCGACACTGATCGGCGGCATTCTGCTTGCGCTGGGGATGGCCATTCTCATCACGCGCCGGCAGGCGATCGCCGGCGCCGGCCGGTACTGGTCGCAGACCTTGGCGGCGATGGACAAGCCGCGCTTCTTCGGGACGATCGCTTTGACGCTGGTTTATTTCCTGCTGATGGTCCCTGTCGGTGACATCTGGCCCAACACGGGCATGGGCTTCCTAATCTGCTCCATCCCGTTCGTGGCGCTCAGCGGGCTGCTCTACCTGCAGGAGCGTACAAGGTCCGCCGTCATCGTGCTTGGCGTGGTGGCGCTCGCCGCACCCGTGCTGGTGTGGTGGGTGTTCGCGCACGTCTTCTTCCTGACGCTGCCCTGACAGGGAGAACCCAATGGAAATGTTCGGTTTCGTCACGCCTCTGTTTGTGCTGCTGATCGCCGGCGGAACGGCTATCGGTATCGTCTTCGGCGTCATTCCCGGCCTGACGGCGACGATGGCGGTGGCCGTCTGCCTGCCGATGACCTACTCGCTTGGGCTCGAGAACGGCCTCGCCCTGCTAATCGGTCTCTATGTCGGCGGCATCTCAGGCGGGGTGGTGCCGGCGATCCTCATCGGCATACCCGGCACGCCGTCGTCGGTCGCGACCACGTTCGACGGCTTCCAGATGGCCCGTCAGGGCAAAGGCGAGCAGGCGATGCGCATCGCCATCATCGGTTCACTGATCGGCGGCCTGATCTCGCTGGCGGCGCTCTATCTGTTCACGCCGTGGCTGGCCGATTTCGCGATCCGCTTCTCCTACGTCGAAAAGTTCCTGATCATCCTGTTCGCGCTGACGGTGATGGGCGCGCTGTCGAGCGACATGCTGCTGGGCATCTTCTCGGGCTTCCTGGGCATCTTTGTCAGCCTCGTCGGGGTCTATGACGTGACCGATGGCGGCAACGGCCATTTCCGGTTGATCCCGCCCGGCATGGAGGACACCCTCTACGGCGGCTTCGCGCTGCTGCCGGTGCTGATCGCGCTGTTCGGGCTGACGACGGTGCTGGAGGAGGCCGAGATCGGCATGCCGAAGGGGCCTTCGGTCAAGGAACTGGAGTCGGGCGGCAGGTCGAAGTTCTCGTGGTCGATATTTCGGGGCCAGACGATCAATCTCATCCGCTCGTCGGGCATCGGCACCTTTGTCGGCATCCTGCCGGGGATCGGCGGGTCGGCGGCGTCGATCCTCGCCTATACGGCGGCGAAGACGAGTTCGTCGCATCCCGAGACGTTCGGCAAGGGCGAACCGGCGGGCGTCATCGCTTCGGAGACGAGCAACAACGCGTTGACCGGCGGAGCGCTGGTGCCGCTGCTGTCGCTCGGGATACCGGGAGATTCGACCACTGCCCTTCTGATCGGCGCCTTCGCGCTTCAGGGCATCCAGGTCGGGCCCCTGTTCATAGGCCAGCATCCGGAAACGTGGAACTCGATGATCATCGCGATGCTGCTCGCCAACCTGGTCACGTTCGCGATGATGTACTACGCGATCCGCTGGTTCTCGCTGGCGGTGGCGATTCCGAAGGCGATCCTCTATCCGGTGATCCTGATGATGTGCGTCATCGGCGCCTATACAATCAACTACGGCATCATGTTCGACGTCTGGACGCTGCTCTTCTTCGGCGTCGCGGGCTGGATCGGCGTCAAGCTGGGGCTCGAAACCGCTCCGTTCATCATCGGTTTCATCCTCGGGCCTTCGGCCGAAATCTACTTCGTCAAGAGCCTGGAGTCGTTTGGCGACCTGACGATCTTCTTCACCAAGAGCTGGATCGCAGCCTTCCTGTGGGTCCTGATCGTGGCGTCGATTGCGGTTTCGGTCGTCATCGGCCGCCGCCAGCGCGCGGAGAAGCTCGCCGCCGGTTGAAACTTGCCTTTCGGGCCGGCCGAAGAAATAAGTCGTACATGGTTGTGGAGGAGACTTCGACTCGCGCCAGGCGCAGACGCTCGTCAGGGGCGGTGACCATGCAGACGGTCGGCCGTATGGCCGGCGTCTCGCAGGTCACGGTCTCGCGCGCGCTTTCCGAACCCTCAAAGGTCTCTGCTGAGACGCTTCGGCGCATCCACGAGGCGATCCGCGTCACCGGCTTCGTTCCGAATGCGCTCGCCGGCGCGCTCGCCTCCCAGAGGAGCATGCTGGTTTCGGCGCTGGTTCCGTCGATCTCGAACATCGTCTACGCCTCGATGATCACCTCGTTCAACGAACGCATGCGCGCGCGCGGCTACCAGATTCTGCTGTCGGAGACGGGTTTCGACCCCGGCGACGAGGAGGCGTTCATCGCCACCCACCTTTCGCGCCGGCCCGACGCGATGCTGCTCACGGGCATTCACCACTCCGCGCAGGCGCGGCGCATGCTGCTGGCGGCGGGCATTCCGGTCGTCGAGGTCTGGGACATCAGCACCACGCCGATCGACATCTGCGTCGGCTTCTCGCATGTCGAGGCGGGCCGCGCGGCGGCCGACTTCGCGATCGACGCAGGCTACCCGCGCGCGGCCTGCGTGTCGGCCGGCGACGAGCGGGCGCGCCGGCGCCAGCAGGCGTTCTCGGACCGCTTCGAGCGGAGTAGCGGCCATGCCGTCCTGAAAGCGGCTTTCGACGCGCCGGCGACTCTGGCCAACGGCCGGGCCGGGCTTTCGCGCCTGCTGCGGGAAGGCTTTTCGGACGGCGTCGTGTTCTGCAGTTCCGATCTGCTCGCGCACGGCGTCCTAATCGAGGCGCTTGCGCGAGGACTTTCCGTACCGGGCGACGTGGCGGTGATCGGGTTCGGAGACCAGGACTATGCCGCCGCGGTGGAACCTGCGCTGACCACCGTACGCGTCGACCGCGAAGCGCTCGGCGCTGCCGCCGCCGAGGCCATCCTGTCGCGCTTCCGCGGCGAGGAGCAGGCGGAGAACGTCATCGACATCGGGTTCAGGATCATTCGGCGAGCATCAGCCTGAGCACGTTTCGACGGCAACCCCGTGGACCCTGTGAAGCGATGTCAGGTTTCACAAACCAGTTGTAACGACGACTTCTCGCGCGACCACGACCTCTAGCTGGTCACGCACAATATCTGCTTCCCGGGCCGGCAAGGTGATTCTTACGACCGACATTAGGCGCTAACCTGCCGCTCCGCTCCCCCAAGGGCCATGGAACGCGCCCGGCCCGTCGATGCGCTCGCAGCCGTGCGCGCCGAAGAAATCTCGTTGCGCCTGGATCAGGTTCGAGGTGCCGCGGCCCTGGCGATAGCTGTCGAAATAGGCAAGCGCCGACGACAGCGCCGGCACCGGCGAGCCGGCTTCCGACGCCCTTGCCACGATGCGCCGCAGCGATGGATGCGCCTCCTGCATCATCGCGATGAAGGCCGGTGCCATCAAAAGATTGGTGGCCGCCCCGCCGCTGCCGAAGGCTTCCGCCATGGTGTCCAGCAATTGCGAGCGGATGATGCAGCCTGCCCGCCAGATCTTGGCGATGGTCGGCATCGGCAGGTTCCAGTTGAATTCCTTCGATGCGCCGCTCATCACCGCAAAGCCTTGCGCATAGGCAGATATCTTGCCGGCGAACAGCGCCAGTTCGAGATCGCCAAGAAGCGCGTCCCTGTCTCCGGAAATGCTGGTCGCGCCGCCATTGCCATAGGCGTTTTCGGCGGCCAGGCGCTCGTCCTTGATCGACGACAGCACGCGCGCCGCCACCGCGGCCTCGATCGCGGTGGCCGGAATGCCGAGCTGCTGCGCCTCGATGACCGACCATTTGCCGGTGCCCTTCTGGCCGGCGCGGTCGAGGATGATATCGACCACCGGCTTGCCTGTCTTCGGATCGTCGGCGTCCAGCACCTTGGCGGTGATCTCGATCAGGTAGGAGTTGAGCCGGCCCTTGTTCCAGCCGGCAAACACCTGTGCGATCTCCTTCGGCCCCATGCTTAAGCCGTCGCGCAAGATGCCGTAGATCTCGGCGATCATCTGCATGTCGGCATATTCGATGCCGTTATGGATGGTCTTGACGAAATGCCCGGCGCCATCGGTGCCAAGCCATGCGGCACAGGGCTCATCCCTGAACTTGGCCGAAATGGCGGTCAGCACCTTTTCGACGCGTTTCCAGGACTGTTCCGTGCCGCCGACCATGATCGACGGTCCATGGCGCGCGCCCTCCTCGCCGCCGGACACGCCCATGCCGATGAAGGTGAGACCCGAATCGGAAAGCTCGGAGAAGCGCCGCATCGTGTCACGGAAATTGGCGTTGCCGGCATCGATGACGATGTCGTTCGCCGACAGCACGCCGCGCAGTGCCGCGATCTGCTCGTCGACCGGCTTGCCGGCCAGCACCATGATGATGATCGGCCGCGGCGGCCGAATGGCGGCGGCGCAACACCTGGCTCCTTGCAGAGCCTGAGCGTGCCTGGCGAGGTTGTGGCCTATCGCGGCTCCGGTTAGCCGCATTTCTGCGACGCCAAGTGATTCCACCGGTGCAAAATGCGCGTTGCTGACTGACAGCCTTGGGGCCGTTTGCCGTCCGACAGCTTACGGGCAGGTAGATCAGCAAAGCTGCCCTTCGCTCCGGAAAGCGGAGAAGGACGTCTGGGCGTCGCAACGCCCTGGTTTCCGTTGTTCCCCTCTAGTCCAATTCGAAAATATCGCTACGAAGTAGGCATCGTGGCGATAGAAGCAGCCGATTTCGTTGACGTGACACTGCCGCTGGGCCAACGTCCTGCGCTCCATTGCGACACCGATCAGGCGGTCGCGTGAGGGTATGAATGGAGAGTATCAGGTGAAAGACCAGCGAGCCGTCCATGCTGTCACTTTTTCCAGATATCGGGCGTTTGAGCACAAACAGCAGCTTGAGTTAAAGCCGCTCACTCTCCTGTTCGGACTGAATAGTGTGGGCAAGAGCGCAGCGCTACGACTGTTGCCGATCCTAGCCGCCTCGGCACTGCACAAGCAGCGCAAAGCGGCAGTACTCGACTATGCGTCACCGGCGCTGAGGGAAGCCGTCTTTCAGGATCTTATCCATAACGGTCAGGTCGCGGCGGGACTGCAGTTCGGATTCGACTGGGGTGACGTTCAATACGATGTGACGCTGCGCGATCTGGGCGCAGACGGCGAGGTAATCGGCGAATTCGAAGCTAAGGTCGATGGCCAAGCATTTTCCGGTGGCTTGGCCGATGAAGGCCGTGGAGCATTCGAGGTCATCAGCAACGGGCAAGCTTCGCAATGGAAGCTGGCAGGATTGCGTCCGGTCGAAGCGGACACCGAAGAAGGTAAGCGCGTGGCTGGAATCCTGTGCGAAAGCCTCGCGGCTTTTGCCTCCTCGGTTCACTGGTTGGGAGCCGTGCGCGCTGCGGTCCCGCGCATGTTCGAGCTGCGGACAAGTGCCGATGGTAGAATCAATCCCGACGGTTCAGGTGTCGCCGAGGCGATACGGATCAGTGCCTCTGCCGGAGACGGTGCCGCGGACGCGGACGCGGTGTCGAAGTGGCTAGAAAAAGCCTGTCAATCAACGTTGAGCTTCGCTCAGAGCGATGAGGCTATCGCGTTCAACCGGCGCTTCTTTCCATTCAATGTGATCACTGCCGCAGGTCGTCACATCGCGGTTCGCGATGTGGGTGAAGGCATCGCTCAAGCGTTACCGGTCGTGATGCTCTGCCATCAAGCGCTACTCGGCCAACTTGGCGACAACGCGATCCTCGCGTTCGAGCAGCCGGAGCTGCACTTGCACCCGGCAGCCTCGGTACATTTAGCGGACGAGATCATTGATTGTATCGCCAAAGGCTCGAACGCGCGCCACGTGATCGAAACCCATGCCGAAAGCATGTTACTGTCGGTGCAGATAGGCATAGTCGAAAAGCGCGTTCGACCGCAGGACGTTATCGTCTACTGGGTGTCGGCCGATGAGAACGGAACCTCGCTCAGGCCGATCACCTTTGACGAAGAAGGCTTCGCGGTAGGGGGATGGCCGCAAGGGGTTTTTCGCGAGACGCTCGATCAAGCCCGGCGGCTCGCGCAGCTCAGAATTGATCCGTCCTAATCCTGATGCAGTTCTTGATCAGCGATACCATTCTCGGTTCCCCTGCGCAGTGGCCTGACCTCGAAGCCCTGCTCGATCGGGCACGCTACAATCGCTGCTATATCGACGCGCTTAATCCGGAATCATCGCTCACAAACGCATGGTTCAAGCAGACCGATGGACGCCGCCAGCAGGACTGGCTCAATGCGGTTAGCTGGGCTGCCAAGGATGCCGCAGTTTTTCGGCTGCGCAAGATGGTCGCGGACGTGGCGCCCGACCCGAAAGCCAAGCCGCTGGCGAAAGTTAGCTTGCGTGAGGCGATTGATCTGGCCGACAGAACGTCGGCACTGTGGCTCGAGAACGGCAGGAACGATCGGCGGTTTCTTCTATCGATGATGCCGCCTGAACAGCGCGCGACGTTTCTCGATTGGGAGAAGCGCAGGATCATCTCGTTCGAAAGCCGAGGCGGATTGGGTGAACTGCGCGTGTCACTCCAAGAACTTGCCGAGCGCAGTTTGCTTGATCCGAGAACAAACCGTGCCTTGTTCGACAGTGATGGCGAGGTTCCTGGACATCGCAGCCGCGACGCTGAGGCGATGATCGCCTTCTGCGAAAGCGTGCATCTTGCCTATCACTGCCTCGTCAGGCGAGCGATCGAAAATTACCTGCCTCGCAAGGCCTTGTGGAGTTGGACGACGCACGATCTGCGGAAGCGATCGGAGCGCAGCAAGAAAATTGAAGCATTCGGCCGTATGAGCGTTGATCAACGTCACCATTTTCGCATGAAAGCCGGCTGGGATAAGGTCCCCAGCGCGCAGGTCGCGTCGCTGTATCAAGGCATTTCGGAAATCGATCACGCGACGCTGCGCGAGTGGATCGATGATAACATCTCCTCAGTCTATGATACCTTCATGGATGAGATATACGGATGGGCCACTAAAGAAGAGATCGATCCGGGCGTGCAGGCCACCATCAAAGACATAGCAGACTGGATTCGGGTTCCCTATGCGTGATACCTTCTCGGCTGATCCGACCGTCGTCTTTCTGACCTCCGTCTTGGATGATATCGCGCAGGGCCGGATTCGCATTCCGCGATTCCAACGACCGCTTGTCTGGCGCTGGGCGCAGCGCAAGGAGTTCTTCGAAAGCATTTTCGCGGGATTGCCTATAGGCGCCCTAATGATCTGGGCTACGCCTAATAGGGAGATTGGTTGCTACGACCAGCTTGGGCCGCACCCGCTCCCGACGACGCCGATTTTGGGCGAAGGCCGCTACCTGATGGATGGCGTTCAGCGCATTTCCACGCTCTATGGCGCGCTCCGCGCGACGCAGAGCTGGAGCGGTTTTGACGAAGAGCGCGACGTCGAGCTGCGCGATTTCGTGGTGTATGCCGATCTCGATGCGGAAGCTGATGTCGATTGCTTCGTCAGGTCAGTCGACATCCCGCAAGGGGGGCTGAAGAGTGATCCGTCACGCTACTTGCCCCTCAATATGATCCTGCAGAGCCGGGAGCTGCTTCGCTTCCAGCGCGATCTCGTGGACGAGCGGCGCATCGACCGGGCCGACGAGGTCGCGTCAGCATTTCGCCAGTACAAAGTGCCGATTATCACCCTGAACAGTGCCAGCCTGGAGGTCGTCACCAAAAGCTTCGAGCGCATCAACAGCCGTGGCGCCGACATGAGCGAACTGCACATGCTAAATGCGCTCACCTATTCCCCCACCTTCGACCTGCTCAAGCGAGACCAGGAGCTGCGCAAGGAACTTCTTGCGCCCTATGGCTGGCAGGGCCTCGATTCCGATATCGTCTTGCGCTGCCTCAAGCTCAATTTGGGGGCGGACATCTACAAGACTAACCCAGATGAGGTCAGCAAGAGGCTGCGACAGGACCCACTCGTTCTCGATCGCACCTTTGAATGTCTTGGGCAAACGGCGAAGTTCTTCCGTGCCACATTCGGCATAACCAATCCGACGCTTGTGCCGTACCGTATTCAGATCATCGCGATCGCGACCGCACTGCTGCAGCGCAACGTCGAAGACTATACCGAGCGGCTACAGGACTGGGTATGGATTTCGGCCTATTCGGAATTGTTCGGTGGAACCGGGCGCCAGTCGGAGAACGCAATTGCCGACTTGCGGGCGTTTGTGAACACCGGCTTCTTCGAGTGGTCCCTGCGCGAGCCCCCGGCTGTGCGCAGCATCGCAGAGGTCAAGAGCGATTTCCGAGCGGCGCGAGTCAAAGCATTAATGTTCGCGTTGGCCGCGCGGGCTAACGAACTGTCGCCAAGTGCAGGCGATGATCTGATCGCCACATTCGGTGGCGAGGCGTTCCCGTTCCTGTCGTTGATCGGCGTTGAACGCGGCAGTCAGGGTGCGCGTTTTCTCGTTGAGCCAGGCTATACCTCGGAGTTCAAGCTTCAGCTTCTGGAACGTCGCTTGGACCACGCCACGCGCCAGCGCCACCTCATTTCTGACGAAGCCTGGGCGTTAGTCAATCCGGACAGTATGAGCGAGTTTACGCGGTGCCGGGCGAACGATCTGTTCGCATATGAACGTAACGCGATCGTCGAGCCGGCGGCGCAAAGACTTGGCATAGGGCCGCTGCGCATTCTGCGAGCAAATGACCCCGAGGGCGAGCGGCGCGACGGGGATGCCGGCGACATCTGAGAGGTTCAACAATCGCGCTGGGTGGTGTCCGGCGAGGGAGCCGAACAGTTGATCGGGCGGCGGCGCTAGAACGCGCCCTCTCGTCACGACCTTCGGTCGCTCGACTTCGGCACCGATACATTCCGCCGCTTGACATCGTCCCTTTGCGGGAACAGTCGAGAACCTTCGCTTGGTCCGGTTTTGGGCGCTTAACGGTCCGCCTGCTGGGCATCGAATGGCGTCTCCATTCCGATCTCTCGTAGCAACATCCGACCCAAATGCGACACTTCCAAACGATGCTTGAAATCACCTTCACGGGCATCAAACTCGGGAATTTCCCCCTTTTTCACGTTGCCATAGCTCTTCTTGAGCAATCCAAGTCGGACTAAGTGCCTCTTCCCAAGCTCATAAAGTTGGTTTTGATCGATCACCGATGGCGAGGATTGTAGATGCGGCGGCTTCGGACGATTAACCCTGTCAAACGCTTCGCGATCCGCTCCCGCGTATGATCTGCCGTAGGCGTTAAGTAGGGTGACCTCGTCATCGTCTAACTCGCCCAAAATCAGCAGGAGCCGTTTCCTCCGGAGGACGTCAGCATCGTCCTCGCTCAGCCCTCGACTCACCGCCTCGATGATTTGATCGATCCGTTCCTGCGAGGTTGCCCTTGCCGACTGGAAGCCGCCTTCTTCGATTAAGTCGATCTTCTCAGCATTGGACGCAAGACCATCTCTAATCTCCGTCGCTAAATCTTCGACCCGCGAAGCCAACGCCTGCAGATATGCAGCTATGCGATCGGCTCGCTGCCCGGGGATAACCATGCCGACGACTTCCGCCAGGACGCCGCCAGCGAACGGGATGGCGCCTGCAACCCCTTTGCCGATGGCGACCAGCTTGTCACGCAAGTCATCGTCCAAGCCATCGCGGTTCGGATCGCTGTTGGCCATCTTTCGCCCTTCTCATTTCGAAGGATGCTCGCCGAGCGTCCCTCCATGTGGCTCTTTGAACAGAGCCTCAGACTTCAGGTCAATGATGTTGCTGGCGCACGAGAGGTGAGCGCACGGCCGCTTTTAGAAACGGCGGGGGCACAACTTAAACGACCGAATTCCGCGCTAACCTGCCGCTCCGCTCCCCCACGGGCCATGGAACGCGCCCGGCCCGTCGATGCGCTCGAAGCCGTGCGCGCCGAAGAAATCGCGTTGCGCCTGAATCAGGTTCGAGGTGCCGCGGCCCTGGCGGTAGCTGTCGAAATAAGCAAGCGCCGACGACAGCGCCGGCACCGGCGAGCCAGCCTCCGACGCCCTTGCCACGATACGCCGGAGCGATGGATGCGCCTCCTGCATCATCGCGATGAAGGCCGGTGCCATCAAAAGATTGGTGGCCGCCCCGCCGCTGCCGAAGGCTTCCGCCATGGTGTCCAGCAATTGCGAGCGGATGATGCAGCCTGCCCGCCAGATCTTGGCGATGGTCGGCATCGGCAGGTTCCAGTTGAACTCCTTCGACGCGCCGCTCATCACCGCGAAGCCTTGCGCATAGGCAGCGATCTTGCCGGCGAACAGCGCCAGTTCGAGATCGCCAAGAAGCGCGTCCTTGTCTGCGGAAATCCTGGTCACGCCGCCTTTGCCATAGGCCCTTTCGGCGGCCAGGCGCTCGTCCTTGATCGACGACAGGACACGCGCCGCCACCGCGGCCTCGATCGCGGTGGCCGGAATGCCGAGCTGCTGCGCCTCGATGACCGACCATTTGCCGGTGCCCTTCTGGCCGGCGCGGTCGAGGATGATATCGACCACCGGCTTGCCTGTCTTCGGATCGTCGGCGTCCAGCACCTTGGCGGTGATCTCGATCAGGTAGGAGTTGAGCCGGCCCTTGTTCCAGCCGGCAAACACCTGTGCGATCTCCTTCGGCCCCATGCTTAAGCCGTCGCGCAAGATGCCGTAGATCTCGGCGATCATCTGCATGTCGGCATATTCGATGCCGTTATGGATGGTCTTGACGAAATGCCCGGCGCCATCGGTGCCAAGCCATGCGGCACAGGGCTCATCCCTGAACTTGGCCGAAATGGCGGTCAGCACCTTTTCGACGCGTTTCCAGGACTGTTCCGTGCCGCCGACCATGATCGACGGTCCATGGCGCGCGCCCTCCTCGCCGCCGGACACGCCCATGCCGATGAAGGTGAGACCCGAATCGGAAAGCTCGGAGAAGCGCCGCATCGTGTCGCGGAAATTGGCGTTGCCGGCATCGATGACGATGTCGTTGGCCGATAGCACGCCGCGCAGTGCCGCGATCTGCTCATCGACCGGCTTGCCGGCCAGCACCATGATGATGATCGGTCGCGGCGGCCGGATGGCGGCGGCGAGTTCCTCCAGGCTGTAGCAGGGCACCACCATATTCTTCAGCGCCCCGGCATTCTCGACAAAGGCGTCGGTGCGTGCCGCGGTGCGGTTGAAAACGGCTATGCGGTGCCCCTTCTCGGCGATGTTGAGCGCCAGGTTGGAGCCCATCGTGCCAAGGCCGATCAGGCCGATTTCGGCTTTTTCCATCGTTTCTTCCCTGCTTTCGGATCTTTTGTTGAGGCCGCGCATTGTGGCGACGACCATTCTTGTCGGGATGCCATTCTTGCCGGATGATTGACGGGCCTTCAGGGCCGCGTCAACCGCACTCGCCGAATTGTGTTGCAGCTTGTCCTCAAGGCCTGATGTCGATCGGCGCCTCTATCTTCACCATCTCGAAAGCCGAGACGAGAATATCGAGCCGTGCCGTCCATCGGCCGGGAACCGGGACGACGAGACCGTCGACGCGCCAGGTGCCGTCGCCTGGCTTTGTCGCCGCGCGCTTGATCGGCTCGATCCCGGCATCGGGTTTTGACAGCACCAGCGTCACTTGTTCAGCGTCGAGCGGGCCGAAATCTCCGGTCATGATGACGATCGAGGCGGCAACCGGTCCAACATGGCCGGGTGTGATGCTGAGGTCGGCCATCGCCTTCGGCGTGTGGATATGCACCGACGCCGGCTGCGCCGCTGCGATCGCCAGGGCGCGTGGCGGCGGCGTGAAGCGCCAGCCGGCGGCGACGCCAAAAATCGCCAGAACGGTCAGCATCTCAATGCCGATCGAGCGGACCAGCCTCTTCTGTACTTCCGTCTCTCCCGCTTCCGCCGGACCGGTCAGCTTCCAGCGGTTGATGGCGGCCAGAATGAACAGAAACAACAGCAGCGCCAGCTTGACCAGCAGCAGCCGGCCATAGGCGGTCTCGAGCAAAGCTGCGGGCGCCTGCACCTGGATGACGGCCAGCACGAAGCCAGTGGCCGCAAGCACGGCCACGACGGGCAGTATCCCCAGGGAAAACCGGTGCAGGAAAGGCGCTGCTTCGGCCGGCCTCCGCCGCATGGCAAGACCGAGCGGCGCCAGCGCCCCGGCCCAGAATGCAATGCCGGCGCCGTGCAGAAACACCATCGGCCTTGTCAGCCATTGCGGTTCGGCGGCACTTGCATGTCCGCTGGCGGCAAGGGCGGCGCCGACACCGGCCAGGCCGGCAAAGGCAAACAGCTTTGCGCCGCCGCGCGGCCCGACCAGCGACAGCAGGCCAAGCCCGAGCGCCACCAGCGCAACCAGCACCGTCCAGCCGAAGCTGGTGGCGAGCCCGGCCTGCCAGACGCCTGGCTGCGCCAGCCGGGCGAGCGGTGCACCGAGCGCGTCCAGCCCCTGCAAGCCGAGCGATAACGGCGCCGCGACGAGGCCGCACAGGATCGCGGCGATGACGAAGCGCCGGCCGGAACGCCCGCCTTGCGCCAGCCAGGCGATGGCAAAGGCGCCGCCGACGCCGAGAAACAGGCCGACATAGAGAAAGACCTTGCCGATCCAGATTGCCGACCTCAGACCCCGGTCGACAGCTTCGGCGACGGCCGGCGCCGCACTCGGCGCGCCGATCGAAAACAGCACCGAGCCGCCGACCGGATGGCCATCGGCGGAGATCACCCGCCAGCTCAGCACATGCGTGCCGGATCCGAGCCGTTGCGGATTGTCGATGTCGAGCGTCTGGCCATTGAGCCGAAAGGACGTCAGCGGAACCGGCGTTCCATCGGGCCGCACCAAGGTCAGCATCAGCGGTGACACCGGCTCGCTGAAGGTCAGCGAGAACTGCGCGGGGCTCTGCGCCAGCACGGCGCCGTCCGTCGGCTCGGTTGTGACCAGCGCCGCGTGGGCGAAGGCCTGACCTGGCGCGGCAATGGCGGCAAGCAGCACGATCGCAGCCAGCAGGCAGATCGCAAATCGGCCGGTTGTGCAGACCGTTCGCAGCAGGGATGCAGCACTCATGTCACGGCACAAAACAGCGGCGCACTCTTTCGAACAAGGCGCGCCGCCAAAAAATCATAGCTTCGGCGCAAGCTTGAGGCCGGGCGCCGGATATTCCAGCGCGTCCTCATCCTGGCCGGCCGCTGGTATCTCGATCCAGCGTTCGGCGGCGCCGTCGCATTCCTGCACCACCGGGAAGTAGAGCGTTTGGCCGGCCGGCAGATCCGCCGCCAGTGTGCCGCGGAAGACGAATTCGTCGTAGAATTCGTCCGGCAGGCTGCCGCCGCTCCAATTCACTTCCTTGACGCCGCTGGACACCTCTTGACCATGGAGCTGATAGGATTTCTCGTATCTGCCGTTCTTGACCTGCAGCGTCCAGCCGGCCTTCGGCATCGGCTTAACTGAAATCACTCCCTCCGGGATCTGCACGCGCACGGCGGTCGTCGCCTTGCCTTCACACCCATGCGGCACGCGCAGGACGGCCTTGTAGGTCGAACCGACCGCCGCCTCCTGCGCTTCCAGCGTAATGTGGGCAAAGGCAGCACTTGTCCCCAGGACGAAAAACACGCCGGCCGACAGAAGATAATTGTTCATGATGGTTCCTCGAGTTTGAATTGAGCGGATCTGGCCGGATCAATTGGCATGGTCGTGCATGCCGCCCGTTTCGCCCATGCCTTCCACCGTGAACTCGACGGCGACCGTGCCAGCCTTTTCGAAGGTCAGCGCAGCGGAAAACGTCTCGCCTTGTTTGGGCTGACGCTTGAGGCCGACTAACATCAAGTGATAACCGCCGGGAGCCAGCGCGACCTTGCCGCCGGCCGGGATTTCGAGGCCGCTGACCGGCCGCATGGTCATGACGCCGTCCTTGACGCCCATTTCATGCAGTTCGGCCTTGGCCGAAATATCCGAGGAGATCGACAACAGCCGGTCCGGCGAACTGCCGGTGTTGGTTATGGTGAAGTAGCCGCCGGCGACTTTGGCGCCGGGCGGTGTGGCGCGCGACCAGGGATGCACGACCTCGAGGTCGCCAACCCTGAACTCATGCGCGAAAACGGCCTGGGCGCTGACGAACAGCAGGGCGAGGAGGAACACGGTGACGCCGAGTCGCTCCTCGAAGCTGCGCAGGAAGCGGCTGTTGCGGCCGAGCCGCGTGCGGAAAGTGTGAGACATGATAGCTCCAGGAACTGAGAAATCGCGCCGTCGGCCGGTCGCGAACAGTTTCGATGTTGAACGAATTCGCCCGCGAAATATTCCGCAAGGCGAACTGGGACGGATCAGGCCGTCACCGGAGGCGCGCGCGGATTCGACGGAGAGCGGTCGCGGGCAAAGTCGAGATGCCTGAACGCCGGCAGCACAAAGGCGACGATTTCGACGGGAAAATTGCCGGGCAACGTGGCGGCAGCGGGCGGCGGCGCGTAGACAGCCGAGGCCATGCCGCAGCCAGGCATACAGCAAGCCGGCATGTGCTGCTGGTGTGGATCGCCGCCGGGACGCTGGGCAGCGCCCTCCTGGGTGCAAATGACGTTGCCGAAAGCGTCGCGTTGCGAAGCATCCGGCCCGATGCCAAAGGCGAATGCGCCAAGCACTGACTGGAGCACGAGCAAATAGGCCGCGGCGAATGCCGACGGCATGCTCCATCGTCTCCGCCGGATGTTCAAACGCCTGCCTCCTCACGCAGCAACGGCCAGATATCTAGCACGCGGCCGGCGGTCGGAAAATCGCCAAATCCCCACTGCGGCAACGCGGCGCTTTAATGCAACAACCTAAAGCTCGCTACGCTTGCTGGCCTTCTGGAATCGACGTCAGCAGCGTGTGCCGCGCGGACTTCAGATGCTTGCGGCAGGCGGTGTCTACCTTGCCGAGATCGCGCGATTTGAGCGCCGCGATATAGGCTAGGTGTTCCGCGACCGCCACTTCGTTGCGCTCGCGCTCCTGCGCCTTGTTCCACTGATAGTGGTAGTGGAAGATCATGGCGATGACGTCGTAGAAATCGACGATGAAGCGATTGTGCGACGCGCGGTGGATCAGCCGGTGAAAGCGCTCGTCGAGCTCCGAGAATTCGTTGAAGCGCATGGCGATCTCGCGCGCCAGCAGGCGATGCTCATCCTCCAGCAGGTCGAGGTCGGCCCACACCGGGCTGTCTTCCGGCAGGGCGGCGAAGGCGGCGGCCGAGCGCAGTTCGAACATCTCGCGGATTTCGGTCAGTTCCAGCGCAAAAGCGCGGGTAAAACCTTTCAGCACCCAATGGCTGTTGCGGCGCTTCTCGATCAGCCCGAAGCGGGAAAAGCGGATCAGGAACTCGCGCACGCTGGTGGTGCCAACGCCGATCTCGCGCGCCAGCTCGAGTTCGTTGATCTGCATGCCGGGCTCAGCACCGCCGACAAGCAGCCGCCGCATGAAGGAGCGCTCGATGATCTGCGAGAGCGTGTCGGTTTCTTCCTCGGGAAAAAAGTCGTCCGGCCGCGGCACGCGCAAAACCGTCTTGCTGCGCTTGTTCCAGGCGATCAGCCCGGTCTCTTCCATGCGCGCAAGGATGGTGCGGATCGTCGTGCGGCTGACGCCAAGCAGGGTGCCCAGCTCGGGCTCCGACGGCAGGCTTTTCGTTTCGTCGAGCAGCCGCAAACCGCGATTGTAGGCGTCCTTATAGACGTTGTTGCTCTTCGACATCCCCTGCCCCGTTGCGCGCCGGCGCTTGCGGCGGCCGGCTTGAAGCGCGATATGCAGATGCTTCTGGCGCAGGCTCCCGGAAGCGGAATCGCTTTTCGGAAGTCAGGCCTGGTTCCAGTGTCCGGTCCTCTGCGCATCCGCAAGAACGCGCGGCTTCGTCACGAAAAAACAATTGACGCAAAACTGTTTTTTCACGATAAAAGACATTAACTGTTAACAAGCGCGTGTCAATCGCTTGCCGATCCCAGGAACACCCAGGAAACTGCCCGTGAACACCGCAAACAGCATTCTTCTGTCCCCCGTCGACAATGTCGCGGTCGCCAACGGCCGCATCGAGATCGGCGCAGTGCTGCCGGGCGGCGCCGTTGCCACGGCGCTGATCGAACCCGGCCACAAGGTGGCGATCAAGCCGATTGCCGCCGGCGAGGCCGTGGTCAAATACGCCCAGGCGATCGGCCGCGCCACTGAAGCCATTGCGCCCGGCGAGCATGTCCATTCGCACAATCTGGTCTTCGAATCCGGGCGTTTGCCGGTGGTGCCGCCGAGCGAGGCCGTGCACGCCACAGAGGCCGATCGCGCCCGCACCTTCATGGGCTACCGCCGCGCCGACGGCCGTGCCGGCACGCGCAACTTCATCGGCGTTCTCGCCAGCGTCAATTGCTCGGCCACCGTTTGCCACGCCATCGCCGACGAGGCGAACCGGACGCTGCTGCCCAGATATCCGGGGATCGACGGCTTCGTTCCCATCGTTCACGGCCAGGGCTGCGGCATGAGCGCCACCGGCGACGGCATGATGGTGCTGCACCGCACGCTGGCCGGCTATGCTCGTCACCCGAATTTTGGCGGTGTGCTGATGGTCGGTCTCGGCTGCGAGGTCAACCAGCTCACCCTCTATGGCCAGAAGGGCGTCGCCGCAGGAAAGCGCCATTTCAACATCCAGGAAGCCGGCGGCTCGCGCAAATCTGTCGAGAAGGCGTTGGTCGTGCTGGCCGAGATATCAGAGGAGGTCGGCAAGCTTGAGCGTGAGCCGATCCCGGTCAGCGAGATCGTCGTCGGCCTGCAATGCGGCGGCTCCGACGGCATGTCCGGTATCACCGCCAATCCGGCGCTGGGCGCCGCCGTCGACATCCTGGCCGGCGTCGGCGGCATCGGCATCCTTTCCGAGACGACGGAAATCTACGGCGCCGAGCATCTTCTGGCCTATCGCGCGGCGACCCCGGAGATCGCCGCCAAGCTCGATGGCTATGTAAAATGGTGGGAAGACCATGTTGCCAAGCATGGCGCCTCCATCGACAACAATCCGTCGCCAGGCAACAAGCGCGGCGGCCTGACCACCATTTTGGAGAAGTCGCTTGGCGCCGTCGCCAAGGGCGGCCAGACGCCGCTCAACGGCGTCTTTGGCTACGCAGAGAAGGTCGCCGGCCACGGGCTGGTGTTCATGGACACGCCCGGCTACGACCCGGTTTCCGCCACCGGCCAGGTGGCAGGCGGCGCAAACGTCATCGTCTTCACCACCGGCCGCGGTTCCTGCTTCGGCTGCCGGCCGACACCGTCGATCAAGGTCGCCAGCAACTCGACCATGTACCATACGATGAAAGAGGACATGGACGTGAATTGCGGCGTCATCGCCTCGGGCGAAAAGACCATTGCCGGCATGGGCCGCGAGATTTTCGAGCTGATCGTCGAGACGGCTTCCGGCCGCAAGACCAAGAGCGAGGAGTTCGGCTACGGCGACAACGAGTTCGTGCCGTGGCACCTCGGCGCGACCCTCTAGACCAGCCATTAACTGACTTAAGACATGGACGGGCCGGCAAATGGCCGGTGGGAGGCTTTGCATGAAGAAACGCCGTGTCGGCAGCACCGCGCTGGAAATAACCGAGGTCAGCTTCGGCGGCGCGGCGGTCGGCGGGCTCTACCGAGCCTGCCCGCGCGAGACGGCGATGCAGACGCTTCAGGTCGCCTGGGATGCCGGCTTGCGCTATTTCGATACCGCGCCGTTCTACGGCTTTGGCCTTTCGGAACGCCGCTTCGGCGACTTCCTACGCGACAAGCCGCGGGACTCCTACGTGCTGTCGACCAAGGTCGGGCGCCTGTTGCGGCCGGTGCCGGAAGACCGGATTCCGGACCATTCCTATGCCGATCCGCTGCCCTTTGCGCCCGACTACGACTATTCCTACGACGGCATCATGCGCTCGGTCGAGTTCAGCTATGCGCGGCTTGGCCTCAATCGAATCGACGTCCTGTTCGTCCACGACATCGGCGTCTATACGCATGGCGTCGAGAAAACGAAGCTGCATTTCCGCCAGTTTATGGATGGCGGGCTGAAGGCGCTGGAAGAGCTGAAGTCGCACAAGGTCATTTCCGCCTACGGCCTTGGCGTCAACGAGGTGCAGATCTGTCTCGATGTGCTGCGCCAGGCGCCGCTCGACTGCATCCTGCTCGCCAGCCGCTATTCGCTGCTCGACCGCACCGCCGAAGCCGAATTGCTGCCGCTTTGCCGGCAACGGCAGACCTCGCTGATCATCGGTGGCGTCTTCAACTCGGGCATCCTGGCGACCGGCCCGGTGCCGGGTGCGCATTTCGACTACCTGCCGGCCACCCAGGACATTCTCCACCGCGTCGGCGCCATGGAAAAAATCGCCGCCGAGGGCGGCTACCCGCTTGCCGCGGCGGCGTTCCAGTTCCCGCTGCACGAGCCTGTGGTGGCTTCCGTGCTGACGGGCACCGCCAAACCGGCCAATCTGGAACGAAATCTGCAACTGCTCGACATCCAGGTGCCCGAAACAGAATTCGCCGAATATGATCCCTACACGGTCGTTCAGAAGCTCGGCTGATGCGCTGCGGCCTTCGCCGGTTGAACGGCGGACGGTGCGATCAGGAGGCGCCCCACCTTACGCCTCGAAAAAGAACGAATATTCCATCTTGACTGGCAGATGGAATTAATATTCCATACCTTTTCGGGAAGGGGTTTGGCAATGAGGATCGGCACTCCCTTCCGGTCGAGGCATAGGCAGGACGATACGAAACACCGCTTGCGTCGACCGGACCGATGCACTATCAAAATGCGGTAAATGTTTTTTATTGATAAAGTTCCGTTTGGCCAGCGCCTATCCAAACCGAGCTTCCGCTACGTTCACCAGGCGACCTAGGGAGGAAGTCTAAATGAAATTCGTGACCAGCATTCTCAACCGCCGCGCATTCGTGGCGCTCGCCGCCGCCTCGATGCTTGCCGGCGTGATGCATTCGGCGCCGGCTTCGGCGGCGGACGTAACCATTCCGATCATCGTCAAGGACACCACCTCTTTCTACTGGCAGATCGTCCTGGCCGGCGCCCGCAAGGCCGGCAAGGACCTCGGCGTCAACGTGCCGGAACTCGGCGCCCAGGCGGAGACCGACGTCAACGGCCAGATCTCGATCCTTGAAAACGCCGTCGCCGGCAACCCGGCTGCCGTGGTCATCGCACCAACCGAGGCCAAGGCGCTCGGCAAGCCGATCGACGAGGCAGCCACCAACGTCAAGATCATCGGCATCGACTCCGGCGCCGACTCCAAGGCCTTCACCTCGTTCCTGACCACAGACAATATTCAGGGCGGCCGCGTCGCCGCTGACGGCCTGGCGGCCGCGATCGGCGAAGCCAATGGCGGCAAAATCGAGGGCGATGTCGCCCTGATCACCGCGCTTCCGGGTGCAGGCTCGCTCGAGCAGCGCGCCCAGGGCTTCAAGGAACAGCTTGCCGCCAAATATCCCGGCCTCAAGCTCATTGCCGACAAATACGCCGACGGCCAGGCCACCACCGGCCTCAACATCGCAACCGACCTGATCACCGCCAACCCGAACCTCAAGGGCATCTTCGCCTCCAACCTGATCATGGCGCAGGGCGTCGGTCAGGCGATCGCCGAGAACAGCCTTGCCGGCAAGGTCGGGCTGATCGGTTTCGATAGCGACGAGAAGCTGGTCAAGTTCCTCAATGACGGCGTCATTTCCGGCCTCGTCGTCCAGGATCCGTACCGGATGGGCTATGACGGCATCAAGACGGCGCTCGCCGCCTCGAAGGGCGAGAAGGTCGAGGCCAATGTCGACACCGGCGCCAACCTCGTCACCAAGGCCAACATGAAAGATCCGAAGATCGACGCGCTGCTCAATCCGAAGCTCGACTGAGCACCGGCATTGGCACACCGTTTCCGGGGCTTTTTTTGCCCCGGAAACGACCTACACGCGTGCCACTCTTGAGGCCGATCTGGGAGGCCAATCTGGGGAGGCCAATCTGGGAGGAACGTCATGACGTCGACGGCGCAGGAACTGCATCCCGCCCCAACGCTGGAACCGGGCAGGACGATCCTCGAACTCAAGGGCTTGGAAAAACGATATCCCGGCACGCACGCGCTGAAGCCGGTTGACCTCGCCTTCAAGGCCAGCGAAATCCACGCCATTGTCGGCGAGAACGGTGCCGGCAAATCCACCCTGATCAAGCTTTTGACCGGCGTCATGCCGCGCACCTCCGGCGACGTCATCTGGGAGGGCAAGCCGGCAGCGCTGGCGACGCCGCATGAGGCGATGGCGCTCGGCATCAATGCCGTGCACCAGGAGGTCGTTCTGTGCCGCCATCTCACTGTCGCGGCCAACATGTTCCTCGGCGAGGAGGATTCCCGCTTCGGCATCCTGCAGCAGCGGGCCATGGTCCGGGAAGCGCAGAAGATCATCGACGATCTCGGCTTCGATCTGCCGGCGCACGTCGTGCTGGGTGACCTGACCATAGGCCAGCAGCAGCTGATCGCCGCCGCCCGCGCCACCGTGCGCGGCACCAAGTTCCTGATCTTCGACGAACCGACTGCCTATCTCACCCGCAAGGAAGCCGACCAGCTGTTCACGCTGATCCGCCGGCTGAAGGGCGAAGGCGTCACCATCATCTACATCAGCCACCGCATGGAAGAGGTGTTCGAGCTCGCCGACCGCGTCTCGGTGCTGCGCGACGGCACGCTTGTCGGCACCAGGAACATCGCCGAGACCAACGACGCCGAGCTGGTCAAGATGATGATCAACCGCTCGATCGAGCAAGTCTATCACAAGGAGCATTTTACCCCGCGCGCGACGCTGCTCGAAGCCAGGAATCTCTCCGGCAAGGGCTTCGAAAATGTCTCGATGACGGTCCGCGCCGGCGAAATCGTCGGGCTCTACGGGCTGATCGGCGCCGGGCGCAGCGAGTTCGTCACCACGCTCTACGGCCGTCACCGCAAGTCGGCCGGCCAGATCCTCTGGGAGGGCAAGGAGGTTCAGGTCAACTCCGAGCATGACGCCATCAGGCTCGGCATGGCGCTGGCGCCGGAAAGCCGCCGCGACCAGGGCCTCTGCCTCAACCTGCCGGTCGGCCTCAATCTCAATCTGCCGATCTACAAGCGCATCTCCAGCAATCTGCTGATCTCCAGCGCACAGGAGAAGACCGAGGCGGATCGCCAGATCGCCAATCTCAGGATCAAGACGCCGACGCGTCACGCCCTCGCCTCCAGCCTGTCCGGCGGCAACCAGCAGAAGATCGTCATCGGCAAATGGCTGGCGCACGGCGCCAAGCTGTTCATCTTCGACGAGCCGACAGTGGGCGTCGATGTCGGCACCAAGGCCGAGATCTACCGCCTGTTCAGTGCGCTTTTGTCCAAGGGCGCCGGCATCATCCTGATCTCGTCCTATCTGCCCGAGGTCTATGAACTGGCCGACACGCTGCATGTGTTCCGGCGCGGCAAACTGGTGGCCACTCATGGTTTCCATACTGCCGACCATGAGGAGATCCTCACCCAGGCACTGGCCGAGAAACAAGAAAAACCGGGAGGACAGATATGAGCACCGAGGCGATCGCGGCCGAAAGGCCGAAACGCAACTACAACGCGCTGTTCGGGCTGACGCTGCTGGCGCTGCTGGTGCTGTTGTGGGTCATCCTGTCGGTGGCGACGCCGAGCTTCGCCTCCGCCAACAACATCTCGAACCTGCTACGGCAAGGTTCGATGATCGCCATCCTGGCGGTCGGCCAGACCTTCGTCATCATCACCGGAGGTATCGACCTTTCCGTCGGCGCCGTGGTTGGCTTCGCCACCGTCATCGTTGCGATGCTGATCAATGCCGGCGTGCCGATTTACCTCGCCATCCTGATCACCTTGCTGGTTGGCGTCGCCATCGGCCTGTTCCACGGCTTTGGCATCGTCAAGATGGGCCTGCCGCCCTTCATCATCACGCTGGCGACGCTGACCTCGCTGCGCGGCATCGGCCTTTTGATGACCAATGGCAACTCGATCTCGATCAACAACGATGCCTTCCAGACATTTTCGCGCAGTTCCTTCGCCGGCGTCCCCAATCTGTTCTGGATGGTGATCCTGGTCGGCATCCCGGCGTATGTATTCCTGCATCACAGCCGCTGGGGCCGGTATCTGTTCTCGGTCGGCTCCAACGCCGAGGCCTCGCGTCTGTCCGGCGTCAACGTCCAGCGCACCATCTACATGGCCTATACGCTGTCTGGCCTCTGCGCGGCTTTTGTCGGCGTGCTGCTTGCCTCGCGCATCGGCATCGGCAATCCGACGCAGGCCGAGGGCTGGGAGTTGCAGGCGATCGCCTCGTCGGTGATCGGCGGCACCTCATTGTTCGGCGCCGTCGGCTCGGTGCACGGACCGCTGCTCGGCGCCTTCATCCTCGCCACCATCAACAACGGCGCCAATCTCTTGAACGTCAATGCCTTCTGGCAGCGCATCATTACCGGCGTGCTGATCATCGTCATCGTCTATTTCGACGGCCTGCGCCGCCGCGGCAAGTAGACCATCTTAACAACCGCCGGCCCGGCGATCGGGCCGGCGGTGCCATGAACCGACTGGATCAAAGCATGAAAGCCGTCATCTGCCGTTCGCCCGGCGATCTTGTTGTGGAAGACCGCCTGGCGCCGGGCACACCACCGCCGGGCTGGGCGCTGGTCGCGGTCAGTCATGTCGGTATCTGCGGCACCGACTATCACATCTTCGAGGGCAAGCATCCGTTCCTCGCCTATCCCCGCATCATGGGTCACGAGGTCTCCGGCACCGTGATCGAGGCCGGCGAAGGCGTCGACCTGCCGGTGGGCGAGCCGGTGATCATCAACCCGTATATCGCTTGCGGCAAATGCAGCGCCTGCCGCCTAGGCAAGCCGAATTGCTGCGTCAGGATCGAGGTGCTCGGCGTCCACCGCGACGGCGCCATGTGCGAACGGATCCTGGTGCCGGCGCAAAATCTTTATCCGGCCAACGGCCTGTCGCTGGCCGATGCCGCCGCCGTCGAATTCCTGGCGATCGGGGCGCATGCCGTGCGGCGCTCGCTGGCTGATCCCGGCGCGCGCACGCTGGTCATCGGTGCCGGGCCGATCGGCCTCGGCACAGCGCTGTTTGCCCGCATCGCCGGTCTCGACGTGACGCTGCTCGACATGAGTGCCGAGAGGCTGGGTTTTGCTGCAAGCGAACTCGGCTTCGCCACCCTCGACGCATCACGGCAGTCTGCGACCGATCTGGTGCGCGAGGCGACCAACGGCGAAGGTTTTGACGCGGTCTTTGATGCCACCGGCAACAGCCAGTCCGTCCAGTCAGCCTTCGCCCATGTCGCACATGGCGGGACGCTGGTCCTGGTCAGCGTCGTCAAGGACGACATCGTCTTTTCCGATCCTGAATTCCACAAGCGCGAGATGACGCTGATCGGCAGCCGCAACGCTCTGCGCGTCGACTTCGACCATGTCGCCGCCTCGATCCGCGATGGTGCTGTGCCGCTGGCAAAGCTCGTCACCCATCGCACGACGCTTGGCGACACGCCGCGCGACCTCGCCCGCTGGGCGCATGAGAAATCCGGCCTGATCAAGGCCGTCATCCAGGTCGGATGAACCGGACTTAAAGCGCCGATATCTTGAGCTCGACCCGCTCAGCCGGAAACCGGGTTTCGGCAAACTGGATCGGCTGGCCGTCCGGCGTGACGTTGACGGCGACCGTGACCAGCACGATGGCGCCGGGCTGCAGATTAAGATCGGCAAGGTCTGCGGCGTCCGCGTGGCGGGCCGACAGCACCGTCGATTGCCTGAGATAGTCACCGATGCCGAAACGCTGGAATGAGGCGGTCACCGATCCGGTTTCGGCCATGACGGCATCGATGCGGGCGAAGCGAGCTGCGTCGAACCAGCCGGTGGCACGCGAGACCGGTTGCCCATCGGCTTCGCCGCGTGTCTCGAGGCGTATTACAGTCGAACCTCTGGCAAGCCCCAGCCCTTCGGCGACGCGCCGGCTGGCCGGCTCGACCGCCGATTCGAGCAGCACGCTGCGGCGCTCCGACGCCTGCCCTTGCAAGCCCTCCGAAAAACGGGTGCGGGCGCCGATCGGATAGGACAGGCGCTTGCGCGACAGCACGAAGGTGCCGCGCCCCTGTTCGGCCCTGAGCACGCCATCCTGCACCAGTGCGGCGATGGCGCTGCGCACCGTGTGGCGGTTGACGCCATAGCGCTCGGCCAGTGCAACTTCCGGTGGCAACGCAGCATTCTCGGCAAAGTCGCCGACGGTGATCGAATGCAGGATCTGGTCGGCGATCTGCCGCCACAGCGAGACGCCGCTGCGCCGCTCCAAGCTGCTGGCCATCTGCTGACCGATCATCTCTTTGCCCCGATCTTTTCGCCCCCGTCATCCATCCGTCATGGACACGCATTAGAAAATAGATATAATTTGTATAATTGTCTATATCAATAGACGAATTTTCGATGCCAGGGAATGTTAACCATGCGAGGACAGGAAGCGCGCGATCAGCAGCTTGAGCGCAAGGCCGTCATGGCGACGTTGGCGCAATCGACCGGCGACGATATCGTCCGCCTCTGGAACGAAGCCGGCCTTCCTTCGGAAGCAGAACTCCTGCGCGGCCCCGAAACCGGCCTGGTCACCGTGCGTGGCCGCATCGGCGGCGGCGGCGCGCCATTCAACGTCGGCGAGGCGACGGTCACCCGCGCGACGGTGCGGCTTGCCTCGGGAGAAGTCGGCCACTGCTACGCGCTGGGCCGTGACAAGCAGAAAGCAAAACTGGCGGCGATCGCCGACGCGCTCTGGCAGGATCCCACAAGCCGCAACGAGCTCGAGAGCAAACTCATTGCGCCGCTGCAGGCCGCACTGGCCAGCCGACGTGAGCGGCGGCGCGCCGAGACGGCGGCAACGAAGGTCGATTTCTTCACCATGGTACGCGGAGAAGACTGATGGACATCGCAACCCAGGCGATCGAGGGCGGCTTTGCCGATCCGGTGTTCGACGCCCAGACGGTGTTCCGCGCCGTGATGGACGCAATGGCGCGGCCGGGCACCCTGCAGCCTCTGCCGGTCTGTGCCCGCCCCCCCGCGCCGCTGTCGGCCACCGCGGGCGCCATCGCGCTGGCGCTGTGCGACAACGACACGCCGCTCTGGCTCGACCTCGTTTTGCAGGCCCCAGCAGCGTTGAAATCCTGGCTCGGCTTCCACACCGGCGCGCCACTGGCCCACACGCCGGCCGATGCGCATTTCGCGCTGATTGCCACGCCGGCCGAGATGATGGCGCTCGACGGCTTTTCACAAGGCACCCAGGACTATCCCGACCGCTCGACGACGCTGATCCTGCAGGTCAGCGATCTCGCCTCAGGCGCCCCGCTGCTGCTCGAAGGTCCTGGCATCGAAACTACCGCGACAATCGCGCCGGCGCAGATGCCGCGCCACTTCGTCGAACAATGGAAGCAGAACAATCAGCGCTTTCCCCGTGGTGTCGACATTATCCTCGCCGCCCCGGAAGGCGTTGCCTGCCTGCCGCGCACGACGCGCATCAAGACGATGGAGGCGTGATATGTATGTCGCAGTAAAAGGCGGTGAAGCGGCTATTGCCAACGCCCACGCCCTGCTCGCCGACCGCCGCCGCGGCGACCGTTCCGTGCCGGCGCTTCGCCTCGACCAGATCGTCGAGCAGCTGGCGCTCGGCGTCGACCGGGTGATGAGCGAAGGCTCGCTCTACGACCGTGAATTGGCGGCGCTGGCCATCGTTCAGGCGCGCGGCGACATGATAGAGGCGATCTTCCTGGTTCGCGCCTATCGCACCACGCTGCCGCGCTTCGGCTACACCAGGGCGATCGACACCGGCGCCATGCTGGTCGAGCGGCGCGTGTCGGCGACCTACAAGGATCTGCCCGGCGGCCAGCTGCTCGGCCCGACCTTCGATTACACGCATAGGTTGCTCGATCCCGAGCTTGCCGCCGGCGGCGATGTCGCCGAGCCGCTGCAGCGCGCCAGCGACGCGGAAGCCATGCCGCGCGTCTCTGCCATCCTTGCCCGCGAAGGCCTGATCGAGCCTGACGGCGACATGCCGCAGGACCATGTCCCCGGCGACATCACTCGCGAGCCGCTGGAATTCCCGATGGCGCGCGACATCCGCCTGCAGGCGCTGTCACGCGGCGACGAGGGTTTTTTGCTGGCGCTCGGCTATTCCACCCAGCGCGGCTATGCCCGCAACCATCCGTTCGTCGGTGAGGTTCGCATCGGCGAGGTCGAGCTGGAACTCGACGTGCCGGAGCTGCCTTTCGCCGTACCGCTCGGTACTGCGCGTGTCACCGAGTGCCAGATGGTCAACCAGTTCAAGGGCTCGGCCAAGGCGCCGCCGCAATTCACCCGCGGCTACGGCCTCGTCTTCGGCCAGAGCGAGCGCAAGGCGATGGCCATGGCGCTCTGCGACCGCGCGCTTCGCGCAACCGAACTCGGCGAAGATGTCGTCGCCGCTGCCCAGGACGAGGAATTCGTCATCTCGCATTCCGACAATGTCCAGGCGACCGGCTTCGTCGAGCATCTGAAGCTGCCGCACTATGTCGACTTCCAGGCCGAGCTCGACCTGGTGCGCCGCATGCGCGCCGAGCACGACGCGCGCGAGAATGCCGGCAAGGTCGAAGAAAAAAGGGAGGCCGCGGAATGACCGCACAACCGACCGATATCGCAACCTACAACTTCGCCTATCTCGACGAGCAGACCAAGCGGATGATCCGCCGCGCGATCCTCAAGGGCATCGCCATTCCCGGCTATCAGGTGCCGTTCGCCTCACGCGAAATGCCGATGCCCTATGGCTGGGGCACCGGCGGCGTCCAGGTTACCGCTTCGATCATCGGCCCGGACGATGTGCTGAAGGTCATCGATCAGGGCGCCGACGATACCACCAATGCGGTTTCGATCCGCGCCTTCTTCAAGAAGGTCGCAAATGTCGCCGTCACCACCGACACGGCGAAGGCGACCATCATCCAGACCCGCCACCGCATCCCCGAGCACCCGCTGACCGCAGGCCAGGTGCTGGTCTATCAGGTGCCGATTCCCGAGCCGCTGCGCTTCCTCGAGCCGCGCGAGACGGAAACGCGCAAAATGCATGCGCTGGAGGAATACGGCCTCATGCATGTAAAACTCTACGAAGACATCGCCAGGCACGGCCGCATCGCCACCACCTATGCCTACCCGGTCAAGGTCGAGGGTCGCTATGTGATGGACCCGTCGCCGACGCCGAAGTTCGATAACCCGAAAATGCACCGTTCGCCGGCCCTGCAACTGTTTGGTGCCGGCCGCGAAAAGCGCATCTATGCGCTGCCGCCTTTCACCGACGTCGTCAGCCTCGACTTCGAGGACCATCCGTTCGAGGTGCAGACCTTCGACCAGCCCTGCGCACTGTGCGCGGCCGAAAACGTCTATCTCGATGAGGTCATCCTCGACGACCATGGCGGCCACATGTTCGTCTGCTCCGATACCGACCATTGCGAGAAGCGGCGCGAGCAAGGCCATCGCGGCCACCTTGCGCCCGAGACCCCTCCTGCCCTGGAAAAAACGGAGCCGGCGCAATGAGCGACGAGCCGCTGCTGCGCGTCTCCGCGCTGTCCAAGTTCTACGGTTCGCGCATAGGTTGCGAGAACGTCAGCTTCGACCTGTGGCCGGGCGAGGTGCTGGCAGTGGTCGGCGAATCCGGATCCGGCAAGACGACGCTGCTCAACTGCCTGTCGACCAGATTGTTGCCGAGCTCCGGCACCGCCAGCTACCGCATGCGCGACGGCCAGTTCCGCGAGCTTTACCGCATGAGCGAGGCCGAGCGCCGCTTCCTGATGCGCACCGACTGGGGTTTTGTTCACCAGAACCCGGCCGACGGGCTGCGCATGACGGTGTCGGCCGGGGCCAATGTCGGCGAGCGGCTGATGGCGGTCGGCGACCGCCACTACGGAAAAATCCGCGCCACCGCCGTCGACTGGCTGTCGCGCGTCGAGATCGACGAGGACCGCATCGACGACGAACCGCGCGCCTTTTCCGGCGGCATGCGCCAGCGCCTGCAGATCGCCCGCCACCTCGTCACCGGGCCGCGACTGGTGTTCATGGACGAGCCGACCGGCGGCCTCGACGTCTCGGTGCAGGCGCGCCTGCTCGACCTGTTGCGCGGCCTGGTCACCGATCTCGGCCTGGCGGCGATCGTCGTCACCCACGACCTTGCGGTGGCGCGTCTGCTGTCGCAACGCATGATGGTGATGAAGGACGGCCGCGTCGTCGAAAGCGGCCTCACCGACCGCGTGCTTGACGATCCCCGCGCGCCCTACACCCAGCTTCTCGTTTCTTCCATTCTGCAGGTGTGATCATGGCAACCCCGCTCGTCGTCTCCGATGTCGCCAAGAGCTTCACCATGCATCTGCGTGACAGCATCAGACTGCCGGTCGTCGCCGGCGTGTCGTTCTCGATCAGGAGCGGCGAATGTGCCGTGCTCGGCGGCCCCTCCGGCGCCGGCAAGAGCTCGATCCTGAAGATGCTCTACGGCAACTATGCCGTCGATGCAGGCCAGATCATCGTCCAGCACGAGGACGGGCTCATCGATCTGGCGACGGCCAGCCCACGCACCGTGCTTGCCGTGCGCCGGCTCACGATCGGCTATGTCAGCCAGTTCCTGCGCACAGTGCCGCGCGTCTCGGCGCTGGATGTCGTCGCCGAACCGCTGGTCGAGCGCGGCGAGGACCGCGAGGTCGCGCGCGGCAAGGCACGCGCCTTGCTGGCGCAACTCAACCTGCCGGAAAGGCTCTGGGCACTGCCGCCGGCGACCTTTTCCGGCGGCGAGCAACAGCGCGTCAACATCGCGCGCGGCTTCATCACCGAGCACCCGATCCTGCTGCTCGACGAACCGACCGCCTCGCTCGACGCCAGCAACCGTGACGTGGTGATTGCGCTGATCGCGGCCAAGAAGGCGGCCGGCGTCGCCCTGCTTGGCATCTTCCACGACCACGACGTGCGCGAGGCAGTGGCCGACCGCGTCATCGACGTGACCGCTTTTGCCGCCGGGAAAATCGCCGCATGACCAGAAAACTGTCGGAAACGCCGCTGGTCCACGAAACGGCGGAAGTCGACAACTCGACGCTCGGCCGCTGGACCGAGATCGCCGAACGCTGCCGGCTTTCGGAAAGTACGCTCGGCGACTATTCCTACATGATGCAGGACTGCAGCGCCTGGTGCGCGACGATCGGCAAATTCGCCAACATCGCCGCCAGCGTGCGCATCAACGCCACCAACCATCCGACCTGGCGGCCGACGCTGCACCATTTCACCTATCGCGCCTCTGACTATTGGGACGATGCCGAGCACGAGAGCGAATTCTTTGCCCAGCGCCGCGCCAAACGGGTCACCATCGGCCACGACACCTGGCTTGGCCACGGCTCGACCATCCTGCCCGGCGTCAGCGTCGGCGACGGCGCGGCTGTCGGTGCCGGCGCCGTGGTGTCGAAGGACGTGGCGCCCTACACCATTGTCGGCGGCGTGCCGGCCAAACCGATCCGCGAACGCTTCGACCGCCGCACTGCGGAACGCTATCAGGCACTTGCCTGGTGGGATTGGGACCACGCCCGCCTGCGCGCCGCGCTCGACGATTTTCGCCAGTTATCGGCGGAGGCGTTTTTGGAGAAGCATGGCGGTTAGTGAATGGTGAATGGTCAATAGTGAATGGCGGCAGGGAAGCCGTTCTTGTCACCATTCACCATTCACCATTCACCATTCACCATTCACCATTCACCATTCACCATTCACCATTCACCATTCACCAT
>NZ_JBVVQS010000089.1:0-177173 GCF_055811575.1 Mesorhizobium sp. WSM4815 | reverse complement strand
GACCAGATCTTTTCGCCGCCCTATCATCCCTATACCGAGGCGCTGCTGTCGGCGATCCCGATCGCCGACACCAGCGTCGTCAAGAAGCACATCGTGCTGGAGGGCGACATCCCGTCGGCGATGAACCCGCCAACCGGCTGTCCGTTCCAGACCCGCTGTCGCTACAAGAAACTGATTCCGGGAGATCTCTGTGAGCGCGAGGTGCCACCCACCAGGAAGATGCTGGGCGGCCACGAAATCAAGTGCCACCTACCGGACACCATCTTCGCGGCGATGGAATTGGTAATCAAGCATGATGAGAAGCTCGAGGCCAAAGAGGTGGACGTCAGCGATAAGAATTCGGAATGGACAACTCCGAAATCAGTCGGGGCGGTTGGGCCTGCTGCGGGGGGGCTGTAGATGTTCGGCGCGACGGGTTATGGTCTGCGAGTCCCGTTGCTGTTGGTCATTCCCCAGTGGCGTGACGGCATTCAGGGTTGGGGCGATTGCGTGTGAGCGACTTCGACACTGCGCCTGGCAGCGCGGTGCATGAAGTGCTTGAGCTTGGCGAACAGCTGCTCGATCGGATTGAGATCGGGACTGTAGGGCAGCAGGAACAAGAGCTTGCGCCAGCGGCTCTGATGATGTCGCGGACGGCAGCGCCCGTGTGCGAGCCGAGATTGTCGAGCACGACCATGTCGCCCGGCTTCAAGGTTTTGATCGGTTGTTTGTTTTGACATAGGGGCGCGCCTCGACGCGATCATGCCGCAGCGTAGCGATGAACGTCATCATTTTCCAATGGCCATATGGCGCGTGGGCGACAAGCCGCTCGCCCCGCGCCCCCGCCACGCAGCGGCGCCATGCTGGTCTTGATGTCTTGACGCAATGGTCTCGTCGAGAAGACCAGGCGTGTTGAACCAATGCGCGTCTGATAGCGTGTCCACGGCGCGCGTCGGCGCGCCAGCTTGGCCTGAGCTGCTCCGCCGGCAGAATGGCTTTTTTTGAAGCTCTTGCCCTCCCGGTGCAGAAAGCGCCGACGCTTGCAGGATAGACATGGAGGCCGCCGGCGGACCAGCGCTGCGGTCAGTCGATGCAGCTTCACATGCGGGTCGAACCCCGTCGATCAAGGGCGCGCGTAGATTGCTGCCGTTATGATAAATTGGTGCCGGTCCTAAGCAAGCTGGGTTAGTCGGGCATAAGGAAGGGCGTCGCGTCGCGGAAACGGCGGAGCACATTCTCCGAAATGCGTGCGACATTGTTGGCATAGTCGGCATGGGGAAGACAGCTCCCCCAAGCTACAGAGCCGACAGAAAAGACCGCGCCGCCTGCGGGTGTCTCGAAAAACGTCATATCGGCTCGGATGGGGTCTTCTGGGGCATCATTCCACAATCCAATGAAGAAATTTAACCCGCCCAGCGTGCGCGCGTACGAACTGCCGTGCTTCTCGGAAGCGGCAACCACGACCGCATGACGCGGCGTACCCAGCTCTTCGCTAACTACATCAAGCTCAAGTCCGGCAGCTCCGCCGATGATGCCGAAATCGCCAATTATATCATCTGTTACACCCTCAAAAATGAAGCGAGTTCGCGAATCATCACTGGCGCCGAGACGACGATAATAACTGCCGCGGTCGAAAGCCTCTGTCAAATAGCCCACGCCCACGATCGACTGTTCCGGTCTGCCCAGCGTCCGCCATGAGCCGCAGAGCCGGCCAGTAAAGCTGCTATGGGCTTCGCCGGGACCATAGCGGCCGTTTCCTGGATGGCGTCGCCTGAACTCAACCAACCCTTGCCGTTTTGGATGAAAATCTATCGCGCAGGCAAACCCATTTCCGCCGAGATACATGAGCCGCCCACCTCTAGCGAGAAAGCTGTCGAGGGCCTGCAACATCGGTAACGACCAATACTCTGGATGACTACCGGTGACCAGTACGCGGCAACTATCCAACGCCGCCAAGCCCTCGCGGTGGAGGTCTTCGTCCGTAAGTATCTGGTGATCCGGAGCTACGCGAGACAACCAGCCGAGCAGACAGAGGTCGATCTGGAAGTTCCAAAGCCAGCCTCCGGGCTGGAGATTCACCACCGGCCGTCGCAGCGATCCAACGCACCGTTCGCTGCCATCGTCATGCGGATCATAGAGCGACTTACCAAGGCCTGGGTGTTCAAACGCCAGAAGGTCGAGTGGCGTGTAGGAGGCGGCGACGCAACCGAGATTATACTCATTGGTTTGCCGCTGCATAGTTAAGTTCGCGTAGCATGCATATGTTGCAGTGGGTGCCAGAAAGGCAACATCACCGCGAGCGTCAGCACCCTGCCGCACGAAGAACGGGACGAAAAACTCGGCATCCGGGCTACGCAGACGAGCGGCGTAGCAGCCGCTGGGCCAATTCGTCGGCACGGTAAGCCTCAGGTCTTCCTGCCAACCGGGGTTCTCAATATCATCGTGATGAAAGTGAGCCGCGCCATACTGTTCAGGAGCGCAGCGCCAATCCATCGTTGGGCTTTCCCATCTCGATCCCTGGACGGCCCGGGTCGGCTGATTGATGCAGACGCCGTCGTGGTTAGAGCCAGATTCATCCGGAATAATCTCAGATGTTGGCTCCGCCAGCAAATTCCAATCGCCGAGACAGGGCCAATTCAACGCTTCCGTTGGCTTGCGTGATCCCAAATCGGCGAGTTGTTCGAGCGATAGCGCCGCGGCCAGAATCCGGGGGCGCTCGATTTTGCCGTTGAAATGGTGTCGAGTTAATCCCCTTTCATCCTGTTCGGCCGCTATCAAAAGGCGGCCATTGCCGTTGGCAGGCGGCCCTACGCTATCCACAGCCAGCCAGTTCGCGCCAACATGATCATGCGTCCTCGACGCTAGGCGATGCACGACAACCAGCAATTGACGGCTTTCTGCATCATAGCTCAGTGCAACAAAGCTCCAGAGCCAGAGAGACAAGGGCCGATCCATGCGGTAAGTCCGTGGCTCAACTGGATCTCCGAAGATAGCCGCGAGGCAGCCGTCTCCCTCGAGCCGCAAGGCTATTCCCCCGTCTCCGCCGGGGGTCAGAGTACTAATCAGGGAACGTGATTGGCCGGCAATGAGGGTCGGCATCACGTAAGCACAAAGCGTTACCGCCCCAAGATCTGCTAAGCTCTGCGATCCCTCGACCTTGATGTAGGAGCCGGCGCGGATGGGTTGCTCGCGTCCCGGATAACGCTTGGCCTCCGCCACCGGCATGACGGGCGGCCGGAATGGTGGCATCTCCGGCCCGGCATCGAAGCTGAGCAGCCGCACGAAATCACAGTCGAAGCTGTCGAGCTTCATACAGCTGACAGCGAAGGCAATCGTCTCGCCAGGCCTGACGCTGTCGCGGTCGGCATAAGCGAGAATCGCTGGACGGTCAGACATCATCGCCATTCTCCTGCATTGGGAGCGCGCCAATGAGGTGTCGCCAACGTTGCTTGAAAACCCAACGCTCAACATCCTCGCGCGACTGAAAGCAAGCCGGCGCTATTTCGACCACTCGCACGGGCATGTTATGCGACCAGCGACCAACGCGCCACTCACTATAGGGCTTCGTCATAATGGCAATCCATTTGCCAGCCGTCGGCTGTGAGCGCATGACGTCCAGAATGAAACGCAGCTCAGCGCTATGGCAACCGAAAGGGGCAACTAGGAACTCGCGCACTAGGTCAGAACGGGTGGCAAACCCTGCCAACACAGAGCGGGCGGCGGCCGTACTGGCGCTCTCAGACGAGGAATCCGATTGAGACTTCACCAACTCAGTGCTCGGATAGCTGGTTGTCATGGCGGGCCTCTCCGGCGGCGGATCTAATTGAGGCCGGACCTATAGGACGCGCATCGTTCTGCTTAGCGCGTCGCGCTCGTCCGGCGTGGCGTGCACGCGCCATTCAACCCGATCAGGGAAAAGCGCGAAGACGCTCGTGGCGAGGGTCTGGGCGTAATCGTCTTTCCGGTCGTTGTCGCGATAGATCGGGGTGGTCTTGTCAAAGAGCACCGCCTCGGGGCCGCTCGCGAGTGCGCCTTCCGCGATCATCCGGTCCGCGGCATCTTGCCGGTTTCGTGAAGAGAGGCTGATCGTCTGCTCCATTCCGTCGAATTCCCCAAAGAGCAGGTGGTTTGCGTGCGCTCGGGGCGAGGCGGTCTCACGAACTGCGCAGCCTGTGGCCGGCGCCTCGACGGAAACGAGCCGGCGCGTCTTCGCTTCTCCTAGATTATGATGGAAGCCACTGGCGCGGTCCTTGCGCTTCAGGATTGAGACCGCTTCGTCCAGTCCGCCTGAGTCGAGGATGGCGCGGCAGATGATCTGCCGCGGCACGCCGGGCTGTAGATCGTTAACGCTAATATTGTTGACAGTCTGGACTAGCCCGGCCTCGTTCAGGCCGAATGTGTGTCCAGGCAGCATTCCAGGATACATGAAGCTGCTCCAGGCTGAGCCCTCGTCGGGCTCTGCTTCGACCCAAAGACAGGCGCCGAGAAGCTCTGGCCCGCCGTCCTCATTGTGTGCGACAATCGCAGGGCCATCGTCTTCCGCCGGAATTAGCAGCGAGGTGCAGCCCGTGGCGGCGACGGCTTTAGTCGCGGCCGAAACGTTCTCGGGGAGCGGTAAGTCGCCCCGGCAATTCCACAGGAAGACCGCCTCGAAATCCTGCCCTGCGCCCGCAGCGATCCCCTCGATCTCACGCACAAAGCGGGGATAGGCCGCGCGGGCCGCGGATTCCAAAGTCCTCAGATAGTCCGATCCACGCCAGCTGACGCCCAGCGCCCGATATCGCTCGGTGCCCAGAACGCATTCGCGGAAGCCGGACGCGCTGGACCGCCCGAGCGCGAAGCCAATGGAGAAGGCGTCGCCCTTGGCGTGAACGCGAGTGATGGGATTTCTGGACATGTGAGCCTCTACTTTCTGCGAGAGATACTGGTATCTGTCTGACAAAAGGAGTGCCGACAGAAATACGGAACGCCTGCGGGTCTGATCATGCGCACAGGAATATCGTTGACCATTTTCACTGTGTGATCGTGCCCGGGTGATGGCGCCGATCGCAGGCTGACATACAAAGAAGCTCTGGTGCGCCAAGAGCGTGCCCTTGAGCGCCGATGGCGCCAGCCTGCCGAGATCAGGCGGCGCACGGGCAGTGCTAGGCTTGGAGTTTAGACACATTTTCCATTGATCGACCGAGGATGGATATGGCTTCCTCCAGAATCTCATTCGAGGTTGTGAGCGGCACAAGGAAGCGGATCACGTTGTGAAAGCGTCCTGCCGAGGCCAGCAGCAGACCGTTTCGAGCGGCTTCTTGGATGATTGTCGCAGTAACATCTGTCGCTGGCTCGCGGCTGACGTTATCCGTAACCAATTCTATGCCAGTCATTGCGCCAAGCCTGCGGATCTCGCCGATCTCTGTACGGTTGCTCCTGATTCGGAGGCGCTCAAACCCCGCTTGCAGGCGCGCACCGATTTCTTCCGCCCGAGTGAGCAATCCTTCATTCTCGAGAACGTCTAAGACTGCCAGTGCGGCTGCGCACGCCAATGGATTCCCGGCATAAGTCCCACCAAGCCCCCCGCGGTGAACCGAGTCCATGATCTCGGCCTTGCCGATCACGGCTGCAAGTGGCAGGCCGCCCGCAAGGCTCTTGGCGACAGCTATCAAATCCGGCTGAACGTCGAAATTTTCTATCGCGAAGAGTTTGCCTGTGCGTCCGAACCCCGACTGGACCTCATCAGCCACGAACACTATGCCGTGAGCGTCACAGATTTGTCTAAGAGCTTTCAAGAAGTCGGCAGGCGCCGGCAGAAATCCACCTTCGCCCTGGACTGGCTCGATGACGATGGCGGCAACTTCTGATGCCGCCAGTTCCGTCTCAAACAGATTGCGAAGGGCAGAGAGGGCGTCCTGCGTGCTTATTCCACGATATGAGTAAGGGTAGGGAACACGATAGATTTCCCCTGGGAATGGACCAAAGCCCTCCTTGTAAGGGTTCACCTGAGCGGTCATTCCGAGTGTCAGGAGTGTTCGTCCGTGAAAGCTACCGCTAAAGACAATAATTCCCCGGCGACCCGTGTGATAACGAGCGATCTTGACCCCGTTCTCGACTGCTTCGGCGCCGGTTGTCACGAGCAGGGTTTTGGCCGGACCCATCGGCGCAAGAGCATTTAGTCGCTCGGCCAGGGCAACGTAGCCTTCGTAAGGGGCAGTTCCAAAAAAGGTGTGAGTGAAGCGATTCAGCTGATCGCGAACCGCTGCTACGATTGCAGGATGCGAATGACCGACAGCGAGGGCACCCATTCCACCCACGAAGTCGATGTAGCGCCGTCCGTCAGCGTCCCAGAGCTCTGCGTTAACAGCTCTATCGGCGAAAATTGAAAATGCGCAGGCTACACCACGGGGAACGGCCGCTATGCGCCTGCTCTCGAGTTCGCGGTTTGTCACGCTCATGCCTTGTTCCTCTATAAATGGACAAAATTCCGGCTGCGGCCCTGTTTTAGGCGCCAACGTGTCTGGACTTACTGATTAGCAGCGTACGATCAAAGAGTTAGCGTCGAATAGCACGTATCGAATGCTTGCTGCGATGCAAAAAACTAGTCTGTCGGTTGACTTTAATGCGGATGGCTTCCTGCGCCGGATTGGTAGATTTGCACGATTAGGGAACGCTCCGTGGGATGGGTTGCGCATGTGCGGGGAGGGGGCCGACCGGGGTGGAAGCGCTGCCTGCGTTCGTCAGATTGCCAGCCTTCGGGCATGCTGCTCCCGCTCGCCGACACACCGCGCACTTGGACCGACTGGACAAAAGGCAGAAACGCAGAGATGAGCGGAGCGGCTGGCGCAGATGCGGATATGGTCTCGCCAGCGACGTTTGCGGCGCTGACCAATCGCACCTTTCGTTCAATCTGGCTCGCGACTCAAGACTCCAGTCTCGGCTGGTTGATGGCTACGATTTCGACTTCCGATCTTGTGTTTGCGCTGGTGCAGGCTTCATCGACGGTGCCCGCATTCATCCTATCTGTGTTCGCCGGGGTTCTCACCGACAATTACAGCCGTCACGGTGTCATGTTCGCCGGCTGGTGCATTATGGCGGCCCCGTCTGCGATGCTGACCGCATTAGTGGCGCTGGGCTTCGTCGACCCATGGATGATCCTCGGCTTCAACACTGTCCGGACCGTGGGGCCGGCGCTCGGCGGCATAGTGGTTGCTTCTTTTGGCCTTCTTACGGCTCTCGCGGTGACCACGCTCGGCTACCTGGTCCCTCTTGGGACCATATGGCGCTGCAAGTGGAAGGTTCGCTCCTCACCTCTTCCGCGCGAGTCGATGAGGACGGCGATCTATGACGGGCTCCGCTTCACGGCCATGTCTTCGGAAATCAAGACGGCGATCGCTCGCGGAACACTCTTTGGCCTGGCGAGCATTGCCATTCTCGCGCTGCTGCCGCTCGTTGTGCGTGATCAGCTTGGTGGAGGGCCGCTGGCCTATGGTGCGCTCATGGCAGGCTTCGGGACAGGCGCGGTGAGCGCCGGCATCTCCAGCAGCCTGTTCCGGCGGATATTGTCTCAGGAACGACTGATGATGCTCGCATGCCTCGCCTGCGCGGCATGCTCCCTGGCTCTTGCGCTGACCTCCTCAATCGCAGCGGCCGCAATTGCGCTCGCCCAGGGCGGCGCGGGTTGGGTGACGACCTGGTCCGGGATTGGTGTGAGCGTGCAGCTGGCGAGCCCGCGCTGCGTCGTGGGACGCACGATCTCGATCTACTATGCCCTGATAGACGGCGGCATCGCGACCGGCAGCTGGGTGTGGGGCACGGTGGCCCAGAACCATTCTCTCACCTGGGCGCTGGAGGGCTCCGCTGGGGCCTTGCTGCTCGTTGCTGCAGCCGGTGTCCCGTTTCCTCTTCGAGAGCGTCGCGACTTCGAGCCAGATTCTCTGGAACAGTTCGACGCCCCGGCTGTCGCTCTCAATCTGAAGCCGGGAAGCGGGCCTATCGTCGTCAAGGTTGAGTACCTGGTACGAGAAGAAGATGTCGATGCTTTCCTGGACCTCATGAGCGCTCGCCGGCATGTACAAAGCCGCGTCGGCGCCCGGCAGTCGGTGCTCCAGCGCAACCTTCAGAGGCTTTTGCACTGGACTGAGACATTCCGCACCCCGACCTGGACGGACTACCTTCGCCTGAACCATCGCCTCACGCCCTCAGACAGGGAACTGGACCAGCGTGTCTGCCATTTGCACGCGGGGAAGCTTCCACCTCAAATGACACTTCTGATCGAGCGCCCGACAGGCTCTGATCGTAAAACCGAGTCTTGGATGCCTTTCTTTCCTCGCCGGTGAAATAGCCGACCAGTGTATATTTGCGAAATTAGCCAGGAGGGGACTATGAAGGAAGAAAAACGAAAATTCGCTCTTCATCTGGGCGCCGCAACGGCGACGCGCCAGACGATTCTCTCTGCGTCATTCCTTAAGAAGATTGAAGCAGGTCAGGTACAGAAGCTGCAGCCACACAACCCCGGTGACGTCGTTTATGATGCTTACTTCTTGGTGTCTCAGGCGAAGACGCCACGCTGGATGCAGATTTTATCCGGTACGTTCAATGTGCCGCAATTCAGGAAGGGAAGTCCGGCCTCCGTGATCGTTTTTGAGGAGGCGGGACGTATATTCGCGGTGACCTTCGGATATGGCTCAAAGCTCTTGAACGAATACCAGGTCGAAGGCGACTTTGGTATTAAGGTAGCTATTAACGCTGTTGCGGATACGGCATTGAAAGCCGTCCATAAATCAAATGTCGCCAGCGCTATTCAGCAGTTCGCGCAGTCTGCCTTCAAAGCCCGCTTCGGCTCATTCGGCGGGCAGAACAAGTTCGAGATTCTGAAACGCGTATCCGGCGCGGTGGCTGCGGACGACGACCTGAATTCTGTGGTGGGCGCGGCGGGCCTGTCTCTTACAACGAAATTGAACTTCGCTGATATCAAACAGATCGCAGGCAAAGCTCTTACTTTCTATACCTCAGACGCATACAAGAAGACCGCATTTTCAGTGGTTGACGAACTTAAGCCGGTGCTGGCTTTGGCGGAGGTAGAGCGGCTCGATGCCCTGCTATTGCAGAGCGTTCAGAGTCAGCAGAGTACCTTCGAAATATGCCTCCCCCAGTTGAATTTTGAAGATAACGGATACGTAAAAATATATGGCTCGGGTTTGAAGGGGGATTTTCCGGACGTCAGTCTCGATCTTTATAAATCATCGTTCGACAATCTGGCCGATATGACTCTTGCGGACCTGAAGGACGATAGCGTCTGTCTTTACAACGATGAACACGTCAACGTGGGGAACTGGTCGGTTTACAAGTGCCTGATAGGCGGCCTCGATGATGCTAAGGGGACCCGCTATGTACTGAACGATGCGCACTGGTACATTCCATCGCAAGCTATTGTTCAGTTGGTGGAGAAATATTTCGAAGATCGTAAGACACCCTCAGACCCGAAACTCGCGACCTTTGAGGTTACGGAATGGGAAAAGGAGATAGGCAAGACGGGCAAGACCAAAGCCGTGCCCGTTTACGAGCGCGAGGAGGTTTATAACAAGCGGGTCGCGAATGATGCAGGATATGTGCTGTTCGACCAGATATGGCATGAGGCAGCCGATGGCGCTTTTCAAAAGCTGGAAGTCTGCGATTTATACGATCCTGAAAACCTTCGGATGATCCATGTGAAGCGCACATCGCGTCAGCCGAGCATGGTGTCTTACCTGTTTGAGCAGGGACAACGCGCTGCCGATCTGTGGCAGCGAGATGACGTAAGAACTCAGTTTATCGCCCGTGTCAGAGCCGAAGCAGGCGATAACGCCGCTGACAGGCTGGCTGCAGTCGCCCTTGAACCTGGCGCATTGATCATAGAATTTGCAATTGCCGATCATGAAAATGCGCAAGGGCATCACACCATTCCGTTCTTAGGCAAGCTCTCTTTCGAGAACAAGGCGCGCGATGTGGAGCTTCGTGGGTTCAAGTCGCGGGTACGGTTCATCACATTAGAGAAGCCTCACGGGATTTGAAAGCAGAGCCCTTTAACCCTTGTGCACGTAGACACGGACCTGCTCGAGATCGGCGTAGCAGTCCCGGATTGTCAGACTGAACTCGTACGCATCATCCGAAGGATCTATTGCCTTTACCGGTCGGCCGTCCGCGGAGCTGCCCAGGTTGCCGTCGACGTCGACCAGCTTCTCTGCGATCTCGTCAATCATTCCTCGTGCCGGCGCATACGAAAACATGTCCCGCAAGCTCACATACTGCGGATGGAGTTTTTCGTTGGTGACGATCTGATCAAACAGTTTCATTGGTTAACCGTCTAGTGAAAGCCAAATAGCTACCGGTCATCAAAGCGGGTCGTTCGAGTGCACTCGGCGTATACCCGCTAGGGCTCAAAACACACGGCCACGTACTCCGGTCGACCATCTCGCCGTCGTCACTATAAAATTTCACACACTCGCAGAGGCAGGGCGCGGCAGGTAGTTACCCGCCATCAAATCGACGGGCAAGCCTTGCGGATCATAGCTCGAACCGCAAAAAAGTTGCCTCAGAGGTGACTTTATTTCGGCTGTCCAGCCCTTCAGGCTTGCATATAACACTGACCTTGTAGCCCACATTGGAGCGAGGCAGATGTCGTTCAAAGGCGTTATTCCGCCCGTCACAACGCCCTTTCATGCGGACGGATCGATTGACCGCGACGGCTTCTGCGTCATGGTCGAGCACCTCGTCGCGGCTGGCGTTCACGGCATCATTGTCGGTGGCACGACAGGCGAGTACTACGCCCAGTCACGCGATGAGCGCGTCGTCCTGCTGAAGCTTGCAAGGAGCATGGTGAAGGGGAAGTTGCCCCTGATTGCGGGCGTCGGTGCCATCCGCACGGAAGACTGCATCGAATATGCGCTGGTTGCAAAGGACCTGAAGTACGACGGCATCCTGATCGGTTCGCCCTACTACGCTGTCCCCACGCAGCTCGAACTTGCCAATCATGCCCTTGCGATCGACAAGGCCGCCGATCTGCCGGTGATGCTCTACAACTATCCCGGACGCACCGGCACGATGATGGATTTCGAGTTCCTGGACCGCGTCGGTCGCAGCTCCAATTTCTGTGCGATCAAGGAGTCGAGCGGCAGCATGAATCAGCTGCACGCCCTGGCTCGTGACTATCCGCATATCGACCTGTTCTGCGGGATGGACGATCAGGCGCTCGAATTCTTCGCCTGGGGCGCCAGGGGCTGGGTCTGCGGAGCTGGCAACTGCCTGCCGGCTGAGCACCTCGCCCTGTACGAAGCGTGCGTTATCGAGAAGGATTTCACCAAGGGCCGGCAGATCATGTCGGCCCTTCTGCCTCTGATGAGGCTTCTCGAACAGGGCGGCAAGTTTGTCCAGAGCATCAAGTTCGCGTGCGAGCTGGCTGGACTGCCGGCTGGGCCCGTGCGCCGGCCGATGCGGGCACTGGACGACCAGCAGAAGCGGGAGCTCGAGTCGACGGTCCGCACCCTAAAGGCAGCCATCGCGTCGATCACTGCCAAATCCCAAAAGAGGGCTTCCGAAAATGTCATCGCTATTAACGCGTGATGAGTACCAGAACCTGGCCGACAGCTTGCCACTGCCGACCAACGCAGTGATCGACGGCAAGGCGCGGGCAGCGCAATCTGGGGATACTTTCGAGACTGTCAACCCCGCGACTGGACTAGTCATAGCGAGGATAGCTTCCTGCGCCCAGGCCGACGTCGATCTTGCTGTCGAGAAAGCACGACTGGCGTTTGAATCGGGCGCCTGGTCGCGTGCGCATCCGAGCGAGCGCAAGCGCGTTCTGCGGCGGCTCGTGAAATTGATGAAGCGAGACGCCCATGAGCTTGCAGTGCTTGAGACGCTCGAAAGCGGCAAGCCAATCTATGACGTCGTAACCATAGACATTCCTGAGGCCCTGCATTGCCTGGAATGGCACGCCGAAGCCACCGACAAACTCTACGGCCAGACGTCGCCTTCCGGCGATGATGTCGTGTCGATGATCGTACGCCAGCCGCTGGGCGTGGTCGCTTGCGTTCTGCCTTGGAATTTCCCGATCCTGATGCTCGCATGGAAGATCGGGCCGGCTCTTGCGACCGGCAACTCCGTCATCGTCAAGCCGGCCGAGCAAACGAACATGTCAACATTGCGCATTGCCGAATTGGCGCATGAGGCGGGGATCCCCGCCGGCGTTCTTCAGATCGTAACCGGTCCCGGCGAGATCACCGGCAAGACACTCGGCATGCATGCCGATATCGATATGGTCGCATTCACGGGATCAACCGACGTCGGTCGGAAATTCCTGGAATATTCCGCCAGGTCCAACCTCAAGCGCATCGTGCTCGAATGCGGCGGGAAAAACCCCTGTATCGTTCTGGATGACGCCGAGAACCTCGATGTTGTAGCGCAGCATGTCACCCAGGCGGTCTTCTGGAACATGGGCGAGAATTGCTCGTCCAATTCGCGCCTCATCGTGCACGAGAAGATCAAGGACCGTCTGGTGGAAGCGGTCCTCCACAAGCTCAGGGAATGGCCTCTGGGGGAGCCGTTGGACCCAGGCAACCGGCTCGGTGCCATTGTCTCGAAGGAGCAGTTCGACCGCATTATGGGCTACATCAAGAAGGGGCGGGCGGAAGGCGCCAGGATCGTGACGGGCGGGAACGCCCACAAGCACGGCAAAGGCTATTTCATCGAGCCGACTGTATTCGACGATGTCACGCCCGCAATGGCGATCGCTCGAGAGGAGATTTTCGGACCGGTGCTTTCGGTCATTAAGGTCACCAACTCTGATGAAGCGGTCCGGGTCGCAAACGACACGCAATATGGGCTTGCAGCCTCGATCTTCACAGCCAATCTTGGCAAGGCACATCGTATCGCGCGAGACATCCGCGCAGGAACGGTGACCATCAATTGTTATGGCGAAGGAGACATCTCGACACCCTTCGGCGGCTTCAAGTTGTCAGGCTTCGGGGGACGAGACAAGTCATTGCATGCCCACGACCAATATACCGAACTCAAGACCATTTGGGCGGACATCTCCGATCCTAAGGTCTCGCGTTCGGTAGACTAGCCCGATCGCATCGATGAGCGACCACGCGGCTGTCCGCACGCCTGCGGACACGTCCCTGTCGGGCTGGTACGGTATTCTGCCGCCTCCCAAGGCACCTGAGGTGCTGCGCGGCCGTCACAAGGCGGACTGGCTCATTGTAGGAGCTGGGTTTGCCGGTTTGGCGGCCGCGCGGCGCCTCTCACAACTGGTGCCGAACGAGCGCATAGTAGTGGTCGACGCTCAGCGGGTCGGCTGGGGTGCTGCCGGACGCAACTCCGGCTTCATGATCGATCTTCCGCATGAGCTCGGTGGCGCGCACTACGGCGGAAGCCAGGACCACGACCGCAAGCGCATTCGCACGAACCGGGCCGCGATCGAGTTCTCTGCCTCTACGGCGGATGAATACGGATTGCAGAAGTTCTTTGTTCGGGCCGGCAAATTTCATGGGGCGGCAACGGACCGCGGTCTCTCTGTCCTGCGCGAATTCGAGGAGCACCTGACGGGGTTATGCGAGCCATTCGAGCGGCTCGACGCGTTGCAGTTGAAGGAAATCACCGGAACCGACTTCTTTGTCGGCGGTACCTTCACGCCGGGAACAGTAATGGCACAGCCGGCCGGCTTCATCCGCGGGTTCGCCGAAGGCTTGTCTGGCGGCGTTCACATATTCGAGAATTCGCCGGTGACATCTTTGCAGACCGGAAAACTGCACACTGCCAAGACAGTTGAGGGTGAAATCACTGCGCCGCGGTTGATATTGACGGTCAACGGTCATCTTGAAAGCTTTGGCTTCTTCAGGAAACGCCTGCTGCATGTGTTCACCTACGCCAGCATGACAAGGCCGCTCTCCAAGACCGAACAGGCGCTTCTGGGCGGGGAGCCGCATTGGGGCTTGATCCCGGCCGACCCGATGGGGTCAACTATCCGGAGGATCGGCGACCGGATCGTAATCCGCAATACATTCAGCTATAATCCGGATATGTCCACCAGCGAGAAGCAGATCCGTCGGATCGGTGCTGCGCACGATCGATCGTTCCAGGCTCGCTTCCCGATGCTGGGTGAAATACCGATGGAATTTCGCTGGGGAGGTCACTTGTGTCTCTCCCTCAATTCGGCGCCCGCATTCGGCGAAATTGAGGAGAGGGTCTTCGTAGCCGGATGCTGCAATGGCCTTGGAACGGTGCAAGGCACGCTGTACGGGATGCTGGTTGCCGATCTTGCCGCCGGCAGCAACGAGCCAATGGTTGCAGACGCCCTGAACGAGCCAGCCCCGGTTCGGCTGTATCCAGAACCCCTGATGTCGATCGGAGCGCCGTTGAAGCTCTGGGCGATGCAGAAGCGCGCCGGCAGAGAGCTCTAGCTTTCTCGTTCTTGCGCCGCCGCTTCCCGGATCCAGTCACGGAGGCTTTGCGCGGCAGGGGACAATGTGCGATTTTCATACCAGGTGAGATAGTAGCTGCCAGGGGCGGGCAGCTCGAGATCCGTCAGTCTGACGAGTTTCCCTTCTTCAATCTGCGCCTTGACAAGGCGGTGCCAGCCGACAGCCACTCCTTGATCGGCTTGAGCAGCCTGAAGCGCCACGAAGAACTTGCCGAAGCGCCGGCCGCGGGTCGGCCCATGTGAGACACCCGCGCGCCGCAAGACCTCATCCCAGCCAGCCCAGTCGGGATCCACCCAGTCAACGTGCAGCAAGGGAAGCTCGGCCAACGACTCCGCCGTTGCGTCGCGATGCCTACTTGCAAATCCGGGCCCGCATACCGGGTAGATAGTTTCATCGAAAAGGAGCTCCGCATCTTCATTCGACCAGGATCCGAACCCGTAGCGGATGCGCAGTTCGACTTCGGCGCGGCGGTAATCGCGAGGATTGTCCGAAATCAGGTGGTCAACAGCAATGTCCTGATATCGCGTCCAGAAGTCCGGCATTCGTGGTATCAACCACATCGATGCGAAGGCATCAGAGCAGGCGAGAGTGACGTTCTTCGCCCGATCGCCGCGCTTCACATTTCGCACGATGTCTGCGGCCCGCGAAAAACCGCTAGCCAACGCACCATAAAGGTCTTCGCCGGCGCCTGTCAGCACCACGCCTGTTCCCAGCCGAGTGAAGAGCGGAACGCCGAGCTCGTCCTCGATCGCTTTGATCTGCCGGCTGACAGCGCCGGGTGTGACATTCAGTTCCGCAGCAGCCAACTTGAATGACAGGTGCCGGGCAGACGCCTCGAAAACAGCCAAGGCAGTCAGGGACGGCAGGTCGTAATAGCGGCGAACCATCTCAAGCTCCAAAACACTTCGGTAATCGCGCCGTGCGACAATAGAGAAAGCAATGCTCAAGATGTCGTAAAACTATTAACAAGGCGATGCGCTGGCCTGCGTTTCGACTGATTATGGCTGCGATCCCTAACCCATTTGCAGCGAAACATAGCCAGACTGTGCGAACATGCTTCGCGATCTGCGACACTGTCCAATCAATGTCCGACGCGGCTTCGGCGTAGCATACACAGCGCGATGTCTGCGCTCGGCAACTCAAGAAGGGGGTGAGACTTTTGCAGGGCTGCCCCACTGGTCTTCGGCAGCTGTTCATAGATTATGAGCCGCACTTCCCCGTCAAAGATTGGCTTGAGCTATGACTGGCATTGAGAAGAAAACTGCGGTCATAACAGGCGCGGCGGGAGGCATCGGGCAAGCGATCGCTAGGCAGTTCGTTGCGCACGGCTTTCGGGTGGTTGCGGGCGACGCCGACCAGGCTGGCCTGGACACGCTCGAGGCCGAACTTAACCGAACCGGACAGAATGTCTGGAGCAAGGCCGGCGACCTCAGAGACAAGAGCTCTTGCGAGGATTTGATCGACTACTCCGTTCAGGCCACAGGGCGGCTGGACGTACTCATCAACAACGCCGGAATCATCACGCGAGGAAACATTCTCGAGACGACCGACGAAGATTGGCAGCGGACATTCGAGATTAACCTGACATCGATTTTCTATACCTGCCGGAAAGCCATAGGTCACATGAAGGGCCGCGGCGGCGCGATTGTGAACGTCGCATCCTGCTGGGGACTTTATCCCGGGCCTGGGCACGCAGCGTATTGCACCAGCAAAGCAGCCGTGGCGGCGTTTTCCAAGTGTCTTGGCCGAGACCATGCAGGTGATGGCATACGGGTAAACGCCGTGTGTCCGAATGAAGTCAATACCCCGATACTGCGTACCGGTTTTGCCCGCCGTGGCTTCAATCCGGACACAGCCATAGCGGAGCTCAACAACACCGTGCCGCTAGGCCGGATCGCTGAGCCGCAAGACATAGCCGACGTGGTATTCTTCCTATGTTCCGACGCCGCACGCTACATCGCTGGCACGGCGATCGAAGTGAACGGCGCCAAGCCTGTCTATTGAGGTTCTCCATGGCTGACAGACTCGCGGGTAAGATTGCAATCATCACCGGAGGTGGACGAGGGATCGGCGCCGGCATTACGCAGCGCTTTGTGGAGGAGGGGGCAAAGGTCGCCATCCTGCAGAGGAATCCGCCGGCTCACGCGTTGCTCGATGAACGAACCATCTATGTGGGGGCGGATCTCGCGAATTCCGAACAAATTCGATCAGCTGTCGAAACTGTTGTCGAGCGCCTTGGCGGCCTGGATATCCTGGTCAACAACGCTGGTATTATGTTCGAGAAGACGGTCGATGAGATGACTGAGGCGGACTGGGATCAGATGATGGATATCAATCTCAAGGCCCCATTCCTGCTGACGAAGGCGGCAATGCCTCACCTCCGCAAAAGGGCCGGTGCGTGCGTCGTCAACATAGGGTCGATCGAAGGCCTGGCGTCCAACCCTGGGCATCCTGCATATTCCGCCTCGAAAGCGGGGATTCATGGTTTCACCGCAGCAATAGCGGTCGACCATGGGCATGAGGGCATCCGGTGCAATGCCATTGCGCCTGGTTGGATCAATTCGGACCTCAGCGAGATCTACCTCGACAGCATGCCAGACAGTACTCGTGTTCGAAGGGAACTTCTCGCGATGCATCCGGTAGGACGTCTGGGAGAACCGAGCGACGTCGGCAATCTCGCTGTCTGGCTTGCCTCAGAAGAAAGTACCTTCGTAACCGGTCAGGTCTACGTCATCGATGGTGGGCGGACAAAGAAACTTCCGCTTCCAATCTCCTGAAACCGATGCGAGAGCCGCATTCTATCCCGGCTCCCGCTTCGGTTCAGGCCGTGGGATCCAGCTTCTCGCTAATTCGCCTGGTAATGCGATCGATAAGGATTGCCAGAACCACGACGGCAAGCCCCGCTTCGACGCCTCTCCCAACCTGCAGGCGAGAGATCGACCGAATGATTTCGTCGCCCAATCCACCGGCGCCGATCATGGATGCGATGATGACCATCGACAACGACATCATCACGCACTGATTGACGCCCGCCATAATAGAACGAAATGCCAGCGGCAATTTGATCATGAACAGCACGGCTAGTCGGCTCGCGCCGAACGCCTCGCCGGCCTCGATCATTTCCGGCTCGACCATCTTGAGACCGTGGGCGGTTAGCCTGATCGGGAGCGGCATGGCGAAGAAGATTGTAGCGACAATGCCAGGGACGGTGCCGACACCGAAGAAAAACACAGCTGGGACGAGCAGTACGAATGGGGGCATCGTCTGCATGAAGTCGAGGATTGGCTCGGCAACAGCATTCATGCGTTTGGATTCGGCGATCAGGATCCCAATAGGTATGCCGATGGCCAGCGCGGCAATTGCGGCTGTAAGTACTAGCGAAAGTGTCACCATCGCAGGAGCCCAAAGATTCATGACGAAGATGAAGGCCAGTCCGCACCCGCTCAGAACAGCCAGCGAGAGCCTGCCGAGCAGGCCGCTGCCGACCACAAAGATCGTGATGATCAACCAGGCCGGCGCGCTCGTCAGGATCGTTGCCAAGGGCTGCTGAATGCCCAGGATCACGGTTGAGATGAAGTCGAAAACAAATCCGAAGTGCGTTGAGAGGTAGTTGGTGAAGTCGTCGATCGACGCGGCAACCGTGCCTGCAAACTCCGAAAAATCCATCATGGTCACCCGTCGGTTGCTTTCTGGTCAGCTATTGACTGCACGTTCGGCCGTGGGTCTCCCGAACTGCGTCGGCAGCCGGATTGAGTTTTTCCGCCTTGGATGTCGTGCCGCCTATTGACGAATGGGCTGCAAGCGCCTTGAGCACGGATTTGCTGGTTACGGTCCCAACCGGAGTTCCGTCGTCCTTAACCACGACCAAAGTGCGTTGTTCTTTGGACAGCTCGTCGAGATAAGGCGCAATGAGATCGTTGGGCGACAGTTTGATGAGGTCGTGGGAAAGATGCTTCGTCCATTCCGAATTCACCAGCTCTATGGGGGGGCGGACAGCGTCCATGACCTGGCCGGCCGAAAGCACCTTGAAGACATCGATGCCCCGCACGAAGTCCCTGACATAATCGTTGGCAGGGGACAGGACCACGTCCATGGGTCGCCCTTCCTGAACGACCTGTCCCTTGAGCAGAATGGCAATACGGTCGCCGATGGTTGCCGCCTCATTCGGATCGTGAGTCACGAACACGATCGTCTTGTTCAGCGTATTCTGAAGCCGAAGCAACTCCTGCTGCATTTCTTCTCGAATGAGAGGGTCCAGCGCGCTGAAGGGTTCGTCCATAAGCAGCACCGGCGTGTCCATCACCAGGGCGCGCGCAAGGCCCACGCGCTGCCGCATTCCACCACTGAGGTTTGATGGCTTGCGTTTGTCCCAACCGCTGAGGCCGACAAGCTCAAGGGCCTTGCCCGCGCGCTCCCACCTCTCCTTGCGGCCGATGCCGGCAATACGCAATCCGAACGCGACGTTATCGATAACCGACATGTGAGGCAGCAGCGCGAAGTGCTGGAACACCATGCCGATCGTCGTCGATCGTATACTGCGAAGCTCTTTCTTGTTGGCCTTGGTGATGTCCTGTCCATTAACCAGGATCCGGCCGGCTGTCGGGTCGATAAGTCGGTTGATGCAGCGAAGCATGGTCGATTTCCCGCTGCCTGACAAACCCATGATGACGAAGATCTTTCCAGCCTCGACCGTCATGTTGATATTATTGAGAGCTACGAAACCGCCGCCTCCGTCAGGACCGATTGCGCCCGAACGCAATCCGTCCAGCTTAAGTTCGGGATTGTCGCCGTAGATCTTGTAGAGATCCTTAATCTCTATGGCTGGTTTTCGGGTGCTCATGCAAGGCTCCCGCGCGCAAGAACAGATGGCGGTGCAGGGGACGCGCCGACCCCTGCACCTGCACTCTTTGGGAGGATACGGGCTACCGGATCAGGCGAGCCACGGCTCGATCAAGCCCCTGCCTTTCATTTCGCCGATCCACTTGGCAGCGGCATCTTCAGGCTTCATGCCTCCGTCGATCCAGCCCATGATCTTCGCTAATTCATCATTCGGGATACGGAACTTCGTCAGAAATGCCTGGGCCTTCGGAAAGTTGGATTCGAAGTCCTTTGTCGTGACGTGAAAGCAATAGTATGGCTCTGCCATCATCGTCCTTTTCGGGTCTTCGAGGTATCTCATCTTGAATTTGCTCCACATCGGGAGCGGCTCCCAGGTGGTAACCACGATCGCCTCGTTTCTGGAGTAAGCGCGCCTGAAGGCCGCTTCCATGGCAGCTTGGCTGCCCGGGACCAGGTGGAGCTTGAGAGCGTAAGCCTTCACCGTCGCGTCCGCAGCCTGCATCAGGCCAGAGCCGGCGTCGATGCCGATGATACCGCTCGGAAACTTGTCGGCGTGATTGTTGAGCTCCGCGATGCTCTTGATGTCCACATATTCCGGAACGGCAAGCCCTTGCGTCATCGGGCCTTCCGAAACGCCAGCGACTTTGATGACATCGGAGACTTTCTTTACATAGTCGGCCTGGCCGCCCTGGTAATCGCCCTTCAGCGGGCCCATCCCCTGCATATAGGAGTTCGAATAGAGGTCGGCCTTCCCGGATTGAAGCGACGCATAGATCACGCCCGGCTCCGCCTGCAGCGGCTGGACCTTGTAGCCGAAATTGTCCTCGATGAGCTTTGCGCCGACATAGGTGATTGCAAGCGCGTCGGACCATGCTGCGAAGGCATAGACCAGCGGACGGGACGCCTCAGCCCTTGCGCCGGTCGTCAGACCAGTCATTGCCAACGCGGCGGCGCCGCCAACTTTCAGGAACGTTCTGCGGGACGTGCTCGTGCCGAGCATATCATTCACCAGATTTGTCTTTGGCATTCTAGTCCTCCTGCCGATACTCACTGATACCTGGATGAGTCCGAGGTTGTCGTTTCTGTTTCCCTCGCTTGATCCATGTTTGGGCTTTCCTGCATGCCCCATGCCAAGCAAGAATTGCTAGCACGGAACGGTAGAGGCCTATCGGCGCAAAAAAGTAGCCTCCCGATTGACTTAATTTCGGAGTGGGCCCGTCGCTCGCACCTCAGATTCTGCCTCGGGTGGAAGGTCAGTTCTGTCCGGGGTAATGGCTCTGGAACAAAACTGGATATGTGCTGTCGGGCGCTCGATAGCCCGCACGGAACTGCCCTCGACGCTCCCTCGACGCGAGTCACCCGATGAAGGGGCCCGACTGCCGCCGCGCTTTAGTCAACAGACGCGTGAGACTTTTGCACTAGGTCAAATCTTCGGACTCCGGCAATAGTTCCGGCCGGCTCAAGCGGGCCGCAGCGTTTGTTTGGAGGCCGGCATGACTGCTCAGCTACAACTTTCTCGTAGAGGAGGGCGGGAAGCGCGGAGGACGATCCGCACGGCGCCAAAGGTCGACATGTTGCCGACGCTGAAGCGCGGCCTCCCGGTGATAGAGCCGATGGACGCCGAGCAGGTTGAACGCATTCACCAGGCTTCTCTCGCGATCCTGGAAGAAGTAGGCGTGGTGTTTCGCGATCCGATCGCGATTGAGGACTGGAAGAGAGTCGGAGCGGACGTGCGCGCGGACGATCGCGTTCATCTCGACCGCGGCCTGGTCATGGAGCTCATCAAGACCATTCCCCCCAATGTCGAATACTTCGCGCGGGATCCAGCGAAGAATGTCGAGCTCGGAGGCGAAAACTCCATCTTCGTGCCGATGACCGGGGCGCCTTACATGCGCGACCTCGATGACGTCAGGCGTGGCCCGACCATCGCGGACCTTGGCACATTCCACAAGCTGGCGCACATGATGCCGGCGCTGCATTCGTCGGCGCATCACATTGTCGAGCCGATGGACATTGTTGTGGCGCATCGGCACCTGCACATCACCTATTCGTCAATGAAGCACTCTGATAAGATATTCATGGGCATGACCACCTCGCCCAAGAATGCCGAGGACGTGCTCGATATGTGCGAGATCCTTTTCGGCGAAGGCTTCCTCGAGCAGCATGCAGTGGCCACCGGGAACTGCAATGGCAATTCGCCGCTCGTGTGGGACCAGGTCATGCTGGGCGGCATGCGTGCTTTCTGCCGGCGCAATCAGCCGGTCTTGTGCTCGCCGTTCGTTCTCGGCGGCGCGAACACGCCGGCCTCGACCGCGGCGGCAGTGGCGCAGCTCAATGCGGAGGCGCTTTCGGCCCTCGCCTACACGCAGGTGGTGCGCAAAGGCTGCCCTGCGATCTACGGGCATTACCTGTCGACCGTGTCGATGCAATCGGGAGCGCCAATGGCGGGGACGCCAGAGATTTCGCTCATGAACTTCATGATCGGCCAGATGGCTCGCCGCTACAACGTCCCTTGGCGTACCTCGAACCTGCTCGGCGGCGCCAAGGTCTTTGATGCGCAAGCAGGCTATGAAAGTGCGATGACGATGATGGCCGTGCTGATGTCAGGCGCAAACTACATTTGGCATTCGGCTGGTTGGAATGAAGCCGGCATGCACTGCTCGATTGCAAAGTTCGTTGTCGACGCCGAAGTCTGCGCCATGGGCTATCGTATGACGCAAGGCATCCAGTGGGACGACTTTGATGAAGCCCTGGCTGCGGTCCGCGATGTCGGGCCGGGCGGCCATTACTTTGGACATCCGCATACTCAGGCGAACTTCGAGAAAGCCTTCTTTATCCCGAAACTCTTCGACAATAACTCGGTCGAGCAGTGGTACGCTGATGGCTCCAAGGACATCAAGCAACGCGCCCTTGAGCATGCGCGCCATCTCCTGGCCGAATATGAAGAACCTAAGCTCGATGTCGCAAAGGACGAGGAATTGCGCGCGTATATCGATCGTCGCTCGCGGGAAATTCCTGCCGTCGATGCGCTCAACGAGGAATACTGACCATTCTCATGCGCATTGACCAGATCAACGTCTATACGATCCAGCTGCCTGTCAAAGGCGGCACTTATCGAATGGCAAGCGATGACGTCGACGCGCTTGATAGCACCCTTGTCGAGGTTGTGACCAATGACGGGCTGACTGGCTGGGGCGAAACCTGTCCCGTCGGACCGGTCTATCAGCCGCATCATGCATTGGGTGCCCGCGCAGCGATCGCCGAAATCGCGCCGGGTCTTATGGGCGCGGAGATCACCTCGATCAGGCTTCTCGCCAAACGCATGGACGAGCGGTTGAACGGGCACGGATATGCCAAGGCAGCGTTCGACATAGCGTTCCTTGACCTCCTCGGCCAGCGGCTGGGAGTGCCGGTCTCGACACTGCTGGGTGGTGCGCTAGCCGACCGTGTTCCGGCCTACTATTCGCTGATTGTTGGCCCGCCTGAAGAAACGGCCAGGATTGCAGCCGACAAGGTGAAGGCGGGTTATCCACGCCTGCAGGTCAAAATCTCGGGGCGAAATCTCGAAGAGGATGTGGCTACGGTTCACAAGGTTTGGGAGGCGGTCGGCTACAGAGCGCGTATCGCAGTGGATGGTAACAGGGGCCTCACCATCGCTGCCGCGATTCTTCTCGACCGGCTTTGCCAGGCAATCCCCTTTGTTTTCGAGCAGCCTTGCAACACCATAGATGAAGTCGCCACGCTGAAGGGCAGGGTGATGCATCCGATCTATCTGGATGAGAACACCGAAGATCAGAATGCAGTGCTCCGGGCGATCTCCTTAGGCATCGCGGATGGTTTCGGCTTCAAGGTCACGCGCTTGGGCGGCCTCACGAAAATGACGACCGTGCGCGACCTTTGCGCCATCCGCTCGTTACCGCACAGCTGCGACGACGCCTGGGGCGGCGACATAATAGCGGCGGCCTGCGTGCACTTAGCTTCCACTGTGGAACCGCGCCGTCTTGAGGGCGTCTGGATCGCGCAGGAATATATCGAAGGGCATTTCGACGCGAAGAACCCGATCCTCATCGAAAACGGTCACATTGCCATACCGCAGCTGCCGGGCCTCGGTATCAAACCGGAACCCGGCATGTTCGGTGTGCCGGTAGCCACGTACGGATCCTAGTGAACGCACCCGCCAACATCAGCGCAATGACGTCCTTGGTCACGCCGAAAATTTCGGCGGAGGCCGATCGACCATTTGACGTGGTCGTTCTGGTTTTACCGGGGTTCTCGCACCTGGCGCTTCACGCCTATATTGAGCCCTTCAGCATCGCCAATATGGTGTCAAGACTGCCGCTGTTCCGGTGGCGAATCGCCGGACTTGACGCTCGGCCAGTCGAGGGTGCCAATGGCCTCTCGGTTGCTGTTGATGTCCCTATTGATGAACTGGTTTTGTCCTCGGACGATCGTAGACCGAACCAGCTCGCTATATTGACCGGCGAGCCGGTAGAACGGCAACTGACGGCTGAGCTCAACGGGTTTCTGAGAACGATGGCTCGTCGTGGGGTTCCGATATCTGCGGTCGGGACAGCGACATGGCTGCTTGCGCGGACAGGCCTTCTGGCAGGCACACGCTGCACGATCCACTGGTCGCGGCTTGCTGCTTTCGCCGAGGTGTTCAACCAACCCCGCATAAGCGATTCCCTGTTTGTGAAAGACGGCCAGTATTCAACCTGTGCAGGAGAACTGGCAGCCTTCGACCTGGCCGTCGACCTGATCGGCAGCCATGCAGGCGGATATATTGCACAGGAGGTCTGCCGCCACGCAATTGTCGAAGGCCAGCGCTCAGGATCAAACCGCCAGACCGGGCCGTCGGGTCTGGCTTTTGCCGGTGTGAGCGACAAACTCCTGATGGCAATGCGGATCATGGAAGAAAACGTGGAGTTCCCACTGGCAATGGACGAGGTCGCCCGACGGGCCGGAGTGTCACGGCGCCAGCTGGAACGCCTGTTCGCTTCCCATATAGGGCTTCCGCCGGTGCGTCACTATCTTCGAATCCGCATAGACCATGCGAAGCGCCTGATAGAAGGCACAAGGATGCCCTTCATCGACATTGCCATGGCGTGCGGGTTCATGTCTGCTTCGCACTTCGCAAAGTGCTTCAGAGCCTTCCATGGAATGTCGCCGCAGCAGTGTCGAGCGATAGTGCCGGCCTGGGTTGGGCCCGGCTTAAGATGATAGATTGGTATTGGAGCAAGGGAGAACAGCGGCACCTCAATCCATGCGAATGTCTGGAGCCGATCTGCCCACCAACAGACACGTTCCGGATCACAGCGGAAAGCGGCGGATTAGCTCATATCACTGGCCTCTTCCCGTGCCGACCGACGTTGGCCGTACCACTGGATTGATCGCGCGTTTCGCTGCCACCGACCATGATGTGACTCTCACCATTGAATGATGCAGGGGCGGCGATGTTGTCATTTTCATTGCGTAAGGATTCTCTGATTGAAACGCTGCATTGGAAAGGTGCTCCAGCATCTCGGAGATGGCCGTTCGAAGAGCCTGGCAGGTGCGGTTGGCGGTCACCGGCACGAAGATCGCCCAGACCTCGCGCCATTCTGCAGGGACGGTCAGTCGGCAAGTGCTGCGATCCGGGCCTTGGTCATGCGCGGGCTTTGTGGGTCTCCAGGCACGCGTGGTGCGCATTAACAGGTAGAAGGACAATGACAAAGGCCATGCCGATTGTCGTTGGGACACTCCTGGAAAGTCTGTCGGAGAGTGTCGACGAAACAGATTTCCGTGAAGCCCTGACCATCGCGGCATTGGGACTTGATCTACAGACGTTTGCCTATTTATCCCTGCGAGCCTAGGCTGATCTCGAATTATCCGCCTCCCTGGACAGCGCATTATCTGCGAAACCAGTATCAGAGAGTCGATCCCGTCATCATGCGTGCGCGAGTTGCCGATAGCCCCTTCCGATGGGAATCGGATCTTCGTGGCATTGAATTGTCGGAGGTTCAGCAAAGGCTGTTCCTAGAAGCGGCAGAGTTCGGCATCTGCTGTGGGTTGACGATCCCCATTGTTGACAGCAGGGGGCGTGCTGCAGCGATGACCTTTGCCGCGCGTGAGCTGTCCGGTTTGCTGCGCGCTGCCGAGCGGTATGATCAGGCGCTCCAATTCATGGCAACGTGCTTTCACATTCATGTTCGCCGCAAACTCTCGGCCAGTCGAATGGTGGACGGCATTTTGCTCACACCACGTGAATATGAGTGCCTGCAGTGGGCGGCTCGCGGCAAGTCCGCCTCGGACACAGCCTGCATCCTGGGCATCAAGTCGCGCACTGTCGCTTTCCATCTGGATAATGCCAGGAACAAGCTCGGCGTGCGCACAAAAGACCAGGCCGTAGCGCTGCTAGCTTCCTCACGATCTTCGTTTCTTTAGAAAACCGGCGTGCCTTGTGCCTATGCTTGGCCACTGGGCTGTTTCGGCTAGTGCACTCAAGTAGGCTTCTTTCATGATTCCACATATCGATCCCCGTGCTGTATGTTTTAACGTGAGCCAGGACACGCTCGGGCCGCGTTCCATTCGATCCTTTCCCACGCGGATCAGGACATCGGCAACTCGAGGAATTGAAGGCCTTTGCGTTTGCTGAGAGAACGCAAGGATTGGAGGGGCGTGGCGGACGTACCGTGCACCCGGCATCTACCCTTTGCCAGACCGCCTTTGCGCCGATTTCGGCGAGCAGCGGCCAACATAGGTGCTTTGTTTCCAGATTGCCTGCTGGCCTCCGCGCAGACCTTCACTAGGCACCCGAGGATGCAGCCCTACAAGAGCCCCGCGGCTAAGCTGGCCCGATCTCGCATCGCTGTCCAATGGTGATCACTGGGCAGACAGCGGGCTGGTCCGCAAGATTCAGGCCCCGGCGTGCGGCAAGCCAAAATCCATGGCGTGGATCATGAAGTTTTCAGAGAGAAACAGGCCTGAGCAGGTGTTTTACCCGCCAGTGCCAGCTTACGGCCGGCGACGGCAATACGGGAATGGAGATTCGCCGACATTAGGCTGGAATGGGATGCCTATTACCGCAAACGCTAGCAATGGAAGAACGCCAGAAGCAATTAACTTGGAAGCCGATCGGCGTGGTAACGCGTCCTCAACTTTCTCCAGGAGAGCTCTTAGGTTGTTCTGGGAAGATATTGAATTTATGACAGATTGCACCATAAACTAAAGGGGATTCTATGGCGAAAAATGTAAACGATGCATTCGAGATTCTAATTGAAAGGCTCAAGCCGTCGGAGGTCGAGACCATCAGTGCTGCCTCTCATAGGGCGAGTATCGACGCTTGCTTGAAAAACAAGTTCAATATGACGTCGATGTTTAGGTCAGGGTCGTTCGGCCACGGGACGAGCGTCAAGGGGTACAGTGACATCGACTATTTCGCGGTGATTCCTGCTGCTAACCTTTGGGGAAGCTCGAATTATTCTTTGCTCAAGGTCAAGGATGCGCTGCAAGCCCGATTTCCCCTGACGAACATTGCAATCCGCAGTCCAGTGGTGATCGTTCCTTTTGGTGGCGGTGCAGGAGGCGAGCATCATGAGATAAGCCCGGCTTACGCAAAGGGAAGCAACAACGGGCATACAGTTTACGCGATCGCCAATCGGGCAGATGGTTGGATGGATTCCAGTCCGAATGCCCACAACGCCTGGGTGAACGTGATAAACGACAAGCACTCAAAAAAGGTAAAACAGCTTATCAGGCTGATGAAGTATTGGAATTATGTGCAAGCGGCCGGAATAAGGTCGTTTTATCTGGAGTTAAGGACTGCCGAATATGCCAACACTGAGTCGTCGATACTTTACAGGATCGACGTGAAGCGTATGTTTGCCCGGTTGGTCAACAAGGGCCTTGCTGCGATGCAAGATCCGCAGGGCGTGTCTGGCTACGTCCACCCGTGCTCAGACGCTGTTAAGGAAGCCGCTCTCTCGAAGCTGAGAACAGCCCAGACTCGCGCGGAAAAGGCGTATGAGGCGGAAAATGCCGGCAAGCACTCTGAAGCTTTCCAATGGTGGGATTTGGTATTTGGGGGTAAATTCCCAGGTTATTATTGAGGGGAGTTGAAATGAAGCGGTCCGACCCTATTGGCGCTCGCTACTACAAACCACTGCGAGAACTCGAACGCTTCTCAGAGGCCCTTTTCTATGTCTCAGCGGCGTTATCAATTGGGACGCTGTTGGTCGACAAGGCGCTCTACCCTGGCGGCTACGCTGCTGTGCAGATTGCATTCGTCCTGACCGTCCTGGGCAATTTCGTTCTGGGCTTTGTTTCCCGCTTGTATTTGGCGCCGAGAGCTGAGGATAAGCGCCGTCAGGACCTCTTGTCGAACTCTTATCAGGTGAACCTGACCCACGAAAATGCGTCTGGCTACTACAATAACGACCAGGCCAATCCGGTGAAGCGATTGGCCGCCTCCGTCATGGAGAGCAGCTTCTTCACCAACAATATCCTCAGGGAAATGCTGCGGTTTGAGCGGCCCAAGGTGATTCTCTATTTCGCGATCTGGGTCGCTGCGTTGATGATCCGTTCTACTGATCTTGGAATAATCGCCGCCGCGGCTCAAGTCCTGTTCAGTGAACAAATTTTGACAAAATGGCTGCGGCTTGAGTGGCTTCGTATGCGGAGCGAGAGGGTTTATGAAAAGCTTCATAAGCTTATCAACACCGCGCCATCGTTCAACAAACTTGCCATGCACGCTCACGTCTTGGAGCACTACAGCGAGTATGAGACCGGGAAGGCTTATGCGTCCGTGACCTTATCTGACCGAAGTTTCCGAAAGCGGAACGCGGACCTATCGAAGGAGTGGGAGGCGATTCGAGCCGGATTGCAACTGTAATCCCGGATGGCTGTGGACAGCGATCGTCGCCCGCCGCCGCGTTCTGTTGTTGGACACCTGGACCTATCATTGCAAGTCCCGCCGCCGCGATCAGGCCGACATCGCAGCCCGGATCAAGGAACATCTGCGCCACACAGGTCCGCTATGGATACCGGCGCGTGCACGTAATGCTCACGCGCGAGGGTTGGACATAACGTGAAGCGAACCTATCGAATTTACAAGGACTTGGGCCTGCAACTCAGGAGCAAGACGCCGAAGCGGCGTGTGAAGGCGAAGCTGCGGGAAGGCCGGGAGGAAGCCGTCGGCCCGAACGACGTCTGGGCGATGGACTTCGTCCACGATCAGCTCGCGACGGGCAAGAAGATCCGTGTGCTGACGGTCGTCGACACGTTCTCCCGCTATGTGCCTGTGCTCGACCACGGTTCAGCTATCGGGCGGAGGATGTCGTCAGGGCACTGGAACAGGTCTGTCCGAAGATCGGCTATCCGAAGACTATCCGCGTTGACCAAGGCTCCGAGTTCGTCTCCCGCGACCTCGACCTATGTGCCTACACGAAAGGCGTGACGCTCGACTTCAGCAGGCCGGGAAAGCCCACCGACAACGCCTACATCGAAGCTTTCAACGGCCGCTTCAGGGCGCAGTGCCTGGACGCCCATTGGTTCCTGACCCTTGCCGACGCCGCTGAAAAGTTGGAGGATTGGCGCAGATACTACAACGAGGTGCGCCCGCATGGTGCGATCGGGCACAAGGTCCCGATCTCGTTGCTCAATCACAATGGCGCCGCCAGCCCGCCATCGTGAAAGGCCCGGAAACTCCACCTTCCGGCGGTCCAAAGAACGGTATCGGAGCAAAACGGCCGAGGCTCTAATCGCCACTGGATGAAGGTTCAGTGGCAGGTCACCTGCGCATGCTGTCGCCTCCTGTCGAGAATAAGCATTTTGGACGCGGGTGAGCTTGTCGATCCGGCGGGGGAAAGCGGCCATCGAGGCGAGCAAGCGCCAGATCCTAAACAGGCGTGGCACGCGCGCATAGAGCACGGAATGATCGAGCCGTGCCGCTTGCCGGCCGAAGGCGCAGGCCAACCACGACTTGCCGGTGACGATCTGGCCGGTGACGATCAGGTTGTCATGCGCTCTTGAGCCATTCGCCCTGGGCGAGCGCTATGGCGTTGTGCCGGTCGAGGCGCGCGCCAAAATCGATGTCCTCGATGCAGGCTTCGGGGGCATGAGGCCGATTAATCGCGACACGCTTTCGCCCCGAGCGCAGGCGTCATTCCTGCCGGCTCTCATGACGCAATTATTGCATCCGGTGGCATTGCAAGCCTGCACGCGAATCGATGATCGCTCGAGTTATTCAGCCGCCGAGGACTTCATCAATGCTCCTTGCGCGTAGCGCTGTCTTTGGCGAGCGGAACAAACCACGTTGATGGCGCACCGTTCTCGATGGCGGCGAGCGGATAAGGTTCGGTTCCTCTCGCAATGAGCATGCCGCATCCCGCGTCCATGGCTATCCTTGCTGCCATCAACTTTGTCACCATGCCACCCGAACTATGGCGGGCGCGGGAATGACCCGCCATGGCCGCTATCTCGGGGGTAATGCATCGTACCTCTGTGACCAGAGAAGCCAACGGATTGTCGTGTGGGTCTTCCGTGAACAGGCCATCGATGTTAGAAAGCAGAATGAGAACGTCGGCGTTTACCATCTGCGCGACCCGTGCCGCGAGCCGATCATTATCGCCAAAGCAGATCTCGGCCGTTGCGGTCGTGTCGTTCTCGTTGATGACGGGTACGGCGCCGAATTTGAGAAGCTGTCGAACGGTCGACCATGCATTGAGGCGGCGAGGCTCGTTCTCTATATCTTCGCTGGTCAATAACATTTGTCCCAACGCAAAACCATGGCGCTTTAAACTCTGTTCGTAGGCAAGCATAAGTCGAACCTGACCAATCGCGGCCGCCGTTTGCTTCTCCTCAATCGAAAGAGGCCTGTCCAAGCCTTTGAATCGGCTTGATCCAAGCGCGACAGCACCGGATGTGACGATGATCACCTGCTGCCCACGTGAGAAAAGGCGTATGATATCCGCAATCAGCGTTTCAAGCCAAGCACTTCGTATATCGCCGGTCACTTCATCGACAAGCAGTGCTGAGCCAATCTTGACTACCAGCCGCTGAGCCGAAACCAATTGGACCGATCGTGTGGTTGCTGCCACTGGGTGTCGCTGCAGTGACAGTGAAGACATGATTTTCCACTTTCTTCCTGGCGATACACCAGCGAGTGAGCTGTGTGGCCTCACGAGGACAACTAGCGTCTTGGACGGATCTAGCCGGAGTTGCGGCGACGCCCTGAATCTGGTGAGGAAACTACCACCCCTGGTCGATTGGCGGTCATGAAGATTGTGTAAACTTGTTGTAGCGGCAGTTCATGGTTCATCACCGAGGGGCCAACATGACTCGCTCCGCACTGAAGGGAATTGGCCGCAGCTAAAGCAGGACGGACGAGGCCGTTCTCGATGCTACCTGCAACCAGGGCGGTGGGGCGGGTGCTCTCGTGATTTGGGCGGATGGATGGTCTCCAACCCGATGCAGGTGAGGCGGCCGCCTATGCAAAGAGCAAAACCGTCGAATTCGCTGGCGCGGCTTCACTCCAGCAGCCTTCTACTGAGGTTTTGGTTGTGAGCGAACAAACCGGATTCGCAGTCTCGTCGCCCCGCTTAATCAGGTTTGCGGTATGGTATGCCTGAAGAACAGAGCAGCCAGGCCGGAACGCGCGCTCGGCAACATGCATCAGTTGCCGACTAGCTTAGCCGTTCTCGGTCTCATACGTTCGCTCGAGGGGTGACGGAGCGCGCAGCTCGATCATTCAGCGGCGAACAGCTCCTTGTAGCCGGTCGTCACCATCCAGTTCGCCCGATCGATATGGCTGCGAACAGCGTTACGGGCGCGCACCGGTTCAAGAGCCGGGTCGATGCCGAGAATGAGATCTGCCATCTCCTCTATGCTGGCATTGTCGGCGCAGGCGTCGAGGATCATCAGATAGACCTTGAAATGCTCCCGGTCATAGCTCGTGAGGCTCTCCGACCAGGGGACCTCGTCGCGCAGTGCTGAGCTTTGAGTCTCATCTGTTCCCGCTGATCGATTCATGTCTGCCGCGAACCTCGCATGTTGATCGCTGGATTCAAGACAGCATATCCCAAAATGGGATAATCCGGAACCGGGATTAGTGGCTGAGCCGGTCTTTACCTGACCGGTTCGCCTACATGCCCAAATCGCTTCGATCTCCCCGCCACCAGCGGTTTCTGGACCAGCTGATATCGCTGCGCAAGGCCAAAGGCATGACCCAGGCGCAGGTAGCCGAGAAGCTTGGCCGGCCGCAATCCTTCGTGGCCAAGTATGAGGGTGGAGAGCGACGTCTCGATGTCATTGAGTTTCTCGACGTCACCGTGGTGCTTGATGCTGATCCGTGCGAGATTCTGTTGAGCCTGCGGTCATAGCTGGCGCCGGCGCGCCTCCCGGAGCACGGTTGGCGGGCGGACCAGCCCCGGTTTTCTTCGGCAATCTCAGGCGCCTCAGCCATCCAGCTCGCGCCCTGGCGCCGGTCGTCAGACCCGCACAACTTCTCTGTTGGGCCTTTCCCGGCGGAGCAGGGCAGGCGGCACTCCCTTTTAGGGCCGCGCGGCATCCCGCAACCCTTCGCTCCCGCTTCGGGTCCTTCTCTTCGTTCCGGTCCTTCGGATGCGGTCCGCCTGGACGGCGGCCCTTCCGGTCGCAACTCGCCGCCCACCCCCGCTTCCGTCCCGCTTCCGGGCAAAGCCGCGATCGCGGAGGCAAAACGAAGCATGCAAGACACAAGCGTACCGCCATCGAAGGCAGAGGCCGGGCGCCATGTCCTCAATTCCTGCTTTTGCGGCCGTCGAGCGTCGGAATCATTCCCGTTTCCGTCTTGCTAAGGCCCGTTGCGCAGGAATCGGCGCAGGCTCTCGCGGCTCTCCGCTCGCTTGCCGCCTCGATCATAGCCAACAAAAGGGGCGCGAGGATTGCTATAGGCAGAAGCTGCCGAAGCCATCATGGTTACGATTTGCTTTTTTGCAGCTCGGTTCGTTTAGCGTTCCAGTCGGGTGGGGTCTGACCGAGAATGTTGCGAACGAAGAAGTCCAGGAGTTTGCGGTCAGTATAGATGCCTGGCGCGCCGTGATCGGCACCAGGCACATAGACCATGTCGAAATCTTTTCCCGCCTTGATGAGTCGGTCGGCAAGCTGGAGCGAGGAGGACGGGTCGACATTGTGGTCCATTTCGCCCACGACGATCATCAGCTTGCCCCGCAGCCTGTAAGCATTGTCGATGGCGGAGGATTGGGAATATTCAATGCCGACTGGCCACCCCATCCACTTTTCGTTCCACCAGATCTTGTCTATCCGGTTGTCGTAGCAGCCGCTGTTGGCGACCGCGACCTTATAGAATTCGGGATGGAAGAGTAGCGCGCTCACCGCGCTCTGGCCGCCTGCGGACCCGCCGAAAATGCCGACATTGGAGATATCGTACCACGGATACCTCGCGGCGGCCGCCTTGTGCCATAGAATGCGATCGGGAAAGCCTGCGTCCTTCAGATTTTTCCACGCAACGTCATGAAAGGCGCGTGAGCGGTTGTTGGTACCCATGCCATCGATCTGCACAACGACGAAGCCCAGTTGCGTGAGCGGCTCTGTCCGTCTTGAGAAGGATTTTGGGACGAAGGAGCCCTGGGGCCCGGCATAGATATTCTCCACCACCGGGTACTTCTTCTTCGGATCGAAATTGGCGGGCCGGTGGATCACGCCCCAGATATCAGTCTTGCCGTCGCGCCCCTTGGCGTGGAAGCTGAGTGGCGGCTGCCAGCCGGCGGCGACGAGCTCGGACATGTCGGCGGTCTCCACCTCCATGAGTTTGACATCGTCGCTGGCGCGGTAGAGCATCATGCGGGGCGGCAGATCGATGCGTGACCAGAGATCGACATAGTAGCGGCCGTCGGGAGAGAACTCGACATGGTGGTTGGCCGGCTCGGGCGTGAGCTCAGTCAGCCCCTCACCGTCGAAGCCGATGCGGTACGCATGGACGAAATAGGGGTCCTCCCCCGGGTTCCTCCCGCTCGCCTCGAACCAGATCTGGCGCTTGACCGGATCGACATGGTTGACCGCCCGGACCACCCATTCACCGAAGGTGATCTGGTTCTTGAGCGCGCCCGTCTGGCCGTCGAACAGGTACAGGTGCTCGTGCCCGTCGCGCTCGGACGCCCAGATGATCTCCTTCCCGTCGTCGACATCGTAACGAAAGATTTTCCCGGTACGGCGCTGGTTCATCACCAGCGGCCGGTAATCAACGAAGGTCGTGCTGGTCTCTTCGATCAGCGAGCGTGCGCGCCCTGTGGCGGCGTCTACCTCGACCAGCCGATAGAGCTGATGGCCGCGCTGGTTATATTCGAAAGTGAAGCCGCGACCGTCCGCCCACCATTGGAGAGCGGAAAGTTTGAAGGGGTTGGAGAACAGGGCGTTTTCGATCACGATCTGGCGGCGGGCGGCAATGTCGAACAGGACCGGCTGGGGCAGCGGAAGGACATCGCCCGGCTTGGGATAGACCATTGCCGAATATTCGCGCTGCAACCGGTCCGTCGACGAATTGAGGTAGGGGACCACCCGCTTGTAGCCGGGGCGAACGCGGTAGGCCGCGAGATGGCGCGAGTCCGGCGACCAACTCAGTGTCGAAAAGACGTAGTAATTGCCCTCTGATCCATCCCGGCTCAGCGCAACATTCTGCAATCCGTCCTTGCTGCGCAGGAAAACATTGTCGTTCCTTACATAGACGATCCATTTGCCGTCGGGCGAGACGCTCCTCTGGTCGGGGTTATTCTTAGCCGGGGGGGTGTAGTCGTGGCGGAGCTGAAAGTCCGGCGCTTCCACATCCAAGTTTGTGCTGGTGCAGGCATAGCTTGCAACGTCGCAGCTCCACCGGACCTGCTCAATCAGGAAGTCGAGCCTGCGACCATCCTCGGTCAGTTCGAAACGCTGGAAGGGAAGATCGCCTGCCTGATAGCTCTTATGGCTCGCTTCATTTAGCGCCGCCGCCAGACGGGCCTGATCGAAGGCGGCCCGTTTCAAACCCGTGGCAGCATCGACCCGCATGAACTGCTGCTCGCCATGGGTAGTCCGGCGGTACACGAACGCGTTGGCTCCAGTCAGCCAGAACGGCCCCTCGGGGACATTCACGGTGAGCCCGCGATAGCGATCGTTGATCGTCAGCGCCCGCTCCCAATCGCTCGGCGCTAGCGGTGGATGTGCACCGTTCGAACCGTTGGCCAGCGCCCGAGCGGTTGCCGATCCCGATGCCCCTTGAATTAATGACGCGAGCGCCAAAGCGCCGATCTTGACCATATCTGTTCACCGCTTTCGGTTTTCGGAAGGCGCATTGTTGGATCTGGCTTTTCATCGCCACTGTGCAGCAGCGCTGAGCGTTGCTCGAAGGGGGCAGCACGCGGGTGCAGCCGAGACGGCAGTCAACATGACCCGTGCGCCCTACGCGGATATCCAGGAACTGGCCGGGTGAGCCAGACTGAAGAGTTGGCAGCCGAGCCAGCAGGGTATTTTCCATGTCCACAATGATGGAAAATTCAAAGCCCGATGACGCTTGCAATCACACTCCCTTCCTGTTCCTGCACCGGAAACGGCCGGAACGGGGCCAGGCACAAAGCGTTGGCTATCGACATTCTCTGCGTGGCTGTCGTCAGTCCGTTGATCCGTGTCCGGATGAACGATCAATATGCGCGCCAAAGGAAAGTCCCTTTAGATCAAGGCGATCGGACCGGCTGTGTCGGATGACCGACATTAACGTCGCATATCCGACAGCTCGGATAACCCCAAGTCACATTGACCTTGGGTGTATGTCGGGTTGACAAGAGTGGACCGTCGGGCCGACGGCAAAGGGCGCACGAGGCGCCCTTCATTCGACTCGGGCTGCGTAAGCCGCCTTCGCCTTCCGTTGTCAGAAATGGTACGTGACGCCTGCGCCTATCAGCCAGGGATCGAGCTCCGCCTTTCCCGTCTGCTTCGCGCCGGCCACCGTGACGTCGAAGTCTGGCTTCAGGAAAAGCTTCTTCACGTCGAAGTTGACGCCCCAGTGCTGGTCGACCATGTAGTCGAACCCGACCTGCAGCGCGGTGCCGAACGTGTTCTTGACCTTGAGATCATCGGCGCTGCTGGCTTGCTGATGATAGAAGATCGTATAGTTCACGCCGGCGCCGACATAGGGCTTGAAGGCGCCGAAATCGGTAAAGTGATACTGCAATGTCAGCGTGGGCGGCAGCAGCCAAACCTTGCCGATATTCCCCAGCCCGCCAATCGAGCCTTGGCCTGTGATGTTGGCATAGGTGGTGCCGAGGATAAGCTCGGCTGCGACGTTGTCCGTGAAGAAATACGAAATATCGAGTTCCGGCGTTACGGTGTTCGAATAGGAAAGACCGGAGCCGGGCACCGCGTTAACGTAACCCGAATCCTCAGTGATAACCCCCAACGCGCGCAGGCGGATCTGCCAAGGGCTTGGCCATTCCGTGAACAAGGCACCCTTATCCGGGTCGCACGGTTCTGCAAGGTCTGCCGCGGCCGCCTGCTGTCCTACCAGCAACAGGACGACGGCCGCTGTGAGTCCCCGCAACACGTTCATTCGCTTTGTTGCCATAATGTTGTTTCCTTGCTCGTTAGACTTCACTGTGAATAGTCCTGCCGTGTTGATTGCTATCTACAGAATACTGGCGCGCATTATTCGCAAATTCTGCGCGCATTGTTAGACCTGTACTCACTTCGTCGAAGTTCGCCCTTGTTGACCTGCCGGTCGCCAATGAACGCTATCGGCGTGCGAGCCGATCGCGCTGCCAAGGAAATTGTCGCACAAGGCAATGAATGCGGGCCCCGCTCGGATTGTCCTTGCCGTAGCTTGTGCCCGCCTGCGCTGGTCCGTAGAAGTAAGCGGGATAGGCATCGTATTAACGTAGCCCGAATATGTCCCCGAGGCGGCGCAGGCGGAACTGCCCAGAGCTTGGCTCCTAGATTGGTGTCGTAGACGGGCACGGGTAAGGGGGAGGCGGAGGGGGAGGCGGAGAGGCGCAGGGGGCTTTTGGAGTCGCGATAGCCTGCTGTGCCAGCAGCATCAAGACGACGGCCGCTGTTACTCCCCGCGCCACCTTCACTCGCTTTGTTGCCATGATATTTCTCCTTGCTCTTCAGAAATGGTAGACTGCAATAGTCCTGCAGTACTGATTGATATCGACAGCGTGCGGGCGCGCATTTGCGCAAACCGTGCTCGCATTATTTGCACCTTTTCGCAGTCCTCGACCTCTACTCACTCATTCGACGCCCGCCTTTCTCGAGCTCCCGGTCGTCTATGAAAGCTATCGGCGTGCCAGCCGATCGCGCTGCGAAGGAAGTTGATGCCAAGACTGATGAATGCAGCGCGCTCCCGATTGTCCTTGCCGTAGCCGTGGCCGCCCGCGCCGGGCTCGTAGAAGTACGCGGGATAGCCAAGGGCCTGCAGCTTTGCCGCCATCTTGCGCGCGTGGCCCGGATGGACGCGGTCGTCCCGCTTCGTGGTCGCGAGCAGGATAGGCGGATAGGGCTGTCCGGGCGTCGCGGCGTGATAGGCGGAGACTTCCTTCAGGAAAGCCCAATCGTCAGCCTTGTCGGGATCGCCATATTCGTCGATCCAGCTCGCGCCCGCCAGGAGCTTGGTGTAGCGGCGCATATCGATAAGCGGAACCGTGCAGAACAGCGCGCCGAAATGCTCAGGATAGCGGGTAAGCATATTGGCGATCAGCAGGCCGCCATTTGAGCCGCCCTCGGCGGCAATCCGCCTCGGCAGCGTGATGCCCCTTCGCACGAGATCGGCGGCAACGGCGGCGAAATCGTCATGGGCGAGACGCTTGCCCTCCCTACGCCCGGCATCGTGCCAGCGGGTGCCGAACTCGCCGCCGCCGCGGATGTTCGCCACCACACACGTGCCGCCGCGCTCGAGCCACAGCTTGCCGAGCGGGGAGTTGTAGTGGGGCAGGAGCGATATGCCGAACCCGCCATAGGCGGAAAGGTGAACCGGGGCATCTCCGTTCCCATCAGCCGGACCGACCTGCGTATAGGGGATCATCGCACCATCGATCGAGACTGCCTCGTGGCGCGTGACCACCAGTCCGGATGCGTCGAAAGTCTCCGGGCTGCGCTTCAGGATTACTGAAGCGCTGAGAGGCGGCGCGGCATTGAGATCCAATAGGAAAAGCTGCGGCGGCGTGATCGGATCCTGAGCGCAAACCAGGACCTCTCCATTGGTCTCGTGATCTTCCGCATCGAGTGACCAGAGGTGAACAGTCCCTTGCTCGGGCACTATGTCAAGGGCTTGGCGTGTCCATTCCTGCGGGCCCGGGGTGAACACCTCGAATCTCGGAGCGAGGTTCGCCAGGTACCCGATAATGAGCTTCCCGTCGTTCCAGAAGAATGACTGCAGACAGCGCCTCTCGGCTGGTTCAAACAGCGTACTAAAACGACGCTCGCCGGCCAGGAAAGAGGAGAGCGAGATGCCGATCAGCGCGTCGGCGGCATAGGTAGTCCCTCCAACCGTCCAGGGTTTGCGCGGCTTTACCCCCAGCCAGTCATCGAAGCCATTCCACCAGGCGTCCCGAGGAAGGTCGATCTCAACCTTCGGCCCGCTTCTATCGCCAATGCGGACTATCTTCTCGAAGTAGGCCGGCTGCTCGACGAACCACAGGCGCTCGCTCTCGGCGGTACGGTCCAGATGGCCAGACACACCCAGGGTTTCGGAACCGGTCTCGAAGATTACCGGCGCGGTGAGGGGATCTGCGTCACGCTTCCACAGTCGCACGGTGCGTGCGTAGCCGCAGCGCGTGGCCAAACCATCACCAAGCGCGCTGGATAGCAGAAGAGTGTTGGGGTCGAGCCAATCAATGTCGCCCTTGGCCTCGGGGAGATTGAAACCGTCGGCGACAAAGCTCAGAGAGCTGAAGTCGAATTCGCGATGCACGACCGCGTCGCTGCCGCCGCGCGAGAGGCGCAGAACGGCTCTTTCCCGTCTCTCCGGCTCGATGGACGCGCCGCCCCAGACCCAGTCCTCTCCGTCGCTAGCCGCGAGGGCGTCCAGATCGATCAGTAGCTCCCACTGGGGATCCGCGTTCATGTAGACGGCAAGCGTGGTCCGGCGCCACAGTCCGCGAGGATTTCTGGCATCTTGCCAGAAATTGTAGAGGTACTGGCCGCGGCGCGTGACTAGGGGAACCCTGTCGGGTCGGTCGAATACCGCTGTCAGCGCCGCCCGGTCGCGCTCGAACTGCGCTCCACCGAAGTGCTTCAGGGTCTTTGCCGACTGGCCCGCCGTCCACGCAAGTGCCCGTTCGCCTTCTACATCTTCAAGCCAAAGATGGGGGTCATCGTCGGGTGCACTCACAGTTGGGCGGAAATCGAATTCGGTCATGTCCGGACAACCAGAGGAATGAAAGCGCAATGGCTTCCGTCTGCTCGAGAACGCTCAGTGTTGGCGGCGGCGCCCGCATGTTCGAAAAGCGTGATCATCAGGTTGGTTCTTTTCAGTCGGTGCGGCGTCGCAGTGCTTTTGCGCATAGGATTGCAACCGTCGTGCCAACTGGGAAAATCGTTTCGGAACAATGTGACCGCTCTGACAGCGCTGTGTCAGATGTCCGACATCGTCGAGAATCCGACAACGAGTGGACCGCGCAACCACCCGATCGACCTCCTGCGGGGAGTTCGGTGACGCCGCGTAGAGCTCAAGCAGGGAAGCTCACAATGAACTTGGTTGGCCTCCGCCATCTTCGCTCCGGAACGCTTCACGCAGCTGGATTCAATTGGCAGATACAAATGAGGTGACGGACGCCGTGAGTGACCGAGCCGGCTGCGCCTTTGAGTCTGGACACCGGCAGCGGTAAAATCGGAGATCCGAGGAAAGGGATGGGGCGCCGCTCGGCCGACCTGATGGTTGTCCAGGCCATGCAAGCAATCTTGGCCTGCACCGTCCTCTTGATTGCATTGTTGAAGTCTGCCGATCGCGCCAGCAAGCTGCTTTCCAACGGACACATTAGAGTGGTCACTAGGCCAACTTCGGCTGCTGGCGAACCGTCGTTCAATGCAAGCTACGAGGGTCAGGAGACAGGGAAGCTCGGGCTCGGCGTGCTCTCGGCGAGGCAGCCAATCATCGACGATGTCTCGCTGGCGCGCCGTATTGGTATACCCGCAACAACGGCAGTGCGGTGGCAAGTCTGCCTGGGAAATCGGCTGCAGCAGGGGCAAGCCGAGCCCGGCCGTGCTCCATCTCGAAACCGCCGGCAAAGAAAGCCCCGCGTTAGCACCGCCAAAAGAAGCGATTGCGCGCCTCGCCGGTTCGTTTTTGCGGTTCCCCTGAACAGTCGGCTTAACCTGTACAACTATACAGGCTGCCATAGGGTGAAACTTGGTCTCCAATGGTGGAAATTCCCCCGAGGAGACCCTGCGATGACTGAGCTTATAGCGCCGGCGCTACGACAACTTGCCGAAAACCAGCATGCAATCCACCGCCAAGCCACTGCACCTTCAAGGAACGTCTGGAACGGGATGCAGGAGCCGATCACCCGCGCGAATTCGATTCCCTTGGCGTGCTCAGGCCGCGCTGGCTGTCGCTGCGCGGGTTCGACGGTGTTCTTGCTGTTTGCGCGCGCCTTCTGCCCTCCAAGGTGCCAATGGCACATTCTTCGACCAAATGGCGTCATCGGGGTCTGGTGGCCCCGGCGCCGGTGCTTTGCCAGGTGGCATGATGTTTCGACCTCCCTGGGGGCGGGCAGGGGGGCACGGTCGTGCCTACAGTTCTCGTGACTGGCGTGGATGAGGCTGATTGGCGGGATGAAAGGTCATACGACTACACCACTGGTCTGACGCCGCGCGAATGGGCCTGGGAGTTCTTACGCCGCAATCCAGCATTCCGGTGTGACGTGTTCGCTGCAAGCGAGAAGGCCAATACTTTGTCCCACCGATCCTCGCTCGACGTGGTCACGCCGGCGGGTGACCTGTCACGCTGGGGTGTTCTGTTTCGCCGAGTCTTTTGGTCGCAATTCGCTCGTTTTCTGGTCTCCGTTCTGTTGCGTCCATGTGCTGCCAGTCATTGCAGAACAGCTGTCTGCATCGTGGGCGACATTGCCCTTCGAGCTCTCGGCATTGCCATGTCGTGCGACGGTCCTGCTGGCGCCCGACAAGGGCCAGCATGTTCTTCTTCGCAATGCGGAACATACGCTCCAGCTCGCCGTCTCTGGCGCGGATATCTTGCACCCTGTTTGCCTCCGCACTGAGGCGATCTGGCCAGCAATGCTTTCGAAGCCCCGCCTGAGGGCACTCGAGTGCCTCAATGCTCTAAGTTTGAATCAACACCTGCCTGCCCGATTGTTTCCGCCGGAAAGACGCGGTCCACGTCTAACCTTCGTTCTTCGTGCGCTCGACGGCTCACTTGCTGGGGCGTCACATCGCGAACTCGCCGAAGCGCTGGTTGGTCAACGGCGCGTCCATGCCGACTGGAGGGATCCTCGCGATCATCTGCGCGACCGCATTCGCCGCGCCGTCTCGCGTGGCCGCGTCCTCATGAATGGAGGGTACAGAGATTTCCTTCTTTAAAAAGTGACAGTCCGCCCTGTGCGTCAGCCGGCGAACAGTTCGGAGCTAAAACCCGTCACCACCGATTGGCCGCTCGACATGGCAGCGAACGGCCTTCGAGGGCGCTCTGGTTGAGGCATCGTCGATGCCAAGAGGCACGTTCGTATTGTCCGATAGCCGACAATGTCGGCTACGCAAGGTACAGGAACCTGACTCTCGGGTGTTTTTAAGCGCTTTTTGACCTGGCACGGTACATGCACGCTATTCAGCAAAACACGCGGACTGAGTGGTTCCCACCTCCACGAGAGTCGCTGAATTACGCCACCTCCCAAGGCGTACCCGGCCCGGCAGCGAGCTCAGTCTCCTGCCGGGCATCCGTGTTCAGATGTACTCGCGTTCAGAACTTCAAATTAGAGGCGCAATGTTTCGCTTCCGGCTATGCGAACTGGTGCAGAAGAATTGTCAGACTTCGAGCGCGGTCGTTGTGGCTCCGTATTCACGGCAGCGACTATTTCGGCCATTGCGAATTCGAGATCCGCTGGAGTAAATCTGGAAAGGCTCACTCGCAGCGTAGACTTAGCATCTTCATAGCTGATCCCTCATCGTCGTGAGCATGCGACGGAGCGGTGGAGCCAGCGCGGCAGGCGGAACCTGTGGAGAGACAGATTCCGCGCATCGCCAGGCGCTCGACAATCGCATCGGCCTCACACCACGGGATGGTCAAGAGCACGTATTTGGAAGGCGCGGAGCTTGAATCCCATTAATACGTACTTGCGGCAGGCGGATTGCAACTCCCGTTCAAAGTTGTTTCGAAGTGCGTCGATGCCACTCGCTACACGCAGCCGCCGAGCCGCCTGTTTCGCGGCAACGGCCAGTCAGGCGGCTGCTTCGAGGCTCAACCCCTCCCTAATGTACAACGCGCTTGTTTCGGGCCTTGGAATTTATGCGCCGATGGGAGAGCAGATCGACTTCGACGAACTCGTCTGTCAGATCGATGGGTATACGACCAACAACCTGCGTGGCGCCCACGTGTAGGATCGCCTCCGGAGCGAGGCTGGAGCGAGGCGGCGACGATATCGGTCAAACTCCAATGGGTTGAACGACACCCGTCTCGTTGTTCGCAGCCATGACAGAAACGAAGGCGGTGTCGGACGTGAGTGTCGCAGCGAACGCATCTGGCTCGATCCAACCTGACCCATTCGCTGGACGTAGCCTACTTCGGCGCGCGAGACTCTTCGGTCGACTCTTGCTTCTTAGAGGTCAAGACCGGCCTGCATTGGGCTGCATGGGTGTACTTCGACTAAGTTGTCACGCTTATCAGTTATTTTCTGGATGCGGACAGCTGTTCCTCCAGATAATTGCCCAGGTTGACGGCCGCCATTGGGAACGTAGAGGGAGCGTTCGGTCTTCGTGTAGGGGTGCGTTCGGCTTATTGGTTCACGATGATCTGGCCCAGATCGGCAAGGCACTCGACCACGTGGTCCGGTCTGAATGGAAACCGCTCTATGTCAGCCAGTTTGGTCACCCCAGTAAGCACAAGGGCTGTCCTCAGGCCCGATTCCAGCCCGGCGAGCACGTCGGTGTCCATGCGGTCACCGACCATGATGGTATCGCCAGCTCGCACTCCTAGCCGGTCGAGCGCGTTGCGCATCATGAACGGGTTCGGCTTCCCGACGAAATAGGGCTGACGGCCGGTGGCCTTCTCGATTAGTGCTGCGACTGCACCGCATGCCGGATGGGAGCCCCGCTCGGTCGGGCCAGTCGCATCCGGATTGGTGGCGAGAAAGCGCGCGCCCTTCGCTACAAGCTCGGCGCCAGTTGCGATCTGCTCGTAGTGGTACGAAGTGGTGTCTCCGAGGACCACGAACTCGGGGGCAAACTCCGTTATCCGGCAGCCTGCCTGCCGCAGGGCCTCGACCAGACCGTGGTCGCCGATGACATAAGCAGATGATCCGAGCTTTTGCAGTTCCACGAACCGCGCAGTGGCGAGCGCCGATGTGTAGATGTGTTCTGGCTGCACGGCGAAGCCAACCGCTCTTAGACGCTCGGCATGATCTTCGGGCGTGAAGCGCGAGTTATTGGTGAAGATCTGAAACGGCTCACCCTTGGCGACTAACCCGGCGACATAGTCGACCGAGCCAGCAATCGGTTGGCCGCCGCGGACCAGGACCCCGTCCATGTCGAGCAGATGCGCTATAATCATTGGATCTCACCCCTCAATGTCTCTGTGGATGCGCGGCCTGGGTACGTCTACTGTATTCTCCAGGCGAGCACGCCGGCGACTTTAGCGATTCAGAGCGATGCGCGAAGGGCGCTCAATTGCTTGTGCGGCAATAAGGAGGTTGCGGCGTAAACTTGCCGCGGTTAGATAGGATGAGCAACGTACCGTCCGGTACCGGCGCCTTGGCTCGTCGCCGTAGATGCGGTTCAACGTAGCTGGGCGCTTAGATGCACACTTAAGGCGCGCAGGCCGGGATCGCGATAGACGACCCGAATCAGCCGCAAGAAGGTTCGCCAAAGCGCTCGATCATCCCTTTGGTTCATTCTGCGCCTGAGGTGTCCATCCACATAGAGATCAGATTCCGCCTATGCAGAGATATTTCATTTCGAGGTAGTCTTCGAGCCCGTGGCGGGAACCCTCCCGCCCGATGCCGGACTGCTTCATCCCGCCAAAGGGCGCCGCTTCCGAAGACATACGCCCCGTGTTGATGCCAACCATGCCATATTCCAATGCCTCGGCCACGCGCCAGACACGCTTCAGGTTCGAGGCATAGAAATAGGCGGCTAGGCCGTAGATCGTGTCGTTGGCCTCACGCACAACCTGATCCGCCTCGTGGAAGCGAATGATCAGCGCCAGCGGCCCGAAAGTCTCCTCTTGCGCAACCGCCATGATGCTGGAGATTTCCGTGAGGACTGTGGGCTTGAAGAAGGTGCCATCCTTGCCAATACGTTCGGCCCCGCATCGAATTGTCCCACCCTTGGCAACGGCATCTGCGATGTGGGACTCGATCTTGGCCAAAGCATGCAAGTCGATGAGCGGTCCGACGTCCACTCCGGCGGCGAAGCCGTCGCCAACCGACAAGTACCGGACTTTCTCCACGAACTTCTCGACGAACTCATCGTGAACGCTCGATTGGACGTAAAGGCGGTTCGCTGAAACGCAAGTCTGGCCGGCGTTGCGGAACTTCGCCTGGATCGCGCCGTCAACCGCAGCGTCGATATCAGCGTCGTCGAAGACGATGAAAGGCGCATTGCCGCCGAGCTCGAGGCTGACCTTCTTGATCTGGTCCGAGCACTGGCGCATCAGCAGCCGGCCAACCTCGGTCGAGCCTGTAAAGCTGATCTTCCGGACCTTGGGATTGGAGCAGAGTTCGCGTCCAACGCCAGCACCTTCGGACGCATAGATCAGGTTGACGACACCGTCGGGAAAGCCGGCTTGGTGCGCGAGGGCGAACATTGCGCCTGCCACGAGCGGCGTCTGTTCAGCAGGTTTGAGCACGATCGCGCAGCCCGCCGCCAGGGCCGGCGAGATCTTGCGCGCCACCATCGACGCTGGAAAATTCCACGGCGTAATCGTGCCGACCACACCGATGGGCTGCTTGATCACCAGCATCCGACGGTCTGTCGATGGTGCGGGGATCGTCTCCCCATAGATGCGATTGGCTTCTTCGGCGTACCATTGCAGATACGCGGCCGCATGCGAAACCTCCGACTTGGCTTCGGCAAACGGCTTGCCCATCTCTGCAGTGAGTATCGCTGCAAGATCACCGGCGTGGTCAATGATCAGCTCATGCCATCGCCACAGAACGTCACTGCGTTCTCGGGCGGTCAGCCCCGCCCATCCAGGCTGCGCTACGTAGGCCTTGTCGATCGCAGCGCGTGTCTCCTCCACACCCATGTCGGGAAGTACTGCCAGCACTTCGCCGCTCGACGGGTTGAGGACCTCGATTGTCTGCTCGCTAACCGGCGTGCCGAGCGCCGGCAGGCGATCGAGGGCGCCAAACAGATCCGGGGATGTCAGGTGGCGGATCATCGGCAGGCACAGGGGCAATACCGGATTCCTCTCAAACGCGGCGGATATGTATGTCGACAGGGCGCCGGCGTGTACTCCGCACCTGCGGGTTCCTTATAGGGCCTCGGCCAGACGCTTGGTAGACCATTCCACTCAACTTGAGAGGGAGAATTCTTGAACTCTTCTGGTCGATGGCTTGCGGTTCTCACCATGTGCAAACTGAACAATGGACATCGGATAGGGCCCCTAGTACGGCCCCTCCACTGAGCATCTATCACTAGCCGGAACTTTTGAGCCCTTGCCAAGCTTTGTCCGGGAGGTCCCGTCTACCACGCTGGGAAGTGCGGTCCTTGGAAACCGGCATATCAGTTAGATCATCATCTACGCAAACCCATCGATGCGTTCGTGGACAATCGCGCGCATTTGCTCCGCCATCTTCGCGCCTTGAGAGCCGTCTGATAGAGGCGGCGGCAATTCGAGGTGGTTGAGAGCGCGTGAGAGGGCTGCAACGAGATCGTCGATGCTGCTATCCGCATCGGCTGCCTTGATGCCAGCCGTGCTCGCGAAAGCCTTGAAGTCGGCGCGCCGCAGACGATCGTCTCTGCCGTTCAGCTTGAGGGCCATCCGGTCTTTTTCGAGATGTGGAAACACGCGAGTCGTGACCGCGTCGTAGAGCGGAGCCATGCGGACTGAGCTGAACTGCGCGCTGCCGGGCTCTGCGATTTTCAGCAGTGCTATGTTCTTCAGGTGCATGTCGCCATCGGCGATCAGCCAGGCGAATAAGGATCGCCTGAGGACAAGCAGGACGTCGTCTTCGGGGGAGGTCGATAGCGGTCTTAGTGCCCGCGCGATTCGCTCCATTGTGCCGTCGTATTTTGCTTCCGTGGGCACACCGAGCACTGAGCAAAAATCCTCAAGCGCCAAAAGGTGCTTGTCGTCAAGGCTCGTTCTAATGTCGAACCGCTCGATGAGGAGCGCCGGAGGCATCCCGTCAGGCATGGGGACGAGCGCCGTCGCGGGCGTCTTGAAACCGGCCGCGCTGCCCAAAGCGAGCGACTGCCATTCGATAACCGGCAGGGGTTCAAATCCACCTGTACCGGCAGGCTTGAGGATATGGGTGAACGGTTTGCCGGTACTGGGGGAGAGAGTACCGTCGATATCGAGGAACATCGGCGCTTTGATCTGAACGCCCGATAAACGGGGCGTATCGGTACGCTCGAAAATCTGCGCCAGATTGCGCTCGAAGCTCTGCTCCAGATCGCCCCGACCCGGCCCTGCATACTGGCCAGTGAAGATAGAATTTCTAGTGAAGCCAGTGAGCCGGGTTAGCAGGAGGTCGGGCGGCAGGGCGGAGAGATCGCTCGCACGCTCGACGATGGTGATGTTGGACATGTAGCGTTTGCCCGAGCGCAGCGTCGCGCGCTCGTCGCGGTCATTCAACACCGACTCAAGCCAGCCTTCAGGCAGCAGCGAGAGGATGAAAGGAGGGAGCTTGCCCGGCGTGGTCTGGCGAACAAGTGGCGGGCCATCCTGATCGTCTGGATTCCAGCGCCACTCAAAACCATCATGTTTGAGATTGCCGAGCGGAGCGCCGTGCCACGCTACGATCAGATCGAACGCGGCTTCATTGCGCGCAGGCTCTGCGGTCACTGGACGGCGCAGCAGGAAGCGCTCAGCGTGCTCGCCTTCGCGATACCACTGATTTTCGCGGGCAAGCGCCCATGTCGCGTCGGCAGCGCCGTGGGCGCTGCCGTATTCTTCTATGAGGCGGTTCGCGATTGTCTCGCGCATCGTCTCATCGATGGATGCCGCGTGTTCGCTGCGCAGGCGGAAAGCTTCGAGGAAGCGCTGGCGCAGCGAGGAGACGTCGATCCGGAATTCTCCCATGCCATCATCGACATTCGCTTGAGCGACTGATGGGTGGTCGGGAGCTGCGTTCTGAATGATTTCCAGCGAGCGCAAGCGCGTGCGCTGTATTCGTCGCCCGCTCAGGAACAGACGGCCATCGCGGGTCGGGCCGAGAAGGACAGCGCTCGCCGCCGAGAGGTAAGCGTTGGGATACAGGTATTTGGCGATGCGGACGGCGTGTTTGAGTATCGTGGCCTCGATATCCTCCCCGGCATCGACATAGATGCCGCGCATTAGCTGGACGAGCTTGCCCGTTTCAGCCTGATAGTGGCTGCGGGTTTTATCGATGTTTTCCCCGACGAGGTGAAGGGTCATTTTCTAACTTTCTCGTATGTGAAGTACGGGAAAGTTAGCATACTGAGCTCCAGATGTTAAGAGAATTGAACTTTCACGTATTTCAAATACGCGAAAGTTAATACCTTCTCGGACGTCGACGGTCTCTCGCTCGGCAGTCGAGCCGCCGGGCGAGAGCCTAGTCTGCGGGCGAGCAGGCAGAAATCAAGGCGTTCATCCTGCCGCACCATAGTCGAATCAGCCAAACGTATGTGGGCGGAGTCCTTCAGCATCTATTCTTAGAGCGCGGGATTATTCGCTGTCACGGGACACCAGTTAGCCGCGGGCCAACGCCCATAATGGCGGGCTCGGCCGACAGCAGTTTCTTCGCCGCCGCCCTGACCTGGTCGAGCGTCACCTGCTCGATGAGGGCAGGGCGGTGCTGGATGTAGTCTATGCCGCGCTTGTCGAGCTGCAGCCTGAGAAGCGTGGCTGAAACCGCCGTGGAGGAACCCAGATTGCTCATAGCATAGGCCCCGATCAGATACTTTTTGCTCGCTTCGAGCTCGGCCGCTGTTGGCCCGGTGTCCACCAGCTCCTTGATTACTTGTCTAATCAGGTCGAGCGTCTCCGCCGCCCTGTCGGCGCGCGTCGACGTGGTCACGACAAGCGTGTTGGAATGCTGGTGGCCTTCCAAACTAGAGGACACACCGTAGGCCAGGCCACGCTTTTCCCGCACTTCCTGGAACAGACGTGAGGTGAATGGCGAGCCTCCGAGTATATCGTTAATCAGCTGCGCGGCATAGAATTCCGGGTCGCTGCGTCCGACGCCGGGAAAAGCCAGCTGGAGAGAAGTCTGGGGCAGGGCGTATGCGACCAACGTCCACTGGCCGAGCTTCGGGGTGACATCAGGTACCTGGGCGAGCGCCTGCTTCTGAGGCAAATCGCCGAACAACTGGTCGAGCCTTGCACTCAGGGCTTTGGCATCGATGTCGCCGACAACCGCCACGTGCAGCCCCTCGCGGGCGAAAGCGGCCTTGTGGAAGGCGCTTAGATCGGCGGGCGTTATGCGGGCCAGGCTTTCCTTGGTGCCCTCGGGCGGCCTCGAATACGGATGCGCGCCGTAGAGCCTGCGCCGCCATGCATCCCTGCCGATCGCGTGAGGTTCGCGCTCGTTGGCAATAATGCCGGAGAGAAGCTGAGCGCGGATTCGGTCAAAGGGTTCCTGATCGAAGCGGGGCCTGTTCAACGCGAGCCTGATGAGATCGAAAGCGGCGTCCTGGCGCTGGGAAAGCATGCGCACCGAGCCATAGATGCCGTCAGGCCGCGCGTGGAAGCTCATCTCAGCGCCGGCATCATCGAGCCGCACCTGAAAGGTGTCGCCGCCGTGATCGCCTGCGCCCTCGTCGAACAAGCCGGTCATCAAATTGGCAAGCCCCTCCTTACCGGCCGGGTCCTGGCTGGTGCCGCCGTCAAACACGAACTGGAGCGTGACGATCGGCAGCTTATGGTCTTCCACCAGCCAGGCGGTGATCCCCTTTTCAGATTTCACCTCCTGGATGTTCGCCGCAGCACGGGCGGTACACGCTGGCAGGGTGAGGAAGAAAATAGCAAGGCAAAGGACAGCCAGCCAGGAGGCGAGGCGCCAGCCTTGTCCAAAAGGAGAGGGCAATGCCTGTGGAATGGCCCTGCGGAATTGGTTCGTCATCATATCAATTTTCCTTGGGCAGGAGATAGCCGGTGGTCGAATGGTCGGACACGAGGTAGCGGGCGGCAACGGCCTTAACCTGATCGGCCGTGACCTTGCGGATGCGGTCCGGCCATTCCTCGACGTCTTTCACATTGCCGCCTGTGGCAAGCGTGGCGCCATACATGCCAGCGACGGAGACCTGCTCGTCATGGGCGAAGATGAACGAGCGGATATAGCGGTTTTTCGTCTTCTCCAGTTCGTCGCTGGTGATGCCGTTCCTGGCGATGCTCGCTATCTCGGCGTCGACTGCGGCCTCGATATCCGCAAGCTTCGCCTTGCCGCGCGGCCAGCCACGGATGCTGAACTTGCCAGCATCCAGCATGGTGCCATCGAAATCAGCGTCGGCCGCTGCGGCTATGCCCTGCTTCACAACGAGCTCCTGGTACAGCCGGCTGCGGTTGCCCCCGGCGAGAATCTGTGCCAGCAGGTCCAGCGCCTCGGCTTCGCCGGGCTCGGCGGTGCGATAGGACGGCACCACCCAATATCTGGAAAAGGTGGGGACCGAAACGCGGCCATCCCTTAGCGTCAATGTGCGCCTGGTGTTCTGCACCGGCTCAGACGGGCGTTCGCGTGGCGGCAGATCTGGTCCACGCGGGACCTTGCCATAGGTCTTCTCGGCCAGCGCCTTCACGGCCTCGGGCTCGACGTCGCCTGCCACCACCAGCACGGCGTTGTTCGGCCAGTACTTGTCATAAAAAGCCACGGCGTCGTTGCGGTCCAGCTTCTCGATCTCGTGCATCCAGCCGATCACCGGGATCCGGTAGGGTTGGCTCTGCCAGAGCGTCGTGACGACCTCCTCATCGAGAAGCGCCTCCGGATTGTTATCGACCCTCAAGCGACGCTCCTCGCGGACCACGTCCCGCTCGGTGTTGATGACGTCATCCGTGAGGGTGAGATTGCGCATGCGATCAGCCTCGAAGCTCATCATCTGCTCCACTGCCGAGGGCGCCACTCTTTCGTAGAAGGCAGTATAATCGTAAGAGGTGAAGGCGTTTAGCGAGCCCCCGATCTCCGCCACCGCGCGGTCCAACTCGCCGGCGCCGTGATTGGCCGTCCCTTTGAACATCAGATGCTCGAAGAAATGCGCGATGCCGGATTTGCCCGGAGGTTCGTCGGCACTGCCGACCTTGTACCACACCATATGGGTGACGATGGGCGCGCGGTGATCGGGTATGACGACCACCTCCATGCCGTTGTCGAGCAGGAAATTCGCTATGTCATAGGCGGCCGCCGGAGACGGCGCGGTGGTCAGAAATGCCAGCGCGGTCGCAAAAAGTGCGCCCCGCAGCCAAGCAGACGGTGGCTTCGGTTGTGGTGACCGGGCGATGGACAAGGTTCGCAGGGAAGTGAGTTGTCCCTCAATTTGAAGGTGCTGCGTCCCTGTCGCCCCCACTGGGAGAAGGTGGATCCGTGGGCAGCGCCGGTCCAGACGAGCCCTCACAATGCTGCCAGGCCCGGCTGGGATGTCAGTTTTGAGTAGGTCGGCGAAAGGTGGGGCGGCATTTTTCTGTGTGGGGATCATGGGACGACTCTCCTGCGCGTTTTGCATGACCCCGCAGGAACCGTGCCAGATGAGAAAGCCGTTTCGGCGATGCGATTCAACGGACTCTGTGTTGCCTACCTCCGACATTGTCCGACGTCAGACACCGCCGACTGGGGAGCCTTGCCGCTTAAAGAGGTGGCTAGGTGAAATACCCTTAGGACTGCGGCGAAGATGGTGGCGTTAGCGCGCGCCCGTAGTTGCTGGTCCGCGTACTCTTGCTCACATCGGCCGATCGCAGGTCCCTAACAGGACTCCAAACCAGCGATAGACGCGGTTCTGGAATTTACCGGAGCGTTTCAGAACTTGTGTTTGCCATTTGAAGCGCCAGCGCGGGAGACGCTGTCCGCGACAGGCGGTCATGATGGAGCTTGCGAGCCGCTTTAGCGATTTGACCGGGCTTTTGCTATTTTAGCTTTTGCTGCCCTAAAGTCTCGGATATGAAGCGGACCTGGCTTATGGCCTGCCTACATTGAATGGTTACAAAGGAATACACTATGGCGACTGGAACGGTGAAGTGGTTCAACAGCACTAAGGGATTCGGTTTTATCCAGCCTGACAACGGAGGTCAGGACGTTTTCGTCCACATTTCCGCTGTCGAACGAGCAGGCCTCTCGACCCTTAATGAGGGCCAGAAGATCAACTACGAGGTCGAACAGGACCGCCGTACTGGCAAATCATCCGCTGGCAGTCTCAGCAAAGCTGGCTGACCTTTTTCTGCTTCTGCCCGGCAAGAGCCGGGCAGAAGTGCCACTGACCGCGCCATAGGAGCGGGCAAGAACACGGATCCCCGCCGACTGGGGCAGCGGATTGTAGCAAGCTGCTAAATTCTACTGCCACACGATGTTGCAAGCGAAGAGGGGCGGGTCCCAGCCCTCTTAATTTCTGCAGCAGATGCTTATCGCATTCTCGATCGAGCGTGCCGGGGAATGAACGAGCAATTCAGCCAGCCTCCAGCGATCGACACCTCCTGGATCAAGCGGGCAGGGTACATTGGCCCTGAGGGGACCTGGACCCATCAAGCCTCGCTGGACCTCTTTGGTGACCAAGTTGAACTCGTTCCGTTCAGCGACGGATTGTTCGAAGCATATGAGAATGGCTGCGTCGACGTTGCATGCGTCCCAGCTACGACCTCTCTGGTCGGAGCCACTCCCTACCTCGACCAAGTCTTGAGCTTGAGGTCTCCCACGATTATCGCCGAGTACCCGAAGGTCCTGAGCTACAGCCTCATGGCCAGCAAGGATGCGAGTTTCTCGATGATCGCTAAGGTGGTGGGCCACCCCGTGGCCTTGCAGGAGGTGGCCGGGTGGCTCGACGAGAACATGCCCAATGTCGAGCGAGAGAGCTGTACGGGAGCGACATCTTTCGTCGCTAAGCAAAAATCTCCCTCGATAGCGGCATTTGGTCCTGCGCTTGGTGCCAAGCTGTACAATCTGCAGATATTGCGAACAGGAATTGAAGAAGGGCTGCATAACGTTACGCGGTGGTGGGTGCTCGGGCACAGGACCCCTGCGCCGACAGGATTTGACCGGACGACACTTCACCTCCGCGTTTCAGAGGAAAATCTCGGTTGTGTTCTGAACAGGTTCTCGAATGACAATTTAGCCGTTCTCAATGTCTATCAGCGTCCGACCTGCGAGCGGCTAGACACCCATCAGTATGTCATCGATGTCGCTGGACACGTTTTGACGCACCCGGCGCTGGCCGCGTTGGCGGAGATTGATGGCCTGAGAATTCTCGGATCGTACCCACGTCGCTATTAGTTGTGGCTAGGCTAGGCTAGTTTCCGTCCATAACCCCAAAACTGTTGATCTTATCACTGACGAATAAAAGCCTGCCGCATCGAACTTGATGCGATGTACACGTAATGCGCGAGCGATGGACGAGATCATCGCGCCGACGGTCTTGTCGTTCCGCCAGTTTCTTGCCTGCGAAACGGTAGTATTCATAGGCACAGATGTCGACCGGCCGGGCATCTCACAAAACCAGTGACCGTTGTATGACTGTGACGCGTTGTGGGCGGCACGCTCGTCCATTCGGGAACGTCCAACACTTCAATCCGCGCAGGGGCGCCGTGACCGGGGCCTGCGGCAGTTTTACGAGCGTGCCGTTTGGCACGAGCTTATCGCTTTGGCGCCCCTCACGCTGCTTGGCTGTGCTTATGGGACAACCCGGTCGAGAAAAGCATCGAATGCGGCAGCAACAGCGCGAATCACGAAGCGATGCTCCTGCCGCACCCGGATGAGACCGTTTTCGATGTCCACTACCCCGTCCTCGGCCAGCTTCGCCAGGCGTTCAGTTGAATCGAGAAAGCGGATTGGATCGAATCCATATGCCGCACAGATTGCCGGCACATCGGCCTCCAAATCGCACATCAGCCGCTCGATGATTGCGGCTCGCACGCGGTCTTCGTCTGTGAGCCGGTAGCCTTTTGACGTTGCCAGACGGCCACCTGCTATGTGCCGGCTGTAGGACTCGTGTGTCACCTCGTTCTGGACGTAACCATCGCCGACCCGCCCGATAGCCGACGCGCCGAAACCGATCACGGTTTTGCAGGTGTCGGCCGAGTAACCCAGCGAGTTACGGCGTAGCCGACCGCGGGTCTGCGCCAGCGTAAGTTCGTCGTCCGGCAAGGCGAAATGGTCGAGGCCGATCTCTCGGTAGCCGGCCGCAACCAGCGTATCTGCCACGGCCGCAGCCTGTTCGGCGCGGGCGACGCTGTCCGGCAGAGCAGTCTTCTCGATCAGGCGCTGATTCTTGATCACCGATGGAATATGCGCGTAGCCGAACACCGCAAGTCGGTTGGGACGCATGGCGGCGGTTGCCGCCGCAGTCTGGACGCAGGACTCTACCGTCTGATTCGGGAGACCGAACATGAGATCGACGTTGATGCCGCTTACTCCATGCCGGCGCAGCTCTTCGACGGCAGCGGCCGTCTGCGCCTCGCTCTGGACCCGGTTGATCGCTTTCTGAACAATTGGATCAAAACTCTGCACCCCGAGACTCGCGCGGCTCACATTGGCTGCTCCCAGTGCCTCGGCGATCTCGCGCGTGAACGTGCGCGGGTCAATTTCGACGGCGATCGTAGCGGGCTCCCTGAACGCGAAGCGGCGGCGCAGGAGTTCGATCATGGCCAAGAATTCCGCTGCCCCGATCAGGGTCGGGGTTCCACCGCCGAAATGCACGTCGTTCACGACGAGCCTCTGCGGCACTTGCTCCGAGACCAAACGGATCTCGTCACGCAGATCGGCCACATAGTCGAGGATCGGACCATGGTTGCGGGCAATCGTGGTCGGAAAGCCGCAATACCAGCAAATCGATCGGCAGAACGGAATGTGGAGATAGAGCGACACCGGATCGTCAGCCGGCAGACCTCTTAGCCATTCCTCATAGCTTTCTGCGCCGACCGCTGCGGAGAACTCCGGCACAGTCGGATAGATGGTGTACCAAGGCAGGAGAGCCTCGCGATGTTCTTTCAGGATAGAAGTCTGCAACAGTTTCCCTCCCAAGTTGACAACTGTCCTCCTTTTACCCCTGCGATCTCCTGTGTCTCTGCGCTATGTCAATTCCATTCCGCTTCGCGCCGTGTAATCACACCGTGCAAGGAAAAGGCGGGATTTGATCCCGCCTTTCGATGTTTCGCTCACATCATGCCGATCGAGCCGCCAGCCCCACAGCGGGTCTGGATGAGGAAGAAGTCACGCTGGTACCTTCTTTCTGGACCGCTTCTCCGGCGCCGAGACTTCAGGCTCTTTCGGTTTGCGGCCGAGTCCCATTGTCTTGGCCAACGCAGAGCGGGCAGCCGCATAGTTCGGCGCGACCATGGGATAGTCCGCCGGCAGACCCCATTTGGCGCGATATTCATTAGGGCTCAGCCCGTAATGGGTCGACAGATGACGCTTTAGCGATTTGAATTTCTTCCCATCCTCAAGGGAGACAATGTAGTCCGGCGTCACCGATTTTCTGATCGGGACCGCCGGCGTCAACACCGTCGGCTCTTGTGCCGAGACGCGACCGGCCGCCGTGCCCTTCAAAGCTTCGTGCACTTGGCCGATCAGGGCTGAAAGGTCCCCCACCGGAACGGGATTGTTGGAAACATAGGCTGAGACAACATCTGTGGTAAGCTGGATGAGGTTGTCGATGTTTTTGAAGTCTTCTTCTGGCATGAAACTCTCCGGTGGATTGGTCTGCGGAGCGTCGCTTCTAGTGGTGATTTCCGGTGAAAGCAACAAATGTCACGACAGGATTGTTCGTTGCTCGTCCAAGATTGAGGTCTATAGCACCACATCACGCGGTCGTGACACTGATCTGCCTGGTAGTCGCTGTCCCATAACTGCGCCAGTGTCCGCCTTTCCGTTCCGATCTCGTCCGTCTGAATTGCAGAGGGAAGACGCAGAAACCTTGTAAACCATGAGCCGTGCACTCGATGGGGGCAGAAAAGCTTGCGCGTATGAAACAGGCTGGCGTTGCGCCAGCATGTGGCGACAGGCCACAGAACCGACCAAACCCTCAGGCGAACAAACAGCGACTGCGCGCGCGCCACCATTGAATCCGCCGTCGGGCGATGAATCGCAGTCAATGTCTCCGCCGCTCGATTGGCTTGGTCGACAGGCACGATTCCCTCGATCCGCTGATCTAGCGCAGGGCGTTCGCAGGCCGCATGTGGAGAATGGTTTCCGTGCACATCGTAAGGACTCCATTTATGAAAATTCTATTCCCTGCGGTGGCTGTTGCGCTTGTGGCAGCCACAGCTTTTGCTGCGCAGTCCATTCCGCCAGACCTCAGAGAAACGGCACTGGCCACCTTCAAGCCCTTGCCATTCACGCCGGCGCTCGCCAACAACCCGAGCACGCCGGACAGGATTGCCCTCGGCAAGGCACTGTTCTTCGATCCACGCCTCTCGTCCTCAGGCGTTTTCTCCTGCAACTCGTGCCACAACCTGGCCACCGGGGGCGACGACAATCGTGAAACTTCGATTGGCCATGGTTGGCAGAAGGGGCAGCGCAACGCGCCGACGGTGTTTAACTCTGTCTTCAACAAATCACAGTTTTGGGACGGTCGCGCCGAAGACCTGAAAGCTCAGGCCAAAGGGCCGATACAGGCCGGTGTCGAAATGGCCAACACACCGCATCGAGTGGTCGAGACGTTCAAATCGATGCCGCAATATGTGGAGTTGTTCCATTCAGCTTTCCCGGATGAGGCCAATCCCATCACCCTCGACAATCTAGTCAATGCACTCGCAGACTACGAGGCGACACTGGTCACGCCGGCCCCCTTCGACGCCTTCCTCAATGGCGATGAGACCGCCATCGGTCCCAAAGAGAAACAGGGCCTGGCCCTTTTTATCGAAAAGGGCTGCTCGTCCTGCCATTCCGGTGTCAATATTGGTGGGGAAGGCTATTATCCATTCGGCCTCGTTGAGAAGCCTAGCGCCGACATTCTGCCGGAGAACGACAAGGGACGATTCGCCGTCACCAATGTACCCGAGGATTCCTATGTTTTCCGCGTGCCGTCGCTGCGCAACGTAGCAATCACCGCGCCATACTTTCATTCGGGCAAGGTCTGGGACCTGAGCGAGGCCGTCGCCATCATGGGCACCACCCAGCTTGGCCAAGAGCTAACGCAAATCGAAATCGATCGGATCGTTGCCTACCTTAATTCGCTGACCGGAAAGCGACCGGAGATCACATATCCCATCTTGCCAACTGAAACGCCCACAACACCTCGACCTCGATCCTAGGCATTGGGAAAACAGGCGATCGCGTCGGGGGCCAATGAGCATTCCTTGACCGATCTGGGCGAATGGCCACAAGCGCAGCCGTCCGATTGGGCCGTGATACGTCGCGGCACGATTGAGCGTCGCATGTTGGTGGCATGAGCCACTGCCTTGCACCAGCGATGCCCCTCGCGGGGAGATCGACGGCAGCCAGGGTGGCGTTCCCGTCAGCACCTCCGCAAAGTCACATCGACCAGTCGCCCTGCCAGTCCATCACCACCTTGCCGGAATTGCCGCTCTTCATCGCCTCGAAGCCGGAAATATAGTCGTCCACGCCGATGCGGTGGGTGATCAAACCACTGACGTCGAGCGGACCCTGCACCAGGGCGATCATCTTGTACCAGGTCTCGAACATCTCGCGGCCATAAATGCCCTTGAGATGCAGCATCTTGAAGATGACCTTGTTCCAGTCGATCTCGAAGCCGGTCGGCGCGATGCCCAAAATGGCGATCTTGCCGCCATTGTTCATGGTGTCGATCATGTCGCGGAAGGCGGGTGCCGCACCCGACATTTCGAGGCCGACGTCAAAACCTTCGGTCATGCCGAGCGCCGGCATGATATCGCGCAGCTTTTCCTTCGACGCGTCGACCACATGCTGGACGCCGAGCTTTTTCGCCAGCGCCAGCCGCACCGGGTTGATGTCGGTGATGACCACTTTTCGCGCACCGACGCACTGCGCCACCAGTGCAGCCATGATGCCGATCGGCCCAGCGCCGGTGACCAGCACGTCCTCGCCGACCAAATCAAAGGACAGTGCGGTGTGAACCGCATTGCCCAGCGGATCGAAGATTGCGGCGATCTCGTCGGGCACGTCGTCGGGGATCGGCACGACGTTGTGCTGCGGGATCGCCAGATATTCACCGAAGGCGCCGGGCCGGTTGACGCCGACGCCGAGGGTGTTGCGGCACAGATGCCCCCTGCCCGCCCGGCAATTGCGGCAATGGCCGCAGACGATGTGGCCTTCGCCCGAAACACGCTGGCCGACCTTGTATTCGGTGACCGCCGCGCCGAAGTCGGCGACCGTGCCGACGAATTCGTGGCCGGTCACCATCGGCACCGGCACGGTCTTCTGCGCCCACTGGTCCCAATTGTAGATGTGGACGTCGGTACCGCAGATCGCGGTCTTCCTGATCTTGATCAGAACGTCGTTCGGGCCGATTTCCGGCACCGGCACTTCTTCCATCCAGATGCCCGGCTCGGCCTTGGCCTTGACCAGCGCCTTCATCATGTTCGACATCAGAATCTCCTTACACGTAGTGTGGTGCGACCAACCGCTCGACCGCACGGACCGCCATATCGCCACCGTGCTTGCCGGCAGCCTGAGCAAGGAGCGTGAGCGGGCCACTTCCTCCCGCAGACCTGGCAGGCGCCTTCCCCAGCTGGTGAAGCTACCGGCAGGGCAGGAGGTTCACCGCTTCTACACAGCCTAGCGGGAGCCGATCTTCTTTGACCGCTCGACCGACGGGCGGTTCAGCGCTCCCGACGGCTCCTATGGCGTTCTGATGAGCCCACCAGCGCGAAGCCATGATTGGTCTTGGGATCTGCAATGTCCTCACCTGAAGCTGTTAGCTGGTTTCGGTTTGCACTCGCCACAAGCGAGCGTAAGCGCCTTCAGTTGCCACCAAATCAGCATGCCTTCCCTCCGCAACAACCCGCCCCTTGTCCAAGACCACTATCTTGTCGGCGCAACGGACGGTGCTGAGTCGATGAGAGATGATGACTATGGTCTTGCCGCCCCGACGCAGATCCTCAACCACTCGCAGGACAAACGCCTCGGCGACCGAGTCGAGAGAGGAGGTTGCTTCGTCGAGGATCAGGATCTCCGGATCCCGATACAGAGCCCGAGCCAACGCAAGGCGCTGCTTCTCGCCTCCGGAGAGGCGTACGCCGCTTTCGCCTAGATAGGCCTGGAAGCCACCGGGCCAGCGCTCGATCACCTCCCGCAGCCCTGTTTGATCGCAGATTTGGAGAATCTTTTCGACGTCCGGCTCGAACTCGCCAAGGGCGATGTTGTCGATCACCGAGCCCGAGAACACGTCGACCGATTGCGGCACCGCAGCCACAACCTTACGCAGGGATACGGTCGAGAGGTCCTGGAGGGCATAGCGGCCTATCCGTATGTGTCCACCCTCAAGCGGGTAGACATTCTGCAGCAGCGCCGCAAGGGTGCTCTTGCCCGAGCCGCTTTCCCCCACCACCGCTGTCATTTCCCCCTGACGGAAGGTGACGCTAAGATCCTGGAAAAGCTCGAGCTGGCTACCATGGCGGAACGTGACCTTCTCCAGGTGGATGTCGCCAATGTCGGATTTGTCGGCATTGATGCCGCCACCGCTTCCCGGCTCTAGGTCGAAGATCTCGAACAGGCGATCCGCCGCGATAAAAGCATCCTGAACGATCCGGTTGGTCTGAATCAGACTGGCAACCGGCCGGGTGACATAGCCCAGCAAGGTGTAGCAGGACAGTAATTCGCCGGGCGTGATGGTTTGATCGAGGGCAAGCGTCGTTCCGAACCACAGCAGCACGATGGTGAATAGAGTTGCGAGGAAAGTCGAGGTACTGTCTCCAAAGATCGAGATCAGGCCGGAGCTGTAGACGGAATGAAGCATCTTGATGAAGCGGGTCTCCACCTGGAAGTTCGCGAAGCTCTCCATGCCGGAGATCTTGATCGTGGAGACAGCTCCGAGTGACTCCACCAGTTGCGTTTCAAGTTCGGCAGCGTTCTCCATCATGGCGCGCTGTCGATTCCTATGCAGCCGGTTGATGGTCCAATAGACGGAGAGGTACAACGGGATGGAGGCCGCTACGACCAACGCGATCTTCCACGAGTAGATGAACATCAGTCCTAACGAGAACAGTATCATTAGCACGTCGACGAACATGTTGATCGAGACGTCGTTCAGGAAGCTCCTGATCTTCACCGCGTCATTCATGCGGGAAATGATTTCGCCCATGCGCATCGTGTCGAAGAACTTCTGAGGCAGGCTTAGGATGTGATTGTAATAGCCAAGGATTAGGTGGACGTCGATCTTCTGTCCCGTTTGCAGGACGAGCCGGTTTCTGAGGAGATTGATTACGACCTGTACAGTCAAGATCAGCAGCATGGCGACGCTCATCAGGTTGAGCAGATTTCGGTTGCCCGCTGTAATCACATGATCGACGATTTTCTGGACGTAAATGGCCGTCGAGAGCCCAAGGATCGTCGTCACCAGGGCCCCGGCGAGAGCCTGCGCCATCGCCGCCTTGTGTGGCGCAAGCAGACGTACGAAACGACCTAGGGGTGAGCTGGTCTCGTCGCGGCGCTTGAAGGTGTCTGCCGGAACCAGGAGCACCAGGGCGCCAGTCCATTGCTTTTTGAATTCCTCGTGCGCCAGCTTGCGGATTTCACCATAGGCTGGGTCCATGACGATGACCCACCTGGCATTGATCGCCTGGACTACGACGAAGTGATGCAGGACCTCGTTGACGATTACGTGCGCGATGGCGGGCTTGGGGATCTTGTATAGGCTGTCGAAGCCACCCTTTACCCCCTTGGCAACGAAGCCCAGCTTCCGGGCCGCTTCCATGAGGCCCAGCACAGTAGTGCCGGAGCGGTCGGTCGAGGCATACTGCCGGACGCGCGACAGCGGCAGCTTGTAGCCATAGAAGGCCGCGACAGAAGCAAGGCTGGCGGCCCCGCAATCGGTGATGTCGCGCTGCTTGAACTTGATGGCTTTGCTCGACATAGCGGCTCGCTGACTTTTTGGAAAATGAAGGATCAGTGGCTCGCCAGGAGCGGATTGAGCCAATCGTCGGCCTCGTTGTACAGGAGTCCCAGGACACTGCGGTCACCCAGGAGGAAGCGGGCCCGGACGGTCATGCCTTTCTTCAGGTTACCGATGACCCCGTGCTTGAGGGCGAGGTGGCGGCGAGAGAGCGCGCAGCGGACCTTGAAGACCGGTCTCCCGTCGTGCAGGGTGAAGTCGTGCGCCACGTCGAGCACCGTCGCGTCAATGACACCCCATTGATTGTAGTTGAAGGCATCCACTTGGAGACGCACCGACTGGCCCGGGCGGACAAAGCCGATGTCGTTGGGGGAAACGAAGATTTCCGCCACCAGTTCACCATCCGGCGAAACCCAAGCGACGGTTTGCCCGGCCTGGACGTAGCTGCTGGAAGCGAGGCCCGAGAATTGCTCGAGAGCGCCTGATACGGGGGCTCGAATGAGAGTCAGGTCCCGTTCGCTCTCAAGCTGATGCACGGTGGCCGTGAGTTCCTGGAGGCGCAGGTTAACGTCGAACAGCTGCTGGTTCCATTCGGCCAATTTGCGCCGGGCGAGGATCTCGCCCTGGATCTCGACATTCTGAAGTGCGAAGGCGTTTTCCTCAACGGACTTTGCCGGTGCTACAGCAGCGGAGAGCAGTCGCTTAGCACGCTCAAGTTCCGCGGCCGCATTATCGCGGGCATTTTGGTTCTCCCGCAGCAGGTTGAGGAAATGGGCGCGCTCGGCCGTGGCTGACTCGGTTAAGAGGCGGATCGGGTCCTTGGCTTGCGTGCCGGAGGAGATCAGGGTTTCGAGGTCACTGGCAAAATCGCTCTTCGCGCGAATATCGCCTTTAAGCGCCCTGAGCTTTTCCTCAACCACCCCATCATCGAGGGCGAGGATCTCTTGCCCCTGAGCAACCAGATCGTTTTCGGCGGCAAGGATGCGGGAGATGCGTCCGGAGACCGGCGCCACCAGGGGCGTCTTCTCGACGGCGGGTCGAATAATACCGGCACTTTGGAAAGATACCATTACTGTGATGAAAGGCAGCGAGACCAGCGCCGCAGCCACAGAGAGCAAAATAATCTTGTAGATGATCAAAGATCTATATGATCCTCGAGAAAGGATGCTCTCTGCAGTGCAGTTGGCAAGTTCAGGAATAAGTGAGATATTGATCACGGTCTCGCTGGTCACAATGATATTGATCTATGATGTTGCCAATCATCCACCATGTCTTCGGCGCGTACTACATCAACGAATCCTACAGCAGAAACTGAGGCTATGAACCAAGGGCCACCGGAAGTCGATGATCCCGCTTCTCGGGTTAACTCGGTCAAGCCGTATACTGATATGTCGGTATCCATTGTTTTCCTTTCCAACATTCAACGATGAAAGTCGGCGATCATTCTGCAGCTCGGCAGCACTCCCCCGCGCCTAAAGGCGGCAATACCCATGCCGACTACGCAAATAGAGGCCAAAAAGGCGTTCTGTAGCTTATTCCAAACCCAACTGAGAGTGCGTCGGCCGTACATCACGCATACGACAAACCAGGCGACATCTGCCTGGAGGTGACCGAGGTCAACCCCAGGCGGCGCGAATATTATGGATCTTCTTAATGATGCTTAATATATGTTATCACGGCTGCTATACCCAGTGCTATCGCAGCAACTCCGCCAAATACTGCCGACGCCAGCCAGAACCACCCTCCGGACGTTGCACATGCTTCTTCGCGCGTTAACTCGGTCACACCATAGGCTTGCAGATTGGTCTTCATTTTTTCTCCTTTCTTAGAGCTTGAAATGTAAGGGTGAATCAGTGATTTGGGTCGGCGACTTTTGCCCCTATGCTTACAGCTGCAAGGCCGAACGTCCCCAAAATCGCGAAAGCTATTGCCCAAAACATCCCTCCCGAAATTGCAGATGCTTCTTCGGGAACCAATTCGGTCACACCATAAGCTGACATTTCCGCCTTCATTTGTTTTCTCCTTTCCCAGAGCTCAAAATAATACGATGAATCAGTAATGCACGCTCGGCGGCGTGTGCCGCCGTCCAACGAGAACATCAAGAGTCGTGCCAACTGCACAGGAAGCTCCGGAACAGCGCTTATGCTTTTTTGTTTCGGCGGCTTAATTGAGAGCGCGGCGGCACGCCGGGCCGAACATCACGCTGTCAGCGCGACAAACCAGGCCACAGCTGCCTGGAGATGACAAAGGTCAACCCCAGAGCAGTCGCGAATATTATGGATCTTAATGATGCTTAACATATGTTATCACGGCTGCTATACCAAATACTAACGCAGCAACTCCGCTAAATACTGCCGACGCCAGCCAGAACCACCCTCCCGACGTTGCACATGCTTCTTCGCGCGTTAACTCGGTCACACCATAAGCTTGCATATTGGTCTTCATTTTTTTCTCCTTTCCTAGAGCTTGAAATGTAAGGGTGAATCAGTGATTTGGGTCGGCGACTTTTGCCCCTATGCTTACAGCTGCAAGGCCGAACGTCCCAAAATCGCGAAAGCTATTGCCCAAAACATCCCTCCCGAAATTGCAGATGCTTCTTCGGGAGCCAATTCGGTCACACCATAGGCTGAGATATCGGTCGTCATTGTTGGCCCATTCTAGTGCTGAATAAGAGCATGAATCAGTGATACCGGTCGGACGCGTATGCCGCCATACCACTAGAACATCAAGAGTCGTGCCAACTGGGTAGGAAGCGCCTCAGAAAAACTGTTCTGCACGTTATCAATGGCTTCACTGAAAGCGCGGCAACACGCCGGGCCCAAAATCGCCGTGTCGCTAACTCGACAAACCCGACAGTAGGGGCCAACCCAAGGTGCGTCGGTCTCCTTAGGTCGGCGCTGAGGTCCGGGTTCGTACGTCGGGCCGCGACCGGGACATCCATTGTGCAACCGAAGCTACGTCATCGAAGCGACGAGTCCGGCTGTAACGGACTCGACTGGATCGGCCGCTATCTCGATGGTGCCGGTGCTCAGGCGGCATCCTCAAGCGTTGGCCCTCGGTGAAGTGTCTGTTGGCCGCTGGCGCCTGTGAGAGGCTGCAGCTCATGGACAAAGCCGTCTTCCTTCATTTCGTGGCGAAATCATCCGTCCTTCGGACGACCAGAAGCGCTTCCAGATCCTGCCCGCCGCTGAGTCGTCGCGCGGACCTTCGGCTGGACGACAAGGGTGGGGGGCCTCGCACGCGTCTTCGAGCAGTGCGCGGCTTTTCGATGCCGTTCCTTCTGCCTTGAATTCGATCCGCGAATCCCGCTGGTCACATGTTTGCCGGTCACACTGGCCCAGCGACCTGCGCCCGCTCTTTCTCCCGCAGCGCGCATGCGGCAGCGACCATGTTCATGAGGGCAGGCCGGACCTCCTCCCATTTCCTTGTTTTGAGGCCACAATCCGGATTCACCCACAGTTGGCCGTCCGACAGTCGCGCGCGGGCAAGTTGGGCGAGATGTAAAATTTCGCCGACTTCCGGGATACGTGGTGAGTGAATGTCGTAGACGCCAGGACCGATGTCATTCGGATATTTGGACTTCGTGAAGGCGTCTAGCAGTTCCATTTTGGAGCGCGACGTCTCAATCGAAATCACGTCCGCGTCCAGTTCAGCGATCGAGTCGATGATCTCATTGAACTCAGAATAGCACATGTGGGTGTGAATTTGGGTCGCGTCCGCTACACCCGTTGAAGCGAGCCGGAAGCATTCGACAGCCCAGCCGAGATAATGTTTCCAGTCGGACTTCCGCAGGGGCAAGCCTTCGCGAAACGCGGCCTCATCGATCTGGATCACCCTTGCGCCAGCTCTTTCCAGGTCGGCCACTTCATCGCGGATGGCGAGCGCGATTTGGCGGCAGACCTCGGCGCGGGGTACGTCGTCGCGCACAAAAGACCAGTTAAGAATGGTCACTGGGCCTGTGAGCATGCCCTTTACCGGCTTTTTCGTCAGCGACTGGGCAAATTGCCACCAGAGGACCGTCATCGGATTGGGCCGCGATACGTCGCCGAAGATGATGGGAGGGCGCACGAGCCGGGAGCCGTAACTTTGCACCCAGCCATGCTGGGTGAAGGCGAGGCCGGACAGCTGCTCGCCGAAATGCTGCACCATGTCGTGTCGTTCGAACTCGCCGTGTACCAGCACGTCCAGCCCGATCTCCTCCTGCCAACGCACAGCCGCCTCAGTCTCCTTCTTCAGGAAGGCCTGGTAGTCGACATAGCTCAGCCGGCCCTTCGCGTGAGCGGAGCGCGCCCTGCGCACCTCGGGCGTCTGCGGGAAGGACCCGATGGTCGTCGTCGGGAACGGCGGCAGGCGGAGCGTGTCGGCCTGGACTCTCGAGCGCTTGGCAAATGCGCTCTTTCGTTGCTTCATGACGCCGTCAATGCTGCTAATTCGACCGTGGACGAGCGGATCATGGACCTTTGTAGACATTGCGCGCGCGGCGGCCGCCTCGGCAGAAGCTTTCAATGAGCCTGCTACGGCCTCCCTGCCTTCGGATAAGGCTTGGGCCAGCACGAGCAGCTCTTCAGTCTTCTGGGCGGCGAATGCCAGCCACGAACTGACGTCCACATCCAGCGCGGTCTCCATCCGCAGGTCCATCGGCACATGAAGCATCGAGCAGGAAGGCGCAATCTCGACGCGATCCAGCGGCCAGCCGGCAACGACCGGCTTGATGCGGTCGAGAATGGCAGCCAGGTTCGCGCGCCAGACGTTGCGGCCGTCGATCAAGCCAAGTGAGAGCACCAGATCCTTCGGTGCGAGCCGACCAACCGTCTCCAACTGCTCGGGAGCGCGCACGAGATCGAGATGTAGGCCCGCCAGGCGCAGCGAAAGCGTGGTCTCGAGATTGTCCCCGAGCGGCCCGAAATAGGTAGCCAGCATAATTTTCAACTTGGGCGCGGCTTTCGACAGCTGGCCATAGGTGAATTCGAAGGCAGCTCGTTCGATCGGGTTAAGATCGAGCACAAGCGCCGGCTCATCAATCTGCACCCAGTCCGCCCCCGAGAGCTCCAGCGTCCGCAGGAGTTGCTCGTAGACGGGCAGCAGCCGCGGTAGGAGCGCTATCGGATCGAAACCCTGGTCGGGAGACTTCGCCAGCTTGAGGAAGGTGACCGGTCCAAGGATGACCGGGCGTGTATGGATGCCAAGCTCTTTTGCCTCCAGAAAGTGATCGACTGGGTTCGTCGACGAGAGCGCGAATGTCTGATCCTGGCTCAGCTCCGGCACGATGTAGTGGTAGTTAGTGTCGAACCATTTGGTCATTTCCATCGCGGTTACGCGCTGCCCCTGAACTGCATGCCCGTGACTGGCGTGTCCACAACCCGCAGTATCGCCTTGCGTCCCGCGCGCCATCGCGAAGTAGATGTCGAGCGGGACCTCGCCGCCCGTCCAGCCGTAACGAGCTGGCACGGCGCCGACCATTGCTGCGGTGTCGAGCACATGGTCATACAGTGAGAAGTCGTTCGACGGGATTTTCGACACGCCGCGGTCGTGCTGCTCGCTCCAGCTGGCGGCACGGAGTGCCTTCGCCGTCGACAGAAGGTTGGCAGCAGAAGATTTTCCGGACCAGTAGCTTTCGAGCGCGAATTTCAGTTCTCGCCGGCGACCGACACGCGGCATGCCAAGCGTTGCTATGGGAACTTGCTGGGAGACATTCATTCCATACCCCGATGGTTGCGGCGGGGACAAGGAAGGCGCTAGCAGGCCGGCATAAACGCCGAGCTGCCGCGGCCACCAGACACCCCGCCCGTGACGTTGTTTACCGTGGCAGGTCTCCTGGCTCGCGGGTCACAGCCTCTGCCCCGTCTTCCCGGGGCAGTTCGCCCCAGTGACATTGATGGGTTTGGCTCGCCGCTTACAGTTGCGGGGGCAGCGCCGGCATTGCACCGGCTTCCCTCTTAGCTCTGCTACGGCAACGCCTAGCGGAGAACCACGACACGCGGACAATCGCAGCAGCCCGCTTTGTTGTCAATGAGGTATAAAGAAATGTTTATGTGTTTATGTGAACTGTTCACCTGCGGCTCCCAATTCGGAGGTCGCCGTAGAGCTGAGCCTTCTGCGCCACTCTCCGGTGTGCGCAGGCTGTGCCTGGCCGCTCGGGCAATCTGCCATTTGTACGATCCCGTCCCAAAACGACTTCGTCAAAAATGGCGCGTGTTGGCCATTCATGATCGGCAGTACTGGCCCGAAGTGCGACAACGTTCCTGAGCCTCAACAACCAGAAATTTGGAGAAAAACCGCCATCCTTCTCGGACTGGTACGCGTTCGATTTACACGCGCTCGTCTGGACAGCCTGCACAACAGGAAGGTGGGCAACACGTGGCGGAAATGCCGCCCTACAGCGAACCCGCCTGTTCAGCCTCGCGGCGCAAATTCTGCCGGGGTCTGGGGCCGATCTGCTGGATCACCAATCCGGCCGCCAGTGAGCCAAGGTCGCCGCAGGTCTGCAGGTCGCGGCCTTGCGTGTAGCCATGCAGGAAGCCGGCGGCATAGAGATCGCCGGCGCCTGTCGTGTCAACCAGTTCCTTGATCGCGGTCGCCTTGATCACCACGGTCTCGCCGCCGCGCACGATCACCGAGCCCTTTTCAGAACAGGTCACGGCGGCGATCCTGCAATCCGTGCGGATCTGCGCCAGTGCCTCGTCGAACGAGGCGGTCTGGTACAGCGACTTGATCTCGTGGCTGTTGGCAAACACGATGTCGACGGTGCCCGAGCGCATCAGCTCCAGAAACTCCTCGCGGTAGCGGTCGACGCAGAACGAATCCGACAATGTCATCGACACTTCGCGCCCGGCTGCGTGGGCGAGCTTCGCCGTCTGCCGGAACGCTTCCTTGGCGCGCGGCGGGTCCCACAGATAGCCCTCGAAATAGGTAACGGCGGCGCCCGACGCCTTGTCCGCCTCGACATCCTCCGGACCGAGCTCGACGCAAGCGCCGAGATAGGTGTTCATCGAGCGCTCGCCGTCCGGCGTGACGAAGATCATCGAGCGCGCCGTCGGCGGTTCGCCATTGAGCGGCCTGGTGTCGAAGGCGACGCCCTGGGCGTGCATGTCATGGGCGTAGATCTCGCCGAGCGTGTCATTCGAGACCTTGCCGAAGAAGGCGGCGCGGCCGCCGAAGCTGGCGACGCCCGCCGCCGTGTTGCCGGCGCTGCCGCCGGAGGCTTCGATGGCCGGGCCCATGCGGCTGTAGAGCAGCTCGGCGCGCCTCATGTCGATCAAATTCATCGCGCCCTTGATGATGCCGTTCGTCTCAAGGAATGCCTCGTCGCACTGGGCGATGATGTCGACAATGGCATTACCGATACAAAGCACGTCATAGTCCAGCATCTATTCATATCTCCGCCAAAAACCCACCCTCTGCCGCGCCGGGCGCGGGCGGGTTTTTGCAGGTGTGGAATGGAGTTGCCGTATGCCGCTGCATCCAACATCGGCGCATCACGCTGCTGCCGGTCCTGCCTCACGCAGCAGGTCCTCAGCTCTGTCCGTCCTTTCCCACGTGAACTCCGGCTCTTCGCGGCCGAAGTGTCCGTATGTCGCGGTCTTGCGGTATATTGGGCGTAAGAGATCAAGCATCTTGATGATGCCTTTCGGTCGGAGATTGAAAAGCTCAAGAACGACGCGCTCGATCCTTTTTTCGTCGATCTTTGCGGTTCCGAAGGTATTGATCAGGATAGACACCGGCGCGGCCACACCGATCGCGTAGGCAAGCTGAACCTCGCAGACATCCGCAAGGCCGCTTGCAACGACATTTTTTGCGACGTACCGCGCCGCATAGGCGGCCGAGCGATCAACCTTGGACGGGTCCTTGCCCGAAAAGGCGCCGCCGCCGTGACGCCCCATCCCACCGTAGGAATCGACGATGATCTTGCGTCCGGTGAGCCCGCAGTCGCCGCGCGGCCCACCGACCACGAACCGGCCTGTTGGATTGACCAGGAACCTTATCCCCGTCGTATCCAAGTCGTGGGGCAAGACCGGCCTTATGATCTCCTCAATGACGCCTTCGCGGACTGTGGCTTGTGAGACCTCCTCGTCATGCTGCGTCGACAGGACTATGGTATCAAGCGCTACCGGGCGCAAACCCTCATAACGGACGGACACTTGAGATTTAACGTCCGGGCGAAGCCAGCCAAGGCGTCCGGTTTGGCGCACCTCTGCCTGTTTTTTTGTCAATTCGTGAGCGAGTTGGATTGGCAACGGCATCAATGTTTCGGTCTCGTTGCACGCGTACCCGAACATGAGGCCCTGATCCCCCGCTCCCTGCTCGAGATCCTGCCCTCGTCCCTCGTCGACGCCCTGGCTGATGTCAGGCGACTGCTCGGTCAAGGCCAAGATCACGGCGCAACGCCGGCCGTCAAAGCCGATCGCATCGTCGTCATATCCAATGTCCAAGATGATATCGCGGGCAACTTGGCTGTAGTCGATCTGCGCGTCGCTGGTGATCTCGCCAGCCAGAACGACCATCCCTGACTTCACCAACGCTTCACAAGCAACACGAGCCGTAGGATCCTTGCGGAGGATCGCATCGAGGACGCCATCTGAGATATTGTCGGCCATCTTGTCGGGATGTCCCGCGCCGACGGATTCGGAAGAGAACACGAATTGTCTGGTCATGGAATGTCCTCGCTTCAAACGTTGGAATTGGATGTGACAGTTGATCTGGCCGTCTTACCTGTCGGAGATGCCAGGCACGTCGAACGCAGCGCAGAAGTCGGCAACGTCTCTGCGCACCCTGGCATGCACGTCCGAATCATCGGGCTGGCGACAGACCAGGTCGATGAAAGCGGCAATCTGCACCATTTCCGCCTCGCGCATGCCCACAGACGTCACTGCTGGCGTACCTAAGCGTATGCCGCTGGTGAGCGCGGGATGGCGCCGGTCGCCCGGCACCATGTTGAAATTCGTAATGATGCCCGCTTGCGACAAGCGCTCGGCATAGGCTTTCCCGGATAGCGGCCGGTCCCGAAGATCAAGGATCAGCATGTGATTGTCAGTGCCCCCCGTGACGAGCTCATAACCTCGCTGTAGAAGCGCCTGGGCCAGCGCCTTGGCATTTTTGACGATCTGCTGACCGTACACACGGAAGGACAGGTTCCCTGCTTCCTGCAGAGCGACAGCTAGCGCGGCAATCGTATTCATGTGCGGTCCGCCCTGGAGGAGAGGGAACACGGCACGGTCTATGCGTTTGGCCAGATTGTGTTTGCTCTTGGAATGATAGAGCGCCTGATAGCGGTCTTCATTCCTTGACAAGATGAAGCCACCGCGAGGGCCGCGGATCGACTTGTGAGAGGTGCTGGTGACCACATCGCAATGGCCAACAGGATTCGGATGCACTCCTGCGACAACGAGGCCGGTGATGTGGGCGATGTCGGCCACCAGATAGGAGTTCACCTCGGAAGCGATTTCGGCCATTGCCTCATAGTCAAAGATACGCGGATAAGCAGTTCCGCCGACCCAAATGAGCTTCGGTCGTTCCCGTTTGGCCGTCTCGCGCAAGCGGTCATGGTCAATCTGCTGCGTCTTTTCGTGCAGCCCGTACGGAACTCGCTGATAGTCAGTGCCGGAGAAGTTGACGACCCAACCGTGAGTCAGATGCCCGCCGCCGGGGAGGGTCAAGCCCATCATCTTGTCTCCCGGACACAACAGCGCTCGACAGACAGCCTGATTGGCCGGCGAGCCGGAATAAGGCTGCACGTTGGCGTGTTCACAGCCGAATAGCGCCTTCAATCGCCCGATGGCGAGGTTCTCAAGCTCATCGACGATCTCGTTTCCGGCGTAGTAGCGCGCGCCGGGATATCCCTCGGCATACTTGTTAGTGAAAATAGACCCGGTCGCTTCCAACACCGCCGAGGACGCGAAGTTCTCGGAGGCGATAAGTTTGAGGGTCGTCCGCTCCTGGCGCTCCTGTCTTACAAGCAGCTCGTGAACGCGAGAATCTACGGCAGCCAGGTGAGGCCACCCGTAAGTGTCAGGCTCCGCGATGGCGCCGCCAGTCGAATTGTTCATATCAGCTTCGCGCTCCATTGGGACTAAGTTTCAGGACAAGCAGGCGGCCACCTTGGACCGCGCCCCCTGTATCGCCTCCAGGCGCTGTAGGTCTTGTGTGTGATGGCCATCGCCGTGGGGCAGGAGATCAACCAGCAATTGAACCAAGCCGCCGTCCGAGCCTCCTGCTTCGAGGTGGTACGAAGGCCAGGGGCGCTGTTCGTTGCCGAGAAGAAAGCCGGCTCTGGCGAGCTGGCGGACGTGTGCGACCACGTGCTCGCGAGACAGACTCAGAACTTCCGCTAGCTCGCAGACGGTTAGGTCCGCATGCGCACAAAGGCCCAGGATTCGAAGTCGATCAAGATGAGCCGCGGCCTTTAGGCGCATGACCAGTGTCACCATCGGCCGGCACTCCTTGTATTGACTTCGTCCATTTGGCGTCCTCCCACTAATTTCAGAGGCAATCTTGCCGTCCGGCGAGGTCAATACGCCCGACCGCATCGCAGATCGTTTCCGATACGCCACGGTCTCGACCCGCGGCCCAAATGACAGGCTCAACGTACATATTCTCAGCGGTTTAGAGTGCTAAAAGTCCGCGATTTTCTTTGAAGGATCTGTTGCGACACGTGCATACCGGCTAGGATGCGCCCCAGCACAACGGCGGCTGCGCGGTAAGGCCGGCTTGCGAAGATGCGGCGAACGGCCGAGGCCTTCATGCGCTGGTCCCCGCGCGATGGGCAGGACGCTCAGCATCGACGGGGATGAAAAATCCATGTTGTCCATGGCTCCGATCTCTATCCCGATGGACCACATCCCTGGGAAACCAATATCCTGCTCGAAGTCGCCGCCGTCCACGGCGAACTCAAAGCATGGCTGCGGCGCAAGGCTCAATGCAGCTGACGATTGGCTTCATTGATTCTCAACAAGTGATACAAATCCTCGGACTGTAACCCCTTAGTCCCGAGATTTCGTATCAATGCCAGAGCCCGCTCCCCAGCGCCAAATCGCCCACGCACTTCTGACAGTGCGCGGAATCGCGCGTCTCGCGGAGCTGCGCAACGCCGGCGTAACAGCGGCCACGATGAGTCGCATGGAACGGGATGGGGAGGTGCTCCGGCTCGCACGCGGCCTCTACCAGCTCTCCGATGCGCCGCTCGACGCCAATCATAGCCTAGCCGAGGCTGCCAAGCGCGTACCCAAAGGCGTTGTCTGCCTTGTGTCAGCCCTGGCATTCCACCAGCTGACCGATCAGCTTCCGAGACAGGTATGGCTGGCCATCGGCCCAGAAGGACTGGGCTCCCAAACCCAACGGCACACCCATTCGCATCGTGCGTTTTACCGAAAGTCTGCTCAACGACAGCGTCGAAACTCATGTTGTCGAGGGCGTGACCGTAAAGGTCTTTGGGGTTGTCACAACAATCGCGGACTGTTTCCGATATCGCAACAAGATCGGCCTGTCGGTGGCGATCGAGGGCCTCCAGGAAGCGCTTCGCCAGCGCAAGGCCACGCCCGGCGAAATTGCCAGGCAGTCCGAGCGTGGCGGTGTCGCCACGGTCATCCGGCCGTATATCGAGGCGCTGACTGCCAACTGGCTAAAGAGATCAAGAACATCGGCGCCTCGGTGCGCGCACGTCTGCTGCAACTCGCCAAGGTAAGTGGCCAGAGCTTCGATCTGGTTCTGACCCGCTTCGCCCTCGAGCGGCTGCTTTTCCGGCTTAGCCAGTCACCCCACGCCGACCGTTTCGTGCTGAAGGCGCGATGCTGATGATGAGCTGGTTCGATGATCCGCACCGCGGCACCCGCGACCTTGACCTGCTGGATTTTGGCGATCCGAGCGCGGAGCCAATGCTGGCGACCTTTCGGGAGGTCCTGGCGCAGGACGCCGGCGATGGCGTCGAGTTCGACGCTGACGCACTCCGGGTCGACCGCATACGCGAGGAGCTGGAGTATGGTGGTCTCAGGCTGCGGACGACGGCCTCGATCAGCGGCGCCCGGGTCAGCCTGACGATCGACATCGGCTTTGGCGATGCGCTGGAGCCTGGTGCCGAAGAGCTGGACTATCCTTCCATGCTCGACTTCCCATGCCCCGGCTGCGGGCTTATGCGCGGGAAACTGTCATTGCCGAGAAATATCAGGCGATGGTGGCGCTGGGGCGGGCGAATAGCAGGATGAAGGACTTCTACGACATCTGGATTCTCAGCCGATCCTTCACCTTCGACGACGACGCCTCGCGGTCTTCCCGCACCACGCCATTCCACACCGTGCGCTTTCCCGTTTTACGGGTAAGCCCCGCATATTTCGCGATGCCCATGGCCTCAAGCCGTCTGGCCATCTCCATTGCATAACAATGGGTGCAGCCTGCCGTAACGATCGAGCACCCTGCGACCGGGTTCCAAGTGGAGTCTGTCCACTCTATCTGAGTTCAGTCATCTTACCCTCCCGAGCATTCCTTGACCCGCCGCCGCATCAGACCGCTCCGCGTATCGGATTGACGACCTCGAGCCCGGCAAAGTCTTTTTCGTTATCCGTTACCAGCACGCACTCGTTCGCTCCGGCGACAGCGGCGATGATCATGTCGAGCTGGCTGCGCGGCTTGCCGGCCGCTTTTCCTCCTGCCATCAGCCGCGCCCAGATCAGCCCGGCTTTGTCGTCGAACGAGAGGATGCGGCCCGCAAACAGCGCCGGCGGCCCCTCAGGCCCAGAGAACCACTTTTCAAGTGCGTCGCGTTTTTTCCCGCGCGGCTTCTCCAGAACCCCGCGAAGAATTTCCGCAACGGTCAGCGAAGCGATAAACAAATCCTCGTCACGCTGTCTCGACATCCATGCCAGGAGCGATTCCGACGGCTGCGATTTGACGACATTGCTGATGATGTTGGTATCGAGGAGGTAGCCTGTCACAGGTCGATCTTCCGCCCCTCTTCATGGGGGCGGGAAAGATCGAGGTCAGCTCCCACCAGCGGCGAACGACGCAATGCGGCGAGGATCCCGCCAGGCTTGGGTGGCTCGCCCGCGATGGTCTGGCTGACAGCAGCGCGCAGGCTAGAGGCATCCGGCCCATCTTCGGCCAGGCGGCGAGCCAAAGATCGAATGAGGTCGCGATCAGCATCGCGGCCAAGCACTTCGAAGCGCGCCAGGCCGCGCTCGCTGAGGCGAGATCGATAGTTTTGAATGGCGCGTTTTTGCGAGCTGCCCATAGTTGCCTCCGACATATTTCCAGTAATATAACCAGAACGCAGGGTTTGATCAAGGCGCGGGCAGTCCGGGCGGTGCTCCCTTGCGGTTGGATGGCATCGGTCTAGGATGCGTGATATATGTTGCGCGACGGTATTTAACGAGCGTCAAGCAGCCGCCGGGAGGCCGCGAGGTGCAAAATCGTCCAACTGGTCCCGATAGTTTACGAAACTTCAAAATTCTCTCGTTGCCAGAAAACATTTGGCAGTGAAAGGGCCGTCTGTCTCTGTCACCATCAGATCGATGGGCAAGTGCAGGCGAGAGAGCGGCCGCGATCCGAACGGGTCATCTCGGCTTTGACGGAGAAATAGCAGCCGAGCATCGCCGCACGTTCGAGACTCGCTTTTGCTTCCGGTGAACCGGTGAAGCACGACGGTGCCGCGATCCTGCGGGAGATATTGTTCCTGCAGGTGCCGCCGCTGCTCGCCTTAAAACTGTCAGAAATGTGTGGCGAGCGCCCAGACACCCGTATCACGATTCACTAAGGCTCAGGTGTTCAGCTCCGCGCTTCCGACGCGACCAGGCTCTGAAGCCGCACCTCCAAGATAATAGGTTTTCCGTTTGCCGGATGGAGGCGGTCAGAAACCCAACGCTTTGGCCAGCGTCGGTTCAAGAACCAGATGCGGCCGACCTCCCTTTTCGCGAAGCTCCATTGCCCTGATGATCTTCGTGCCTTCGTGGCTGTGCTTCCAGTCCCGAGACGCTTCGGCCGCGACGATGAGGTAGTCGGTCTGGCCGCAGACGGTGTCCTTCCAATCACCGCCGCGTTCGCAAATCATCGCAGCGATTACCTTTCGCGGGCCGATGACGAATTTTCCTGTCAGGACGAACATCCGGCTCGGAATCACGAACTGGCTTGCATCCTCCAAGGCGCCGTCAATGACACCCACATTGCCGAAGGTAGGCAGCCCCGTGTCTGTCGCGCTGTCGCCGACAAGACGGGCAATCCACCCGCATATGTCTTCTGCCTCGTCGGCGGTTATGCGACCGTCAGCAAAAGACCTTCTGGCAGTTTCTCCGAGAGATGCCACGCGGCTGTCTCTGCGCAGGACAACACTCGAGTCCAACCTGGACAGCAGTTTTTCGACCTCTGCTGCCGTGATGGAGTTGTCGCAGGCGATACCGGCACAGAATCCGTAGAACTCGTTGACTTCGTCCTTGTCGTCAGCTGCGACAAACTCCCGTGAGCGTATGCCGATTATTGTTTCAAGGACGGCGTAGATCTCTTCGGGCGCGTTACCCCAAATATCCAGATCTCGGATGAGCTCGGCAGCATCATCGTCGTGAAGAAGGGACAGGAACTGCTCAGCTTCGACCCTGAGTGGCGGCATCTCCGCCCGCTCGACCCGCTCGCTGGCCATCACGCCCTTCAAGAACCCGAGCCAGTACCCCAACGCCTTGCGGTGATTTGCCTGCGCATGGACTCTACCGAGCGCGGCCCCTTCGTGTTCGAGTTTACCGCTCCTTCCGCGGAACACTTCAACCATTGTCGCCCCCTCGACTCTACTTTTCGATTGTAGCAGACATCACAACACTCATCTATCCGACGACTAGACAACGCGTGCCGAAACCGGAAGACTTAATCCCGTTAGCTCGTTGCTTTCGACAAGGATAGGGCCAGGTTGCCACCCCCAGGAACGGCGTAAGCGGCCGACCAAAGAAGACGCTCTGGACACACCAAGGATCAGGCCGCCTGAACCCGCTCCCGCTCCGCCTCCGACGCGCTCTGTCCCTCGCGCAGCCGTGCTCGTCCTCAAGGGACGCTCCGCTCAAGCCCTTGCGGAGTGCGCGCGCCTGCGCTTGACGGGACGCGCGACGGCGGCTCCGGAGATCAGGCTTGGTTCCAGATCGCTTCGTGCGGGAAGCTAAAGCTCGGAAACCGCCTTTCGCCTACTGCGCCGACACTGTTCTGTCCCTGGCCCTGCCGTGCTCGACGATGTCACCTTGGATTGCATCTGCCGAATTCTCGCGTATCCTGCGGCTGCGCATGTGAGCACAAGGTGGCGCCTGGCGCTTCGACGAGCCACCCCAGCGAGAACCAGCGTCGGCATGGCGACCGAAAATGCTGAGGCAAGAGACCGCCACTCCAGAAGGAAACGTTCGTCATGGATTCCCATGCCGTTATTGCGTCCCTGCCAGTCGCCGGGGCCGACCGTACTGTGCTTATCGAGGCTGCCAACGCCGCGTTCGAAAGGGTCGTTGAGCGGATTGAGCCGGACAACGAGAAGCTGACTCGCACCCTTTGGGACGCCGAGTCCTATATCGATAATGAAATCACGGCAGACATGTTACCGATTTCACGGGACGAGGCTGCGTACCTAGTCGACGTGTTCCTGGTGCATCATGTCATTAGACTAACTGTCGAAGCAGACCAGGAGGCCGCTGAATCCCGGCCGTGAACCTCCCCGGAGGCAGCTGGATCTGCCTGCTGCAATCTCGCGGGCAGCGCGATCAATGCACTGACCTTTGCCGCCACCTCTTCAAGGGTGGCAGTGAGGCGGTTTATCTGCGAGGCGGTGGCGGCCCGTTCCGGGCCGTAGCGGGTGACGAGATATTCCCGGTTCTGGCTAAGGGACTGAAGATGCTTGGCCGTCTTCGCGCGAAGGCGCAGGCCCGCCTCCAGTGCGTGCTCCGTGCGTCTCGACAGGGCGTGCTGCAGTTTGCGGATCTGATTGGGATTGTGCCCACGATGGAGCAAAAGCGCGGTCAGGTGGAGTTCGATCGCATGAATCGCCGCCAATCTGAACGGCGCTCTGGTGAGCGGCTTGCCGGGTCGTCCGAGCTCAAGGAGGTGGTTTGCCGCCTTGCGGTTTTCCTCTGCCAGCTCGTGAACCTGCTGTGGCGACGCTAGCTCGCCGGGATATTTGCGTTCTTCGATAGCCATATAGCGCAACATAAAGATGCTGATTTCCTGTGCATATATTCAGCGCGAAAACAAATCGAGTTTCTTGCTGAGTGACCGGGGCCACTACACGCGTCGGAAGGCGGGGCGGCCCGTTCTGGCACTGCGGCGGTCAGGCGAGAAACGGCTGACGGAAAGGCGCTACAGCAGGCCGGATCCGCTCATCTCGCGGATCCTGACGTTGCCTCCCGTCCGGCGGCCGGCCATCGCGTTGGCTCCCGAGTAGCGGCGCGATGGAGTGGCCGTTCCGACAGTCCTCTACCTAGACTTAGACTACTAGGGAGACGGCGCCGCCACTTCGTCCTCCATGTCGAGCGATTTTTCGACTGCCTCCGGATTCCGGGCGATGGTCCAAAGGAGAGTATTCGCCGCTGCATCCGGTTCCGAGCGACCTTGCTCCCAGTTCCGAAGCGTTGCCAGATCGAGGCCATACCTCACGGAGAACGCCTCCTGGGACAGCTTGGTGCGATCCCGAACTTCGCGAACGCTTATCGGCCGCGGCGCATGAACCTTCGCGATCACTCCTGCGGACGAGAGTTCGTCCTTAAGTGCCCGCAGGTCGTCGACGCAAGGAACAGTTACGAACGCCTTGCCGTGATCGACCATTTCCGTGAGTACCGCATGGGCCGTCCTCAGCGGCAGCTGTCTCCTGACAAGAACCCGAGCAGCCTCAGGAGTATTCGCGCCGTGTAGAAAGCTGAGGCTCAGCCGGACGGGAGAGCCTGACGACACCCGGACGACGTCCCGGGTTCGCACCCGTTGTCCGAACCGCTCCATGAACTTCGATGTAGTCGACATTAAGCTTCTCCGCGATCACTCGACCGAGCTTGCGCAATTTGGATCAACCCCATTGGACCTGGGCATCGCCCCCGATATGCAGGTCACGGACAACCAGATGGTTGCTGCCCATCTCCACGTCCCCCAATAGCTGAAGCACGCCATCGGGCTAGACGACATCAAAGAGGAGGCAGGGTCCTCCGAAATGTCAGCGTCCACAATGAGTTCGATATCATAGCTGCACACGCGATCCCTACGCAAGTTGCTTATAGAAAGCATGTCAGGTGCTGGCGAGGGTCAAGGCCTCACCGATCTTCGAATTGGCGCGATGCTGGCAACACTCGCCGGCTATGTTGTCTAAAATCGATTTTTGTTAATGGGACCTGCGAGGAACCCCGATGACGAAGATAGCTGTACGTATGCGTCGCGGCCAAGGGTCGGTGGGCAAGCGGACGAGAACCTTTCCCAAACTGGCTGAGAAATTGCAGATGCGTCGCTTGGCCAGGATTAACGCCGTCCTGCAGAGGGCGGAAGAATCCGGCCTGCGCGCTGAGAAGGACGGCAGGATTGCGGGACGGGTGAGTGCTGATCTAATTAAGAAGGCCAAAGCTCGAAGCGGATTGACATCTGATACCGAGCTCGTCGAATTTGCGCTGGCAAACGTGGCTCTGGAAGACAACTTCGCCGAGACCTTCAGGAAAACACGGGAAACTGTGGATCCGACGCTGAAGCTCGGATTCTGAATTGACCGATTTCGACTTTGGTGCGGCCGTAAGATGGTCGCGATTTGATTCCCAAAAACCCTTGAGCCGCGGCCCCGAAATGGAGCTGCCGATCATCGGCAACCTCGTCGGGCCTGAAGTTGCGGGCGAGGGCGGCAATGACTCGGGCCATCTTCCGCAGTCGCCTTACCCGGATGCCTCATTCATCCATGCAGGAAGGTCGAAGACCTGCGGCAGCCTGATCCCGTTCCAAAAGCTCAATGCCAGACGTCCCGTTTGGACAGGCAGGCCGCGTCATAATTTGGGTGGGATATAGCGTCCAGATTTGGCCATAGCCCATCTTGATCTGTTTCTTTGCAATCAATATGATAAGAGCCAATTCGGTCAGAAACTCGAATCTTCTCTCTGACAGGAGCTAATGCCATGGAAGAGGTCACGCGAGCGGTTCAAATGCGTACGAAAAGAGCCAAGGAAGGTGCTTTGCTCACTTCGAAGGAATTCGTTGGCTCTGGAAACCGTGCGGCAGCCGATCAAGCTCTGAGCAGACTTGCGAAAAAGGGCGAACTGGCGCGCGTCTACAGAGGAATGTACACGCCCTCAAGGAAGACGCCGTATGGATATGTGCTGCCGGAAGCGGAAGCCATCGTGAAGTCGTACGCTTCCTTGTCAGGTGAGAAGGTCGTCAATTCCGGTGCTACGGCGGCGAACCAGCTGGGCCTGACGACACAAGTTCCGGTTCAAAAAGTCTTTCTCACGACCGGAAAGTCGAAGAACCTGAAACTTGGCCGCCGCACAATACGCCTCAAGCACGCGCCCGCTTGGATCACGAGCCTGCCAAAGAACAGGTCGGGCGAAGCCATCCGGGCAATCGCGCACCTTGGCCGAGCTAACGGTGTCCACTACGCGAAATTGCTCAAGAACAGACTGACCCCCGAGGAATGGACTCGCGTAGTCGCCCTCAAGGCGAAAGTGCCCGCTTGGCTCCATACGGCGATCTCGAAAGCAGAAAATGAGCGGTGAATCCTTCTTCGATTTGAAACGTGGCCAGCAAAGAGACGCTCTTCTGGCCGCTTCGGCAACATTGGGACGCGAGCCGCATATCCTTGAAAAGGATATCATGGTCGTCGCGACGCTTGACGCTGTCTACACCTCCGCATTTAGGGACCTCCTGTATTTCAAAGGGGGTACTTCGCTTTCCAAAGTCTATCGGCTGATTGACAGATTCTCTGAAGATTTGGATCTGACCTATGACATGACAAAGTTCCTTGATGGTGGGAACTTCGATGAGGACGGCATTCCTCCGAGCGGATCGCAGGCGAGCAAACTAACTGAGATGGTCAGGAAGCGCTTGCCGGAGTGGATTAAGGGCGAATTCGCTCCGATGATGGCGCGAGCCATGGCCGACAAGGGCATCAAGGTGACCTTGGCCTATAATTCCTCGGAAACGCTCAATGTCGACTTTGAGAGTCGTTTCGATGGTCACTCTTACGTTCGCTCATCGGTTCTCTTGGAGTTCGGCGCTCGGTCCACAGGTCGGCCGGCCGAAGAACACGCAATAATTTGCGATGCGGCTCAGGCGAACACAGGTCTCGTGTTTCCGACCGCGTCGGTCCACGCGATGGCGGTGGAGCGCACCTTTTGGGAGAAGGCGACAGCGGCTCACGTTTATTGTCTTCAGCAGAACCTCAAGAAAGACCGCTTCTCGAGGCACTGGCATGATCTCCATTATATCTACAAGTCGAAACATTGGGCATCTGCGCTCGAAGACGCGGAGCTCGCGAGGAAGGTCGCGCGCCACAAGTCATTTTTCTTCAAGGAGAAGGACAAGGACGGCCAGATCGTGGACTACGGCAAGGCGGTCTCCGGCGAGATCGTTATGGTGCCTTCTGGCACCGCCTTGAAAGAACTGGAGAAGGACTACCGCATCATGCAGGAAAGCGGCATCACAGCCGCAGACGCGCCGGATTTCGGGGCGGTCGTGCAGAGCTGCAAGGAGATGGAAGTTGCCATCAACAGTGCCTTGGGTTCGGCGAGGAAGAGGGCGTGAGCTGTGCAGGGCTGCCTGCTGTCCTTTTTGTATGAACGCGCCGGTCACCGTGGCATTGTCGGGAAAAGCATCTAGCGCGACGCAACTGGAAACGCTGGTCGGCAGTCCTGAAGCGCGGTTTCATCGCGATGATGGATGTGGATGCGCTGTCGCTCAAACAAGGCTTGACCAAGCACACCGACATAGGAAGCGTAATGAACCGCAATGCGAGGCGTGCCGCGCAAGCGCAGGCACGGACGGGAACTATTTGACCGTATCGCGGCGAGCAAAAGGGACACGCCCAGGTGCCGGAAACAGAAACGCCCGTGCTGCACGTCGACCTGATGCGTGCCGCAGGCCAAATATCCAGGAACCGCCTCATCGCCGGACCTCAGCCCTGTACCAGGCCGGGCCTGCTCAGGATCACGTGACGGACCGCCTCATAATAACGGACATAACCGGTGCAACGACAAATGTGCGGCGCAAGCGCCTGCTCGATTGTGCGTTCGACATCCGCCCTGCGGACCGGCTTCTCTTTGAGACGCTCAACCAGCACGGTTGCACCGGTGACAAAGCCCGGCGTGCAATAGCCGCACTGGAACGAAAAACGTTCGACGAAGGCCTGCTGAATCGCGGAGAGCCGAACGACATCGCCATTCGCGTCGCGTTCGGCATGCGCTTCGATGGTGCGGACAGACTTGCCCTTGAAGAAATGCGCTCCGGTGATGCAGCTGCGGATCTCGCGGGAACTTCCTTCCGGCCCATCGAGAATGATCGCGCAGGCGTGGCAGATGCCTTGGCCGCAGCCAAGCCGCGAGCCCGTAAGGTTGAGATATTCGTGCAGGAAGTCGATCATCATGAGATCGTCAGGTACGTCGAACGGACCGACCTTGCGATTGTTGACGGTCATCGAAAGTGGTCGTGTGGCAACGGTCACGGCAGGGCCTGCAGAATCTTCTCTGGCGTGATCGGCGTCTGATAAAAACGCTTGCCGATGGCATGGTTAACGGCATTGACGATCGCCGGAACGATCGCGATCATCACAACCTCGGCCATTCCCTTTGGTGGATCGATATCGGAAAGCGGCGCCAATACCTCCGATGTCTGTGTCCAGACCGCGACATCCCTGGCATGCGGCAGGCGATACCGGTTCCAGTTCCACGTCCCGTCGCCGGGACCGTCTTCATAGAGCGGCAACTCCTCGAGCAAGGCGTGGCCGACGCCCATAGCCATGCCGCCTTGGAGCTGACCCGAGACAAGTTCCGGCACGATCTGAGTGCCGCATTCGAGGATGGAATGATGCGAAAGGAGCTTCACGTCGCCTGAGGCGGTGTCCACTGCGACTTCGGCGATCGTCGCCACGCCCGTGTAACAGGTGCCAGCGGCGTTCTGGCGCTGTACCGGCGGATAGAAGACCTGGCGCCGGTCGAGAAAATGGAAGCCGCCGCAGGTCATCAGCGCCTTCAAACCAGCCGGCGCGCTTTGGCCATAGCAGACCGAAAGCGCGTCGACCGGCAAGCGGACGGCGCCGACGTTCGGCACATCGAACACCGCCTCGGCCCATTGCCCGCGATTGAAGACATGGACGCTGACCCCCGTGACCAGGCCGAGCCTGTGCGCCGCCGCCGCGAGTTGTTCCAGTGCGAGCGGCTCCATCCCTCCAGCCGTCAATTTGCCATCTGCGATCCGCACGTCCGCCATGTCAACAGCGAGCGGCCCCGCCCGCCCGCCGCCCGGTCCACTAGACCAGAGCGCGACCGCAGCCGGCCAGAGCGACAGGTGCAGCAGCGCGCGCGCCGCCATCCGCGTGGCGTGGCCGATGAAATAGGCGCTGTTTGAGGCGCTCATCGGTGAAATAAACGAGGGCGTCCAGCGTGGATTGCGTGCCAGCGCGTCCTCCCTGTCCTGCGGCGTCGTATAGGGCTCCTCGGTGGAGACGAGAGGCATCTCGGGCCAGTCGACGATCCCGAAGGCGCAGTCGTCCGGCACCCGGCCGATGATGTCGGCGACCATCACCGCCTGCGAGGTGGTCAGGCCCGTGCCAATATCATTGCCGTTCTGGCGCATGGTGAGCCGGCCGGACGGATCGAATGACAGCGTGGTCACCGCTGCCTCGGCTCCGGTGCCGTAATCCTTCTGCACCTGCGCGAAACCGATGCCATAGCGCTTACCCGGATTGGCGGTATCGAACGCCGCTTTGTTCGTATCGCGATCCCTCCACAACGGATGGGCACGAGCCCGCTCCAGGATCTCCTCGGTCCTTAGCGCCCCGCCGGCAATGGCGCCCTGCGAGTTCTTCATGCCGGTCTTGAACGCGTTCTTGAGGCGAAGCTCGATCGGATCGATGCCGAGCAGTTCGGCGGCCTCATCAACCATCATCTCGGTCGCGGCCATGGTCTGCAGCGTTCCGTACCCGCGCGTCGAGCCAGCATCGACAGCGCGCGAAGCGCGGACTTCGACCGAGAAATCGCTCTTCGGCAGATAATAGATGCTCTGCGCCGCGCTGGCCCCGACCTTGCCAACGTCGGGCGAGAAGTTGCGCCGCCCTCCGGCATCCATGCGATACCTGCCTTTCATGATGCGGAAGGCGTGCGTGGAGCGATCCACGACAAGCGTATTCTCCATCCAGAAGGCATGGCGCTTCAACCCCATCTGGAATTGCTCGAGGCGGTCGTTGGCAAGACGCACCGGGCGCCCGTCGCCATAGAGGCCTGCCAGGATAGCGTAGTAGGGAAAGATGGAATGATCCTTGGTACCGTATCCGACCGTGTAACCGATCGAAAGGTCGAGCGCCTTCACCGTGAACCGCGATTTCGACAGCATTTCCAGCGTCGAGGTCGCCACCTCATAAGGCGATTGGGTCGCGATGAGTGCGTGCAGGGTCGAACTGCCCGGCTCGAACCAGGCATTGCCATTGTCGGGTTCCATCGCGCAGGCGTCGGTCGACTGCGAGAAATAGCTTCGCTTCAGGACCAACGCATCGTCGCCGGTTGCTGTGATCTCACGCTCGATCTCGCCCGCCGCCCACAGGGCGCGGGCCGCCGCATCGCCGCTCTGATCCGGCTTCGGCCAGACGACCCGATCGCCGTCGAAACTGCCGTAGATGGTGGTGTCTTCGAGCGGATCGGTTTCATTCGATGTCGCGCCGCCGATGCGCACGAACCGGCTGGCGCTGTAATGGGGTGGCGTGTCGTAGCCGCCGACCGCGCCCCAGCGCACGATGCCCTTGGCGAAACGGACCAGCCGCTTGGCCGCGTCGAACCGCGCGAAATCCTTGTAGATCAAGAGCGCGACCGGCTGACCGAGCAGGCGCGGAATGCGTCCCTTCGGCACCAGGAACATGTCGCCATAGAAGCCGGGAGCCGTCGTTTCTGGCGGCGCAAGACCATCGCGCACAAGGTCTTCGCCGGCTATCAATTGGTCGGGCTTGAGACCTTCGCCCAGCAGTGAGAGGTCCAGCCCGTCCAACGGGGCGTCGGCCCAGGTGCCGCGGATCAGGAAGGCGTGGCTCTGTTGGTGCGGCCAGCCCGTTATGTCCCGGGCGCGAAAATCGCGGGTGAAGGTCTTGTCCCCCGTGACCTTGGCCACGGCGTCGATCCTGAAACGCGGCCGACCGTCCGGTCCGATCCAGTTTGGCGAATGGCCGGGCGAATTGGCAATGGGCGCAGCCGATGCGGGCCGGCCCAGAAAACGGATCTTGACCGCGATCCCCGCGCCAGCCGCCGCTGCGATGAACTGGCGCCGCGAAACCCTGCCGCTCATGCGGTCTCCCCGAAAGGCCGAGAGCCCGACCCTACACCCGGCTGGCTCGCCTCACCTGTATACTGCCGACTCGGGGCCGTTCCGCCATTCCGGCATCGCTGACAAACGGAACGGCCTTGCCCGGTCATGAAAATCGCCGGGCCTGTTGCATCAGTCCGCAATATTGAAGCGCATGACTTCTGCTTCGAATCCGAATGTTTGGATAGCATGTCCTCTGTTGTGAGCCCGTCCGAAGGATCTGGTCGAACTCGATGGGGTCGGGCGACGCAGGCTGGCTTGTGGTGGTGTGTCGCCAGGCGCCCCACGGAATCAACATTGCGAGTATTTTCCTTCCTGCATCGGACTGTCGTGATCGGGCGGCTAATTTCATAGCCAAGAGTGGCCGCCCACCGGCAGAGCTCCCGTCATACCCAGTAGCGTTGCGCGGTTTCCGGGACGTCCAGTCACGTTTGCAATGCGCGTGTTGGAATCGGTGAATCTGCGACACATCACCGCCGCGGTTTGGCCACGGAGTTGCCGCAATATCCCACGACATAGCCGGCGTTGCCTGAGACGGTTCGGTCCGGCACCGGCTCAACCAAGCCCCCCCGCTCTAGGGTCAGTGCCGGATCGAACCACTCTCTTCCGACCCCCGAAATGCGCTCAGCAGAAGCAAGCTGATCCGCTTCAACGATGCGTGGTCTCCCAAATCGCATGGGGCGGCAAAGACCTGCACAGCAAAATGGTTTGAGGCGCGCCTCGGCTTCAGGCGAGAGGCAACTCTGGCCGGCTCTACGATGCCTTCGTTGTGAGAGCTCGTTCAAAGTAGCAAACTGTTGCTGGTCGCTAAGCAGGCTTGCATACCCATCGCCTCTGTCGATGCTCCCATCATAGTTGGTGCCCTCAACCATGCCTGATGATCCAACGATTTCGTCATGGCGCAGTGATCGTGGTAAATCTCGGTCTCTGTGCCTGGGATCGGCCCCCCGTTCCCCAGGTCGTGGTCGAAATCAATGTTGGAACCGTGTACAGCCGCTTCTCAGGCCTTCACACGTGAAAACACGCTGACCGTCTACGTTGCTCTGCGTATCGGGGTCCCCCAGGACGTGGAATGCCGCTTTGTAGGATCGACCTCTAACGATATCAGGCCTGGGTCCAACCTCTGGCAGCCAGACAAAGTTGACAGCGCAACCGACGCAATGATGCCTGTCATGTTCATTTCCCCTCACTGTGTATCGCGGTTCCGTGCATCGTTTGAGGATCATCTGCTGCACTGAGCGTGCCAAAAAGAAAAGGTTTCAATTACACGGTTTAGGAGCCGCCCTTGTCCGTCGGACCTCTGACTTTGTTGCAAAGCCGACACTGGTCGTCATGGCTGGCGACAGGGCTTGGGATCTTCGGTCGCGACCACGCAAGCCCAGAGCCGACTCGGCGGTGAGGCGCGGGGGCATAGGCAAAAACGTCACAAGTACGTGCCCATGCTCCCTCTGGCGAATACATCATTGCGGTCGGATCCACTCGAGAAATCTGGCCTGACAGTTAGCGTAGATCGTTTGCTTTGGCATCGCGCAGAAATGTGGGTGGCGAGAGTGTCTAATGCCGATCGCGACGGTAAGCTGAAGCGTATTTGAGCCTTGATAGGGCTTTCAATTCAGGCTGCGCCCATGAACAGGCATGGTGGCGGCCAGGATGGCTGCATTCCGGCAGTAATGCCAATCGCTTCTCACAAGCAGAGCGCGTCGGCGCCACTTGCACCCTCATTCACCCCCTTGCACCCGATCGTGTAGGACCGTGCAAGGTTGGCCCCAGACTGCAGCGTGAAGAACTGAACCCGTCTTTAGGGAATTGAAATTTTCTGTGAGTCCTGCACCGTCGAGGGGCGTGGAAGGCGAGGGATGATGCAGCCAAAGCAAGTTATATCGATGGTGCGCCTGCAAAGATGCGATTGGGGCAGCGCGGCAATTGCAGCCGGTCATGTTGCTGCGGAGGTGGCGCTGAATATATGCCGTCCGTTCCGCGGTGGCTGCCAGGCGACTCCCGTTGAGAAAACCCAGGCCCAAAGGCATGGAAGAAGTCGCGATCGCTTAGGCGTTGGTTGGCTCGCCACCGGCTGGTGCTGACGACCGCGGCACTCATAGACGACACACGGCCGAGTGAAGGACGGGGCGGCATTGCGCGACCGTGCGGCCCGCCCACGCGCGATTTTTCCTCGTCGGACCTTTGCTCCTCGCCTAGCGCCGGCTGGGTCGGGAGATTGCCACGGGCCTCCAGCAGGAATGCCTTAGTCGCGGGCATGGCACAGTGATGCTATTGGCGCGGCGCTGCGCAAATTACCGGTCAGGTCGCGACTGTTTTCCTTGCCGAGGGAGCACGACAACTCGGCCGCGGCTGATCAGCCGGAGTGGGCGATCCTCGTCATGAAATCCTCGAGCATGCAAACCTGCGCTCAAAGGAGAAGCTGCTGCGGCGGACATCATGCCGGGCTCTTGCAAGGACCGGAAGCAGCCAAAGAGTCGGCGACGGCGTGCCATTCATGCGCTCAGGCAGAACTCACTCATCGCATTTGATGCCAGCCTCATCATCTTTGGCTTAGACGGGGCTGGGAACCCTCTGCCAGACTACAACTGTAACATCATATCGGTTCAGCAGGTCAAGCTTCGGTGGTAACCTCATTGCGTAGAATAACGACTTTGGAGACCGAGCATGGATCGCGATAACAAACGCGCACGCGCAGCTGCAAGTTCATCCCAAGGCGGGAGGGAACCCAGTAACATCCTGTCCCTTCCAGAGGGGCCATTAAGCGAGGTAGCAGAACGGCTGGTAACCGCTAACCCACGCGATACAGCGCGAAATCTTGCGGGCTTCAAAGACCTCGGGAGGCGAGCGCGAACAGCCGTTCGGGGCACTCAACCCGGGTCAGAAACTGAACTCGCAAAATTTGAAAGGCGGGGCAATCAGCTCGGACAATCAGCCAGAGAGCTGACCTGGAAATTGACATCCGAATTGGGGTACCGGCCGGATAACGTAGCATTGGAGCAAGTCAGAGCGGTCAGCAACATAGCCAATTACCTAACGCCACATATGCAAGATGCTGTTGTCAATCGCATTGGCAACATGGAGCCGGCCTCGCAAGCTCTCGGAGCTTTTAACGTTGCGCCAAACTTCGGTAAGTTCAATGAGGAAAACAAATCTCGCATTCTTGATCAGGCCGTTGAATTGGCTTCTGATCCGGATGGCAACATCAGGACGGTGGCACGCAATGCTATTATAGCCGCGTATCACCAGTTCGATGCAAATCAACAGGCCCAAGCTCACGCAGTTCCCGGCATGGAAAACATCTTGCGGCAAATGCCTCCGCCGCAGCATGAGGCAGAGGAACGAAATGCGAATCTGGACGGCCACATAGCAGGTCTTGAGGCTGCAGCCCGTGCGACAGGCGCGCAAATCTCCTATGAACAGCTGCAGCGGGGTGGTCTAATCGGGCAGGCCATAAACCGCAACTACAGTCACGCCCGAGCGGACCTACTGGAGGCCACCAGAAACAGGGATCGCGAGGGCCGTTGAGGTCTCGGCCACGGTATAGGGACGCTTTCTCTCCCGAATTCCGTTTACGGCCTTGCCGTTTCCAGGTCGCTGGCCGTTGACGTACCTGCTTAGTGTAACTTCAAAAACCACGTCTTCCGGGTGGTGCGATGCAAGCGTCGCACCACCCGCTGCGGCATCGATCTGTCGAGTGGCGACATCGCGCGCGACGTCGGTTCGGTGTCTGAAGCAAGCGCAGCATTAGCTACGGCTAATCGGCAATGGAACAATGCCTTCAACAAAAACGACGCCCCCTAACATAGCCGTTAGCATCGCCTGCTCACTCGCCTTGGGCTTCTGTGCGGCAAGTCTGTACGCAACCTTCCGCCACGGCGGTGGCGGCGAGGCTCTGATGACGTTTGATGTCCGTGCCTTTTGGTTTGAGACGCCCTTCTATCTGGGTTTCGCAACCCCCGTTTTCTATCGGGGCGCGGCTATCGTGCTCTCGACATCCGCGGTCGTCTTGCTGATTCAGCAGATCGTATTGCGCCGCAAGCTCGAACACCACGGGACGGCTCGTTGGGCTCGAGTGGATGAAATGCGACGCACCGGATATCTGCGACGATACCGTGGCGTGACAGGCCCGGTATTTGGGAAGACGAGTGGCCCTTTCTGGCCTGGCTACTACCTGACCAATGGCGAGCAGCCTCACAGCCTCATCGTTGCACCGACCCGCGCTGGCAAGGGCGTCGGCATAGTCATTCCAACGCTACTTACATTCAAAGGCTCAGTGATAGCTCTGGATGTCAAAGGGGAGCTCTTTGAGCTCACCTCGAGGGCGCGCAAAGCCGCAGGCGACGACGTGTTCAAATTCGCGCCGCTGGATTCGGAGCGGCGCACAAACTGCTACAATCCGCTGTTGGATCTTATAGCGCTGCCGCCACAGCAGCAATTCACCGAAGCCCGCCGCTTGGCCGCAAACCTGATTACGGCCAAGGGGGAGGGCGCGGAAGGTTTCGTCAGCGGCGCGCGAGATATCTTTGTCGCGGGGATCCTTGCCTGCATCGAGCGGGGCACGCCAACAATCGGCGCCGTCTATGATCTCTTCGCCCAGCCGGGGGAGAAGTTTAAGCTCTTCGCGCGACTCGCCATGGAGACCCAGAACAAAGAGGCACAACGCATATTCGACGACATGGCGGGGAACGACACGAAAATCCTGACCTCCTACACTTCCGTGCTCGGCGATGGCGGGCTCAACCTGTGGGCGGATCCCGCTGTAAAGGCAGCTACAAGTCGCTCGGACTTTTCGGTCTATGATCTTCGCCGTCGCAGAACGTGCATCTATCTTTGTGTTGGTCCGAACGACCTTGAGGTGATCGCGCCTTTGATACGCTTGTTTTTTCAGCAAATCGTTTCAATTCTGCAGCGGTCGCTGCCCCGCCGGGATGAAAAGAACGAGGTTCTCTTTCTGCTCGATGAGTTCAAGCACTTGGGTAAGCTGGAGGCGATCGAGACCGCAATTACGACCATCGCGGGCTACAAGGGTCGCTTCATGCTCATCATCCAGAGCCTCTCCGCACTGACGGGGGCCTATGGCGAGGCTGGCAAGCAGAATTTTCTCAGCAATACCGGACTGCAAGTGTTCATGGCCACTGCCGATGACGAGACTCCGAACTACATTTCCAAAGCTATCGGTGAATACACATTTCAAGCCCAATCGATTTCCTACAGCCAGGCGCGAACGTTCGATTGGAACATCCAGAATTCACATCAGGGTGCACCGCTGTTGCGTCCCGAACAGGTGCGGCTACTTAATGACGAGTACGAGATCGTTCTCATCAAAGGTCTGCCACCATTGCAGTTGAGGAAGGTGCGATATTTTTCGGATCGCATCCTGAAACGCATCTTTGAAAGCCAGACAGGCGCCCTCCCGGAGCCGGTACCCTTGACGATAGCAGACGAGGGGCTCTCCGCAGAATCTCAACTCGATGACCCGCTGCGTGGATCGGCGCAAGACTTTGACGATACAGTTTGATGTGAGGCTAGTGTGGACCCGCGAAATAGTAATCCATCCCGTGTAACAGCTTTGTCGCAGGTGCAGGACGCCGGGTTGGAAGAGGGGCAAGCGGACCAGGCCCGGCAAGTGGGCGATGAGCAGCACCTTGCCGAGGCCCGGAGGCTGTTCGATCAAGCTGACGAGTCGCCAACCAATCCAGAGGAGGTTCTGCGACTGGAACAGGGGTTGAGCGAAGTGCTTCAGCGACGGCAGGATAATCTCGCCGCCTCGTCTTTTTTCAGCGACCCAGGGATGCCCGCTGGACCGGGTGACCACAACAGCATCGTGGCGGACGCTTTCGTAGCGGCCGGCTCTGGGCACGCCGGAGTTGAGGCCGCCGCCCCGCCAGCGTTAGCTGCCAGCCAACAGCAGATCCGGCCCTGGCCGGATGCGCTTGACCAGGGCAACCATCTGCCACCCGGGTGGATCATCATCAACAATGAACATTCCACAGCGCTATTGAGGCCAGCGGAGAGGCAGAGGGCCCTGAATACGCCGCAAGCCGCCGCCATTCAGCAGCCGCTGAGCGAAATCGGCCATTCAGGCGGCCGCGTGCCGATGCAGCCCCCCATGCAGCAGTTGGGTGAATTGCCATTGGAAGGGGTACCCGTTCAAGGGACTGGGTCCGAACACATCGGAAGGCTGCATGCGGAGGCCGCGCCCTCCGCAAGGTTTGAGGCACCCCCCGCTGCGATCGAGAACTCCATAAACATCTCATTCGCCATCCCCGAAGGCTTCTCCCATGTGACTCAACGCGTCCCAGACGCAATGCTCTCTTTTCAACGCGTCCCAGACGCGATGCTCTCTTTTCAACGCGTCCCAGACGCGATGCTCTCTTTCTTGGGCCGCCATGACCCCTTGCCGGATGCGGGCCATGCCCGGCACGTGAGCTTTGAGCAGCACGTGGCCGAGCCGCGCCGAGCCGAACCTGTCGCGAGTGGCGCCCGTGCTACCCGCTATCGCCATCTGTCCGGCGAACACCGGGACGTGATTGATAAGGCGATCGCCCACGCTGCGGCTCAGCAACACCATAGCGCGGCGACGCTCCGAATATACTCGCATGCGCTTCGCCGATTGGCGAATGATCTCGGCGCTCGCGGCCAAGCGACTGATCTAAAAAATCACCAATCCCTGGTCGATCACCTAGATACTTTCTTTCCGCAAAACGTTGATATAAAGACGGCGTTGAACGTCCTGCGTGCGTATCATGAGCCGGGCTATTCAGCGACTGGCCGGTGGCCAGTGCCGGTGCCCTCAAAGGCAGACGCGCATGTCTTAGAACAAGTGACCAGTGACAGCAGCTTGGCCTCAAGCACCCGTGCTATCTATGGTCGTAATCTTCGCAAATTTTCTGAGGCGCTTGAGAGTCGGGGCCAGACGATCTCTGGGCTGGATCACTATTCGCGGATCGAATTCGCCGAGAGGTTGTTTCCAGGCAACCGCTATCTCCGCTTAGCGCTGGAACGGGTTCGCGATGCGGAGCCCGCGTCAGACGTTTCCGAGGCTCGGAGGCTGTTCGCTCAAGCTGACGAGTCGCCAACCAATCCGGAGGAGCTTCTGCGACTGGAACAGGGGTTCCGCGAAGTGCTTCAGCGACGGCAGGATGATCAAGCCGATTCGTCTTTTTTCGGCGACCCAGGAAATCTCGCTGGACCGGATAACCTCAACAGCAGCGTGGCCGACGCTTTCGCAGCGGCCGGCTCTGGGCACGCCGGAGTTGAGGCCGCCGCCCCGCCAGCGTTAGCTGCCAGCCAACAGCAGATCCGGCCCTGGCCGGATGCGCTTGACCAGGGCAACCACCTGCCACCCGAGCGGGTGTTTATCAACAATGAACATTCCACAGCGCTGTTGCGGCCAGCGGAGAGGCAGAGGGCCCTGAATACGCCGCAAGCCGCCGCCATTCAGCAGCCGCTGAGCGAAATCGGCAATTCAGGCGGCCCCGTGCCGATGCAGCCCCCCATGCAGCAGCTGGGTGAATTGCCATTGGAAGGGGTACCCGTTCAAGGGACTGGGTCCGAACACATCGGAAGGCTGCATGCGGAGGCCGCGCCCTCAGCAAGGTTTGAGGCACCCCCCGCTGCGATCGAGAACTCCATAAACGTCTCATTCGCCGTCCCCAAAGGCTTCTCCCATGGGACTCAGCCCGTCCCAGACGCGATGCTCCCTTTCTTGGACCACCATGGCCTCTTGCCGGATGCGGAAAACCCGAAATGGAACTACGAGATTAAAGGTCACGGCTACACCGCCGAGAGGCCAGAAGGGGGCAACGACTTTTGGCTCGTCGATCGCGGTCCGATGAGGGAAGCTGCAGCGGCAGCAGTACTGGCAAAGGCCCCAGAACCCGCCTCGCCAGCGAACGCCAGGCTGTCAGACACCTATCGCGGTGTTCCATTAGTCAATCTGACCACCTCCTCCGATGCACGGATCGCAGCGCTTCCGTCAGGTTCGTCCAACCTCCCCGAGGGGGTGGTGCTCGGTGCCGACCTGCTGAGCGACGCCCATATCCACAGGGATTACCGGTTGCTGGAGCAGGACCTGCAGGAGGCCCACCCAGCGCTCGCCGCCCGAACGCGGCTGGTGGATCCCTTGGTCTCCCAGCAACTGCGCCGTCACGACCGGGACCCGCAACTTACATTGCTGTCCATCTATCATCACAACGACGTCGCAGCCGACTTCGTGTTCCTGCCGGTGAACAGTGGCAACCCTTTGGCTACGGTGGCAACTGATGGACGCAACGAGCATTGGTCGCTGCTGCTCGTTGATCGCCGCGACCCGGAAAGAGCGGTCGCCTATCACTACGATTCCATCCATCAGAGCTATGGACGGGGATACAATGACGCGCCTGCACGAGAGCTCGCAACAACACTGGGCGCGACCACCCTGGTGACACCCGCCATGGCCCGGCAGAACAACGGTGTTGATTGCGGAGTCTTTGTGGTGGACGGCACGCGCGCGCTGGTTCAGAGATTGGCGAACCAAGAGTTTCCGGAACGGCTGCGGCCGCTGCACCTCGACGACCTCGTCGCCGATCGGCGGGCGCTGCAAAACCGACTGAGGCAGGGCCGCTTGCCGCACGAGCTTGCCGCAATCCCCCCGGAAGCTTTTGGAGCCGCGTCGCAGGTGCAACAAGCCGTGTTGCAAGAGCAGCAAGCCCGACAAGTCGCGCCAGCGCCGTTTGAACGGCGCTTGGGCAGGACTCGCGAGGCCCAGGACGAGCTGACGAGTACACTCGACAGGAGCAACCTCGTGAACAGCGGGGGCGTCATCATAAACAATGAACACTACACAGCGCTATTGAGACCGGGGAAGAGGCAGAGGACTGATAATCCGCAAAGCCTCGCCATGGGGCGGCAGCCGAGCGAAGCAACCACGACGTCCATCAACCAAGCCTCCGATCAAGCCCGAGCCGACCTAATGGCTTCCTTCAGAAGCAGAGAGCGCTCCGACGCGGGGCGTTGAGCTCCATGGCTGGGGTCAAACAGAACGGCTCTTTTGACGACAGAGGCGCTGATCCGATCTCCGGACCGGTAGCTCTCGCCGTAATTGATCAGGCTGGCACTGCTGGAAGGCGATGTAGGCCTGGAACTCGCCGATCGCCCAGACGCTGAGACGGATCGCCGACCTCTATAAAGATCGAGGACGATATCCGCGGCCGATCGGCCGATGAACGCCGCGCGATGCGTCAGGAATATAGCCGCGCTATTGTCGCCGATTTTGAACCTTGGCTGCGCGAAAAGCTCGGCCTGATCAGTCAGAAGACCAAGCTCGCCGAGGCAATCCGCTACACGCTCTCACGCTGGGAAGGCCTCTCGCGCTTCCTTGACGACGGCCGCATCGAGATCGACAGCAACACCGTCGAGCGCTCAAGCCGTCCGATGGCGCTCAACCGCAAGAACGCGCTCTTTGCAGGTTCAGACGGCGGTGCCGAAAACTGGGCAGTCATCGCGTCGCTGATTCGAAACCTGCAAGCTCAATGGTGTCGAGCCACTCGGCTATCTCGCCGACGTCCTCACCAGGATCGTCAACAGCCATCCGAACAGCCAGATCAACGACCTGCTGCCTTGGGCCTGCATCCGGGCGCCCGAGCTCAAAGCCGTAGCCTGAGAACAGCGCTCTGATGACCGCTGTCAACGCTGTGGGCGCACAAAATCATCCGATCCGGGGAGCGGCCGTCGTGCTGATGATCGCGTATGGGAGGAGGCGGGAACTGAAGGACGTCGGTGATCAAGCTCTGATGCGCGGGTTGGCTACCGCATTCCCGATGTGCGTCCGGGGCTGTTCCTATCTTACTGCGGGCGTCGGTCAATTTTGCCAGCCACAAAGCGTCTGACGGGCATTCCCCTGCCGTGGGCCCGCCTCCGCCCATGCGCGAGGTGTACACTGCCGCGGCGAGAGATCAGGTGGAGCGTGCCTCCCTGGCGACGGCCCACATGAAGCCGACTAGTTCGCGGGCGATCGCCGTGCAGACCACCGTCGTTCGCTTGCCTCGCCCGACCAGCTTTCGATAGCGGGTCGTCAGGCGGGCTTGAGCCTTCCATGCGATCTCACGGACTTTCGGCGGCGCCTGCTCCAGCCGGTACAGCTTCGCTTTGCCGATCCGGGGAGGATGTCGATACGTCCAGGCGCTCTCGACCAGCATGTGACGAACGCGGCCATTGCCTGCCTTGGTGATGCCGCCACGCCTGATTGTCTCTCCAGTCGATCGCTCGCCGGGAACGAGGCCGAGATACCCCATGAGCTGGCGAGGGCTCTCAAAACGGCTTACGTCGCCGATCTCGGTAGCGAACGTTACGGCGACGATCAGATCGACCCCACGCAATGTCTGGAGCGCTCGCACGATCGGCGCCAGCGACCAGTTCGGGATGAACTCTTCGATCACGCGCTCAAGCCGTTCCACACGCTCTTTCGAGACGCGCACCGCTTCGACCATCTCCTGGAGTGCGATCTGATGTGCAGGATAATCGATCCGCTGCTCCTGCAACCAACGCAGGTAGCGCATGGTCCAGTTCTTCGTGCGTGGATAGGCACGCCCATGCTTGAGCATGAAAGCGCCCACCTGCTGGCGATGGACCCGCAGCGTCTCGACCGCGGCCGCCCGGGCGCGAACGAGATCGTGCATGGCTTCGTGGTCTTCATCGGGGACCCACACCGCGGTCAGCTCGCCGGCGCGCAGCAGCCTTGCCAATGAAAGAGCATCCCGGCGGTTCGTCTTCACCCGATCGCCAGGTTTCCTTGGAATCAGCGATGGCGCGACTACGGTGCATTCATGGCCAAGGGAACGGATCAGCCGGTAGAGGCCATAGCCGGTTGGGCCCGCCTCGTAGCAGAGGTGGATCCGATCGAACCTGGCGGCGATCCGTAGGATAACGCGGCGCATGCTCGTATCCGATGCGTCGACCTCGCCGAAGAAGCGAACCTCTCCCTCCCGGCCGGCTTCCGCAATCGCGACGGCATTCCTCTGCTTCGCAACATCGATTCCGACAAATGCTTCCCTATAATCTGCCACGGCTCGTCCTCCTGCGATGAGGATCGGCTCGGCCCGCCCGAGCAACCCTCGGACGCGCAGTGTAGGGCGAGCCACCTCATCGGCAGAAGCGGACATACGGTCTTACGCTTGATCAGCCTCGTCAGCCAATCTCCAGAACGGCTCCTGTCACGCGGCCAAGGTGCCTCCGTAGCTAACGTCTACGTCAGCGTTGAAGAAGTACCCTGCACCACGGCATGTCTTGACTAGGCGAGGATTGGCCGCATCAGCCTCCAGCTTGCGGCGCAAGCGCATGATTAGGACATCGATACTTCGATCGTACACCTCTTCTCCACGCACACGGCTCGCGAGCAAAAGCCGTTCTCTGGATAGCACGTTGCGGGGGTTCTCCAGAAATGCGATCAAGAGATTGAACTCACATGCGGTAAGCTTGACCTCGCCACGCTCCGCACAGATCAGTCGCCGCTGCTTCACGCTGAGCTTCCAGGCCCCAAAGCGAAATGAGCGCTGATCTCTGGTCCGCGGACTAGAAATGCGCTCGCGTAGCGCTACTCGAATGCGGGCCAAGAATTCGCGCATCCCGAAAGGCTTGGGAATGAAATCGGTTGCGCCGAGCTCCAGTGCAACCACTTTTTCCGCCTCATCAAGCCGGTCGCCGCTGATCACTATGATAGGAACATCCGATTTTGTTGCCAGATTGCGGACGATCGCAAGTCCATCCTCCCGGCCTAGGTTAAGGTCCACAACCACGAGATCGACTGGCTCATATGAAAGAACATAGTCAAACTGCTTGCTATCGTGGACTGCGGTCACCTTCAGGGCATGCATCGTGAGATACTCGGCGATGAGGCGCCGCATTGCGGCATCATCATCGATAACAAGAACATGTTTCAACGGCACACCTTCAATCTTGAATCCCCTTGTCTAAACCTGTTTCTGAGCAACCCTGGGGCACCGACGCAGAACAGCTGCCCCTTGATATCACTCGCCGTTGCCTGCGGCCAATGTGAGGCCGTGCTCGTCCTGGTCTTTTCATCCGTGGCGAATTGACCGCACCCAGGCAGCCCGTGGCCACCAGACAGGTCCAAGCGCCGAGATGACCCTGCCGTGTGGTCCTTCGCTTTTTCGCTTCGAGCTCCCCCGTTGGTGCAGGCCTGCCAATACTATTCGAGTTCGACCTCATGGATGCCAAGTTTCCTGCTATGCCCTTGCATCCTTGTCATCCTGGAGTTTGCGGACCTGGATCATCTCGACATCCTCCGGCTCGTGGATCCAGCTCGGACATGGTTGAGCAGCGCGGCGTTTGGTTGATCGGAAAGGCGGTCGGCGGAAGAAGACCGTGATTCGCTGCAGCGGCCTTGTGCCAAATAGTATGTCTCCTGCCAAGCCGGCTTCGTCCAAGGTGGCCGGCGGCCCAAATGCTGTTTCGGGCGACCGGCAGGTCGCCGATTGCGGTGAACGTCCGGGCTAACATTTCTCAGTTACTGCAACTTCTCCATCTGGAGGGTGTCACTATGCTTGTCCATTGCGCCGTCGGACTCCGTTAATGGCGTGCGGTTTTCTGCCGATGGGACTGTGCATGATCCACCCGTTGGCGGCGCGACCGATCAGCTGAACCAGGCTCGCACCAGGTGGGCTGCGCCGCCACGTATTCCCAGTTGACCCTCGCCCCCGCGGATTTGCCCCTTCGAGCCAGCTTCGCGGACGAGCTCGCGGTCTCAAACAATGATCTGAGTGTGCAGGGCCGCGCATGGCTGTCTCTTAAAGCACCGGCAGCATATCGGCAAAGTTGGGCTGCTTTAGCGCCTTCGTCGATTCCCCACGGTGATCCCGAGCCTGAACAAACCCGCCAAGCTTCCCATTTTGTCCTTGGCTTAGCGCTGACAAAAGGTCCCATCACCATCCATGACGCCGAAGTCGCGGGCCACGGTCCAGGAGCAACGGACGGCCGGGACGAGCAATCCCGCACAGGAGTCATCGTACCAAGATGCTCCAGATGTCGCTGGCTGATCGGGCCGGCGCCACCCCACGCATGCGCAAGCTGCTCCACCCACGCTGACACCAACACGGTCTTTGCTTCAGTTGAAACCGAAAAGCTGAAATTGAACATCACAGAGTAACAAACCTCCCCGATAAGCGCGTGCCGGACAGGGGCAGAACTCGTGCGGCGGCTTGGAAAGGTAGGTAATAGGGAATGTTTATTGCAGCTTGGCCCCTGGCCATCGTCCTGTTGACATCCATGTCACTCCCAGCCGAGCCCGCGCCACTTTCTCCCCGTGAGTTCCACAGCCTGTCGCGCAAATGCGCTCCATGGGTTGCGCCGTCCACCCTCGCCGCGATTGCCAAGATTGAAAGTGGCTTTGAAACGCTGGTGGCTCATGACAACACCACAGGTGAGCAGCTTCGCTGGATAGATCACCTGGAAGCCACGCGGGGCATCAAGCACCGCCTCGAAGCACAACATTCTGTCGATGTTGGATTGATGCAGATAAACAGCAACAACTTTCCCATGCTCAATCTCACGCCGGAAAAAGCTTTCGAGCCCTGCGCCTCGCTTTCGGCTGCCGCCCACTTACTTGAAAGCCGGTATGCCGGCGGCACGACTGCTGTGGCACAGCAACTGGCGCTTCGCCGTGCCATCTCGGCCTATAACACGGGCGACGTCACGCGTGGCTTCACCAACGGTTATGTACGCAAGGTCGAGTCGGCCGCAAAGGACATGTCAAGTCTCCTTGAGCGAACGCTGGAGCCGACCGCTCAAGATGTGCCAGGCCTTGAGGCAGCCGGTCCGAAAACCGTGCCCCCTCTGCTCGAACAGAGCCAACAGACTAATGAAAAGCAGCCCGCACAAGATTCGTGGGACGTTTGGGGCTCCTATCAGCGAAACCGCTCCGGGGCCGATCCCTCCGGTCCGACAGGCAGCCAGGCTGCGGACGAGCGGGAACCCTCGAACCCGAACAAACTCGTATTCGATTGAAACATGGAGATACAATGATGAAGCCACTCAAAATACTTCGTGCACTTAAAACGCGTGTTCCTTCGCCTTTTTCCATGCTGCGCATGGCGGCTGAATATGTACCGGCCGCTGCTGCGGGCGTCGCGTGGACGGTCTTCTCCAGCGGGCCGGCCGCGGCCCAGGTGACCGGAGGGACGGATCCTGCCAAGATGGTCCAGAATATCTGCGCCTTCATACTTGGTCCCTTCGGACAATCACTGGCCGTGCTCGGACTCGTGGCCATCGGCATCTCCTGGATGTTCGGTCGTGCTTCACTTGGCCTGGTTGCGGGTGTTGTTGGAGGAATTGTCATCATGTTTGGCGCCAGCTTCCTGGGCAAGGCGCTCATAGGCGGTGGCTGATGAGCGACCGGTTGGAAGTGAGCACCCTCTATGTGGCGGCGACACGCCCCGCACTGTTTCTGGGGGTGCCGCTGACACTGGCCGGAGCGCTCATGATGCTGGCGGGGCTCATCATCATTATCCTTAAGAACCCGCTTTATGAAGTCGTGCTCGTGCCACTCTGGTTCGGAGCACGGCTGATTGTTGAGCGTGACTATAACGCCGCAAGCGTCGCGTTCCTCTATTTGCAAACGGCCGGCAGAAGCGTGGACGGGCCGGTCTGGGGCGGCGCGAGCGTCAGCGCCAATCCGATCAGAGTGCCGAAACGCGGAAGAGGAATGGTGTAATGTTTGGCGCCAGTGGCCGGACCGAGAGATCTGGCGAGATCTACCTTCCGTATGTCGGTCATCTAAGCGATCAGGTTGTCCTTTTGGAAGACGGATCGATCATGGCCATGGCACATGTGAACGGGCTGCCGTTTGATTTGGAAGACGCTGAGATGCGCAACTCGCGCTGCCGCGCGTTCAACACTCTCTTGCGCAACATCGCAGATGACAATGTCTCGATATACGCTCACCTTGTGCGACACAATGATGTGCCGGCGCCAGCGCCGCGCCAGTTTCAAAGTGCATTCGCTGGCAGTCTGAGCGAGGCCTACGAGCGCCGTGTGCTGTCGGGAAAGCTCTTTCGCAACGATCACTTCCTCACTGTCGTCGTGTTCCCCCGCAGCGCAATCGGCAAGATCGGCTTGCGGCTTTTCAAGTCCCCCAGCCGGAATGACAATGATCTAGCCGCCCAAATTCGAAGCCTGGAAGACCTCTGGCAGATCATTGCTGGCTCACTGGGCGGTTACGGTCTGCGCCGGTTGGGTATTCGTGAGAAAGGCAACGTGCTCTTCACCGAAATCGGTGAGGCGCTTCGGCTGATAATGACGTGCCGGTTTCTTCCGGTTCCGATGGTTACCGGCTCACTCGGCGCCTCGATCTACACTGACCAGGTCATCTGCGGGAAGCGGGCGCTTGAGATTCGAAGACCTGGGGATAGCTCCGTGGGATCATTGTTTTCATTCCGTGAATATCCGGCGACGACGCGGCCAGGCATGCTAAATCCCTTGCTGTCGGCCAACTTCCCGCTTGTGCTCAGCCAGAGCTTTTCCTTCCTCACACGGCCACAAGCTCATGCGAAGCTTAGCCTTAAGTCCAGCCAGATGACGAGCGCCGGCGACAAGGCTCTCACCCAGATCAATGAACTTGCCGAGGCAGAGGACGCACTGGCAAGCAACGAGTTCGTCATGGGTTCGCATCATCTGAGCCTGTGCGTCCATGCCGAGAGCCTCAACAGCCTTGCAGATCGCGCAGCCAATGCGCGCGCAAGGCTGGCCGATGCGGGCGCCGTTATCGTCCAGGAGGGTATCGGCATGGAGGCCGCATACTGGTCCCAACTTCCGGGCAACAACAGGTGGCGCACACGCCCCGGGGCGATCACCTCGCACAATTTTGCCGGGCTTGTGTCATTTGAAAACTTCCCAAGCGGTTCCACTTCCGGCCACTGGGGCAAAGCGGTTGCGCGCTTTCGCACGAACGGTGGAACTTCATTCGACTACATCCCCCATGAGAATGACGTCGGCATGACGGCGATATTCGGACCCGTCGGCAAAGGCAAGACGACGCTGATGACGTTTATCCTCGCGATGCTTGAGCAAAGCGTGGTCGATCGCGATGGTGCCATCGTATTTTTCGATAAGGACCGGGGTGGTGAACTGCTGGTTCGAGCCACGGGAGGGACATATCTGGCGTTGCGCAGAGGCACTCCGAGCGGCTTGGCCCCCCTGCGTGGACTGGACAACACCTCCGCCTCGTTGGATTTTCTGCGCGAATGGTTGATGGCCCTGATCGAGAGTGACGGCCGTGGTCCGATCTCGCCGGAGGAAAGCCGTCGATTGGAACGTGGCATTGTTCGTCAACTTTCGTTCGACCCCGTCATGCGCTCACTTGCGGGCCTACGCGAATTTCTGCTGCACAGCCCCTCCGAGGGCGCAGGAGCACGGCTGCAGCGGTGGTGTAGAGGGAATGCGCTTGGATGGGCGTTTGACGGCGATGTGGACGAAGTAAGGCTGGATGCCTCCATTACAGGCTTCGACATGACGCAGCTCCTGGAATTTGAGGAGGTCTGTGCGCCGGCCGCCGCATATCTTCTGCATCGCGTGGGCGCTGTTGTCGATGGCCGTCGGTTTGTCATGAGCTGCGACGAATTTCGTTTCTATCTGCTCAACCCCCAGTTCTCGGCTGTTATCGACAAGTTCTTGCTCACCGTCCGCAAAAACAACGGGATGTTGATACTCGCAACGCAGCAGCCTGAACACGTGCTTGAATCGCCCCTCGGAGCTAGTCTCGTTGCACAATGCATGACGAAGATTTTCTACCCATCACCGACGGCGGACCGAGCGGCGTATGTCGATGGCTTGAAGTGCACTACGCAGGAGTTCGAGGCAATCCGCCACGGAATGGCAATTGGCAGCCGCAAGTTTTTGCTCAAGCGCGACAGCGGGAGTGTTGTTTGCGAATTCGATCTTGGGCAGATGCGCGAATATGTAGCCGTACTCTCGGGGCGGGCCAACACCGTGCGCTTTGCCGACCAGCTTCGTGACCAGTACGGAGATGCCCCAAGTGGGTGGCTCGACAAGTTCATGGCTCGTTACCACGAAATTCAAGACTGACGGAGGAATATTCATGAGATTTGCCAAGCTTGCAGCAACAACGCTTGCTGCTTCCTTTCTGCTTAGCACACAGGCCCGGTCGCAATTTGTCGTCAGCGACCCGGTAACAGAAACACAAGTGACCTTAACAGCGATTTCCAATGCGGCGATCCTTGAGAGGTCAATCACGACGCTCGCTACCACGATCGAAATGGTGGATATGCTAAAGTCGTCATTCGGTGTCACGGGACTGCTGGGCACACTGAACCAAGGAAATCACTACCCGTCGAGCAATACGCTGGAGGGGCAGATGTTTGATGCTCGGGCGCCAGTTTCGACCATGGCGCGTAACATTGCGCAGGACCCAACTCGGAGAGTCACCGGCACCGATGCAGAAGCGAAACTGTTAGAGGGGCAAATCGCTGGTGCCGCCAATGCCGCAGCTCTTGCAGCCGACACTCTGGGCGTAATGGACAAGCGCCTTAAGGCTAACGACAACACGCTTGGTCAGCTTTCCAGCTCGAGAAATATTGTGCAGGCCACCGTGACCAACGGTCTGGTCCTCAAGCAGATTCATGATGCGATTATCCAAAATGCCCAGGCCACGAGTCTGCTGACGATGGCCACTGCACAAGGCAGCCTTCACGCCGCGGAGGAGGCCGCCACGCAGCGTCGCGAACGCCAGGACACCGCCAAGATGTTTAGCATCCTCCCGTAAACCACGCAGAGTTCATTCGGCTCAGCTGCGCTGATCAGGGACAAATCAGGCTCACGCCATGAATTTCAAAATTCCCGCGCCATTCACGGCTATACACACGATCTTTCATGAGGCCTTTACGTTAGGGCTGCACGAAGTGCTTGAAAAGATCCAAGAGGCGGTCAGTGCGCCTCTGGTTGCGTGTGTCACGCTTTGGATAATAATCCAAGGCTGTCTGGTCATGCGTGGTCAAGTCGATGCGCGCGGGGGTATCTCGCGCGTAATCATGGTATCGATTGTCGTTGCTCTTATCTTAGGGCAGGCCAACTACCAGCAGTACATTGAAGCGGTCTTCGACGACACGATCCCGAGGTTGGCTCACCACATCAGTGGCAGCGACTTGCCCTTCATGGCGATCCCCCAGAAGCTCGACTTCATGTTTGCTTCAAGTCAGTATGTCTTTCAGGTGATTGCTTCCGAAATTGGGCCTATGAACGGCCAGGACATACTTGCTTTCCAGGGAGCGCAATGGATTTTCTACGGCGCGCTGTGGACAGCGTTCGAGATCTACGATGCCGTTGGAATCCTGACGAAGGTGCTCTTGGCGATCGGCCCCCTGGTCCTTGTAGGCTACCTTTTTGATCACACTCGAGACATAGCCACCAGATGGATCGGCCAACTGCTCTCGTACGGGCTGCTGCTTCTCCTCCTCAATATCGTTGCAACGATAGTTATCGCTGCCGAAGCAGCCTCGCTGGTATTCATGCTGGGGGTGATCAAATTCTCGGGCACGACAGCAGCCAAGATCATCGGGCTTTACGAGCTCGACATGCTTTTCCTGGCTGGTGACGCTCTGATCGTCGCGCTTCCGACGATCGCCAGCAGCATCGCCGGCGGCTCTTGGGCAGGTGCGAACCAACCTCTTAACAACCTCAATCGCCACTTTGCCAAAACGGCGGGTGGTTAACCAATCGACAAGCGCGGTGCCAAAAATGAAACTTTATCTACTTTTGTCAATCCTCGCTTTGGCGGCCTGCAAGACAACCGATCGGCTTGCGACCTGCACGGGTGCGCCATTCCAACTGAACGTGGGACAATGGGAAACCACCCCTGAGGATCTTCAGGTCGAATGTGCGGAAGAGCCCAAGTGAAATTTCCTGAACATGCCCTTCTGGTGGAGAGAGAAACGCTAGCCGCCCACTACAAGAAGGTGGAAGCGTTTCAAACTTCACGAGCGAAGTCTGCGCGGCGCCTGTCAAAGGCCCTGATAGCCTTTGCCGCAGCGGCGGTCCTAGGAAATGTTGCCCAGGCATTTACCATCGCTGCCATGGTCCCGTTGGCCAAGCTCGTACCTGTGTTCCTCTGGGTACGGCCGGATGGGACCGTTGACAGCGAAGTGTCAATCTCTCGACTGCCGGCAACCCAAGATCGAGCCGTCATAAATGCTTCGCTGTGGGAATATGTACGCCTGCGCGAGGGCTACACAGCAGATACAGCCCAATATGGCTATGACCTCGTGTCCAGTTTCAGCGCACCGGCTGTGCAACAGCAATATCAAGATTTCTTCAACTATCCGAATCCCACCTCGCCGCAAGTCACGGTCGGCAAGCGCGGCAAGCTCGAGGTCGGGCATATTTCCTCAAACGACATCAGTCCGGACGTTCAACAGATCCGATACAAGCGTACGCTTGTTGTCGATGGGCAGATGCCGATAGTGACCACCTGGACAGCTACCATCCGCTACGAGCGCTTGACGGGTCTGCCTGGCCAATCGAGACTCACCAATCCGGGAGGTCTACTCGTCACGTCCTATCAAGCCTCGGAAGATAGCGTATCGAACCTGGGCTATGCGCAGCCATGACAAAAAGAGCATTTCTCGCGCTGGCCTGTTCACTTTTCCTAACCATGGAAGCGTGCGCGGAAGACACGCCACTTGCCGGCAAGCATGATGCGCGAATGCGCTACCTGGCTTACCGTCCCGACGAAGTGGTGCGCCTATCGACCGCAGTGGGGGCAACGCTGGTTGTCACATTCGCGGCCAACGAGACCGTCGCAGCCGTGGCCGTTTCCAACAGCAAAGACCTGGCTGCGCTCCCGCGCGCCAACTATCTCTTTTTTAAGGCTAGCCGGATGCTCCCGCCGCAGCCGGTCATCGTGCTGGCCGAGAGTGAGTCCGGTACACGGAGATACGTCTTCAGTATTTCAACGAAAGCGATGCCAAAACTCGATGAGCAGCAACCTGACCTATATTACAGTGTGCAGTTCACCTATCCTGCTGATGAGGCTGCTGCTCAGAGAAAGGAAGCAGAAAGGCGCTCGATTCTTGGTCAGGCCCGGGCGAAAGTGCTGCAAGACGAGAGAGTTCAGGATCTGTTGAATCGGCCCGCCGCAACTGCCAGTCCGGACGAAAGCAATTTCCACTACGTCGCAAAGGGCGATCGATCGCTGGCGCCGCTGGAAGTTTTCGATAACGGCTTTACGACCGTATTTGGCTTCGCAAGCAATTCCCGCATACCCTCCCTCTACGTTATCAATCCCGACGGCAAAGAAGCCGCTGCCAATTACACGGTCAAAGGGGACTATGTTGAAGTATCCGCAGTCGCCCGGGAATGGCGTCTGAGAGACGGCAATACGGTCTTGTCCATTTTCAACAGGGCTTATGATCCTGTGGGACGAGCGCCAGTGACCGGTACAGTGACACCCGACGTGTGGCGCGTTTTGAAAGGCTCGGGCCGATGAATGAAACCGGCCCACAGTCGGGACATGATGTCCATGCATCCGGATCGATGGTCTCGGAGCCGGCCCGCCGGCATGTTTCGGGATTGCAGAAGTTGGCCGTCGCTGCTCTTGTTCTCGTCTCATCTCTATCGCTCATCTGGCTCGGAGGTCGTCCCGGCACACAAGACGATCCGTCTCAGCCAAAACCGCCAATTGTCGCCAACGCCGAGCCATTCCGCCCTGTGCCAATTGAGATTGCTCCCGAACCTCCAGCACCCGTACAGGCGGCCCAGGCGGCAGATGCTGCGCCATCCACGCCGCCCCCACCGGCGCCAGCTGATCCGCCGCCCGAGGAAACGCCAATTTTCGCCTACAGTAGCAGCAGTCAAATGCCCAATGACGGTCAGCGGAGCGAAGACAACCATAAGGATACTCCCGCGACCGCGGATGAGATTTCAAACGGTGGCGATCTGTCAGGCCGATTGAAGCCAGATATACAGGAGCCGAGCCGGGCCACACTTATGCCGCACCCTGATCTCGTGATTACTCAAGGAACGATCATTCCCTGCATTTTGCAAACGGCAGTCGACACAAATTTACCCGGCTATGTGAAGTGCGTCTTACCAAAAGACGTCCGCGGCGCCACCAACAATGTCGTGCTCTTGGATCGCGGGACGACCGTGATTGGCGAGATCCAGCGCGGTCTCCAGCAGGGGGATGCGCGTGTCTTCGTGCTGTGGACGCGCATCGAAACACCTGACCATGCCCTCGTTTCGATAGCATCGCCGGGCGCTGACGAGCTCGGCCGCTCCGGAATGCCTGGCACGGTGGACAATCACTTCTGGCAACGCTTTGGCGGAGCGATGCTCATGAGCGTCATCCAAGGCGCGTTTCAGGCGGCCGGTCAATACGCGGCCAGCTCTGGCGGAGGAAGCGGCATCAACAGCTTCCAGAGCAATGGTGGACAAGCCGTCGAGACGACACTGAGAGCGACGATCAACGTTCCGCCAACCCTGAAGAAAAACCAGGGAGATGCCGTATCCATCTTTGTGGCTCGGGACCTCGATTTCTCAGACGTATACGATCTTAGAGCGACTGCCGTGGCGCCAGCCCCCCAATATCGCAAACGCCGGAGAGACAACAATGCAATCGGAGGCTGATCCTCAATTGCGTTTGCTTCTCGAGCCCGTTCTGAAATGGCTTGAGGAGCCAAGGACCGAAGAGGTCGCTATCAACCGGCCTGGGGAAGCCTTTGTCCGACAGGCCGGCGTTTTCACGAAACATCCGCTGCCGCTGTCTTATGACGATCTGGAGGACATCGCGATCCTCGCTGGAGCGCTGCGCAAGCAAGATGTCGGACCGCAAAGCCCCCTCTGTGCGACTGAGCTGCCGAACGGAGAGCGGTTGCAGATCTGTTTGCCGCCCGCCGTTCCCTCAGGAACAATAAGCCTGACGATACGGCGTCCCTCAAGTCGTGTGACTGAACTCAAGGAAGTTTCTTCTCGCTACGAACACTCGCGTTGGAATCAATGGCGGTCACGAAAAGAGCGCCAGGAGCGGCAGGACGAAACGATTCTTCAGCACTACGACCATGGTGACTTGGAGCAATTTTTGCGGGCCTGCGTCTGCGGGCGGCTCACGATGCTGCTTTGCGGACCTACTGGAAGCGGCAAAACGACAATGAGCAAGACTTTGATCGATGCTATACCCCCCCAAGAGAGGTTGATCAGTATCGAGGACACGCTCGAGCTTGCAATCCCGCACGAGAATCATGTCCGGTTACTCTATCCGAAGGACCGAACAGGCTTAGGTGCGGTGACAGCCGAGCAACTGTTGCAGGCCAGCTTGCGCATGCGCCCTGATCGAATATTGCTCGGCGAGATGCGCGATGATGCTGCTTGGGCTTACCTTAGCGAAGTCGTCTCCGGCCATGCGGGATCAATATCAACTATCCACGGGGCTGATCCGGTCCAAGGCTTCAAGAAGCTCTTTTCACTCGTCAAGAGCAGCGCGCAAGGAGCCGCTGTGGAAGACCGCACGCTTCTTGACATGCTGTCGGCTGCCGTTGACGTCATTGTCCCGTTCAGTACCCAAGGCGAAGTGTATGAGGTGGGAGAAGTATGGCTCGCCGCTGATGCCCGGCGACGGGGAGAGACAGTAGCCGACCTTCTCAACAAGCACTAAGGTTGAAACAACGTCTCGGGATCGATAAGTCGGTGATGTGACGCGTCATTTTATTCTGCTTCGATGTCTTTTGAGAGGCCTTCCCGGATTGCTTGAGGCCCGAGCGAGCCGGCGGCATCATGCCATCATCATTGTACGAATTGCATGCTCCATTGTCCTGGACGAGACCGGCTTCGCTAGCCAAAGGACGAAGGCCTGATTATCAGATGTGACCGGCATGGGGTCGATTTCACCGACGACTATGACAGGCACCGTCATGAGGGTGGGGCATACGGATTCGGCCTGTCCTCGCTCGAGGAAAGGCATTTTACCCAAGATTAGCAGGTCAGCTGCTTTCCCGCTCTCGATCCAGCCGCAAAGACTTTCGAAGGTCGCGAAGCCGACCGGCTTATAACCCAGCGCGGCGACCTTGTCCTTGTAGATCTCCAACTCTGCTGGATCGGGCTCCACGACTGCAATGATTTCTCCGTTGCCGAGTGATCCCTCGCAGGGACCGAAAGCGATGTCAGCGCTGACTGGCTCCTCCTCGGAGGCCGGTAAGTAAATATCAAAGCGCGTACCTCGGCCAACAGCCGAGGTGACGTCAAGGCATCCTGCGAGCGCGCTCACGTGCCTGTCAACCGCGGCAAGACCCAGCCCGGTCCCGCCGACGCAAGAGCGCGTGGTAAAAAAGGGCTCAAAGACATGCGGAAGTATCGAACTTGCGATTCCTGGGCCATTGTCGCTGATGGAGATGAGAACGTAATCTCCAGGTCTCAAGGTTCCCTGAGCCAGCGGCTTGGTTTGGCACACCTGGGCGCGAGAAACGCTAACCTCGACACGGCCCTCGTTCAAGACAGCCTCCGACGCGTTCTTGCACAGGTTCATGAGAATCTGCTGTATCTCGGTTGGGCTGCCCTCGACCACCGTTTGCCACTCGTTGATCTTGAAGTTCAACTGAACATCCGCACGAACTGTGACCCGCAGCAATGGCGCAAGATCCATAAGAATTTCAGAGACATTGAAAGGCACTGCCACGCGCTGTCGGTTTCGGCTGAGTGACAAAATCTGGTCAACGATCAGCTTGGCTCGGTGTCCAGCTAAGATGATTTGATCGATGTGGTTACGAAGTCTTGAGGGACGACGCACAAGACTTTGGGCAATCTCTGAGTATCCAATTATTGCTCCTAAAATATTGTTGAATTCGTGTGTGGCGCCGCTTGCGATTGTGCCGACAGTCCTCAGCCTTTCCACATGCTCCCATCGACTCACCAGAAGGTCGCATTCCGCATTTACACGTTGCATTTCAAGATGGTTGCTTAAACGCACAATAGCACTGGCAAGAACCCGGAGGTCGTCTGCTGAGGGGAGTGAGCGATCTCCTTCAAAAACAAGGATGCAAACCACAGCCTGCTGATCGGAGGCCCGGCATCCAACAATTTGACACACACCGGAAGTGCCTATGGCGGTCCGAACCATTTCCGCCGCCGGAATGACGCGAAACACTGGCCGTCCGGGGCGGACAAGTGAAACGACTTGATCAATATGCGCGACGTTCCAGACGGGTATGCACGTGTTGGCCATAAAGCACTCGGTATGCCTGCTGAGACTCGGATCCACCAGAGCAAGCGCGCATTGATCCGCATCGAAAACGCGTTGAACGAGTCTAAGCGCTGCTTCGGCGGAAAAGCGCGCCGAGGCGTTCTTTGCTTTACTATCGTTGAAGCGAGCTTCGATCTCATTCAACGCCTCTTCAAGCTCCAACCGCCTTTTCAACCGGTTCGTCCGCAGATGCTGCCTGGAGGACCGAGTGATCGCAAGCAAGCAAAGGCATATGGACACCAAGCCAAAGAAAAGTCGCGTACGCTGCGCTTGCGCGTTGGCCAAGCTGTAGCCTTTCAGATGCTCTCGCTCCAGTTCGGCTGCCATGGAGAACGTGTCGAGGGATGCGATCTGATTGGCAGCTTCGTCCAACCTCCATAAAGAAGACAGGAAATTACCCAAAGCATCCGCGGCAGCTCGGGCCTGGTTCGGAGCAAATCGGTCGAGAGGCTGATCCATCTGTGATGCGAGGGTGAGCCCCGGTTCAGCCGAAAACACGATCAGCTTCGAAAGTTCAACCCTGCCCAAGGGTGCCCCCCCGAGGCGACCAATCGAGCGAGCAAGATCTGCGAGAGAGCTTTGCATAAGCTGATTTTGCTTGATCAAGGCTGAGATGGCAGCCTCTTTGTTTTCGATCGAGTTTATGAGCTGCGCGAGCAATTTGGATTGCCCGGAGCTCTCATCGGGCGAAACGTCGAGAGGGCGTTGCAAGTATTCACGATTCCTTTGCAATGCCTGTCCGGTAGAAGCAACCGAACGGTAGTCCAATGCCATATCGGTCCGAGCGCGGGCGACGTCGCGCCCGAGCAATGCATCGTTGATCTGAATCGTTCGCAGCTGGCTTAGGACCGCGTCGTTGATCTGGGGCCCCTGCGTCCCGACCAAGAGCGCAATCGAGGCAGCTAGGGCGATTACAATTGCTTTGTCGGAACTGAGCCATGTTCCCCAAGGAAACGGCGTTTGATCCGTGGTGCACGCCTTGCGAAGGTCCGACCTGAATTCCAGCTCCTTATAGGTTCGGTATGCGGCCGGATTTTGCTGGAACAGGAAAGCCACGCCTACCTCTCCCCTTATGAGGACGGTTTAACACCGTTGCCAAACTTGGTCTTGGTCCGCTTCCAGGACGAGATGAGCTCCCAAAGCCTCCGCGACGCGGAGCACATCCTCACGATCTTGGAAGCAGATGAATATAGCTCGCAGGCGGTGCTTCGACCCCTCACGGAGGCAGGGGCCTCAGCTGAGCCGTGCTCGCCGACCACATGCGGTTTGTAGCAGCTATAATCAGGTAGATGGTCCCAGCTATCTGGCTGAATCCGTGCTCATTGTCTCCACGACCGCCGATTGCCGTTCGATTGCTGATCACATGGTCGACCTCACCGGAGATCGCCTCGGCACCCGGGCCACACTGGACAAACATTCCATGCAACTACTCCGATGGCGCCCACCACGCCAAGTGACGCTTCATATTCATCATCGGACAGCCAGAAAAATCGATTGCTTCGATAAAGAACATCCACGACATGGATGCAATCACGCACAATTTGCGGTGCTGCTGAGGACGCCGGCTCGATCCGCCATATCTCGGCGTCAAATCACGCGCCGGAGAACTAGGCAACGTAGCACCACCGTGGACTAAAGATCGAGCTTATGCTGTCACGCGTTCCGTTCGATCAGGACCAAAGGCTTGCGCGCCTCTGGACGGTCCGCTGCGACTCAGACACTAATCCTTCAAGATGACCCAAACAGAACAAGAATCTTACTGAACCGAACTGATTTTGCAATGACGGTCGTTCTGAACCACTGAGGAAACTTGACGAATGCCTGGACGAAGCTTCCAGGCATTTCTCAGCCGTTCTTGCCGTGCCTCCGAAGCTCTCGATCTCGAGCGCTCATCGCAATGAGGGTAGCACAACAGGGATGCAGATGGGGCCGAGAGACATGTCCTGGACGAGTTATTCAGTGGAATTGCTAAGCGCTCTATGGAAGCCTCGCTGATCAGGCTATGAAGTCCGGCAACCAATGTCCGGGCATGATCGTCCGGAACCACATCTTGAACATCGTAAAGCCAGACACCGAGGCCTCCAGTCGGGCCTCCGACATTCAGGTTCGCTCCGTTAGAACGAGCTTTGGAATCGCAGCACGCCGCCGAGGCTGTTCCTTTTGCCGACATGAGCCGGGTTCATTCCGGAACGGTCGACGGCAGCGAACTTGGCGTAATGGGCATAATCGACTTCGGCTGTGACTGTGAAACCTGGAATGACCATATAGGCGACGTTTGCAGCCAGTCCTGAGTCCCTGAGCTGATCACCCGAGACCTGAAGGTTGAACGAAGTTTTCTCGGTTAACGTGTAAGTGGCGCCCGCCCAGAAAGCCCAATTGCCGCTCCAAATTTTGTAGATGCCGCGACCGTGAGCGGCGACCGCGTTGGTTGGGTCATCGTTGAGATTGCCAATGGAGCCGTAGCCGAACATTCCGAATAGCGACAGGTCATCTGTGACATTGACATCGACTCGGAGCTTGCCGGCCAAAGCTTCGTAGTCGCTGTCACGAGCGATTACGCCGGTGATCGCGCCCCAGCCCTGCGTCTGTTTCACGCCGAAGACGACGTGCGGAACATGGCTGTCGATAGTACCGACTACACCCGACCCTTGTTCAAGTGAAACCAGAGCCGAAAAGCCGTTATCGGCATCGAAGTAATACTGAGCCACGTTGGTATCGAAATCGCCGTACGGAACGAGTACGTTATTGAGCACGTTTCCGGCGTAGCCTGTAAACGTGTCGAAGGCCGAATCGTCCTTGCCAACTCGGAGGCCACCAAGCTGGATCCAGGCGGAAGTCAACTTGACGCCGCTGTTGAAGATATAGTTGTGAGGGCTTTCCGGACCCGGATAAGCGTTGTGGTTGCCGAAGTTCACGCGAGTTTCAGTATAGGTCTTCAGTGCGCCTAGTTCGGTCTCCTGGCGCGTCCAAGTTTTGAACGTGAAACGCGTGTTGTTTCGCCAGGTGCCCTGAGCCTCGCCAGTTCTCACATCGGAGGTTCTTATCCCGTCATACGATCGGACATCGCTGAGGCCGACGTCGTAACGGATGTAGCCGCCGATGCGCACGCAGGTCTCGGTGTCGGGGATATGGAAGTAGCCCGAACCGTAGACGTCGCAGATCTTGACGTATTCGGTCGGAGCCGGCGCGGAGACTTCGTCCGTCGCGCGAGCGACGGAAACGGAGATCAGGGCCGCAACTGAGCCGAGAAGAAGGCTGCTTACGTTCATTCTGGATCTCCAGTTCAAAGAATAAAAGGCGGACGCGTCAAAGGGCGAACCGGCGGCCTATCCCAGGACCAAAAACATGTGCATCTCGCTTCTCTTTGAGGAATGCGCGATACTAAGTTGACTAGAGGAGTTCCGGTGTGAGTAAGCCAAGTGATACTTGTACTGTGCTTTATCGCAGTTCGATTTATGGAAGAAACAACTGTGGTTGGCTACCAACTGCCCGAACGAGGTGAGATTCGACCTCCGTCCGGATCCAAGAAAGGCAAAATCGCCTATTGCCTTGCCGCGCTTCCCACAACCGTTCCTCAAATTCTTTCAGTACACCGGGGGTTCAGCATTTCTGAACCAATATTCATCTCCGTTAGTTGTGGGTTGGCCGTCGGCGTTCGATGCGGAGCAGCAAGCGACGTGCCATCCTGAAGAGGTAGCTCCGCGCTGACACTTGAATTGGCCGGCGCAACTTCGTCGCGCTCCCTTCTTTTTGCTTTTTGGGGGTCAGGCTGAGCACCGAGCAGACGTTTTGGGACAGGCTCGTATGTTCGATATGTGACACTTTCGTGCGATACCGACAGCACCTGTTTGTTGTGAAGCTCGGGTCGAGACAGCATGCGGCGGCGCCGCTCGGTACGTCAGGCGGGAGCCCCGCTGCAGCACACATCTGGATCGTGCCAAGGATGGCCCGTTTCGTTTTGCAGCGGCGCAATCGTTCACACCCCCGTGCGACTCACCTAGCGCCCATTGCGGATCGGATGGATGCTGCTCACGAGAGTAGTGTGGTTGGTTGCAGGGCCACCGCCTTGTCGATCGGTCAAACAGGCAAACTCTCGACAGATCACGGTTTAGGTCTTATACAAGCGCCCTAGAATGAGTTAAGGTCGTTTGTATGAGACAAACATGCGCTCAACAGTGACAGATACATTGCCTCCCAGAGTCAAGAGGGCGCTTGGCAAGCTCGGCGCCGACATTGCGCTCGCCCGTAAGAAGCGCAGCCTGACCGTGATGATGATGGCGGAACGACTGGGTGTCGCAAAGAGCACCTATCTGAAGATCGAAAAAGGAGACCCGACTGTCGCTATGGGGGCCTACGCCATGACCTTTTTCGTTTTGGGCTTTGATGAGGCTTTGGCGCAGATCATCGACGCACATCGCGATGAGCAAGGCCTGCTCCTCGACGCCGAACGTTTGCCCAAGAGGGTAAGGGTGCGGAAGCCACCGGGTGCAATATGAGACGTTCTATTGCTGTTCACATTGGCGAAGAAGCGATGCCACTGGGTACGTTGCGCTATGATCAGCAGGGTGCGCGCGAGAGCGCTGCCTTTGAATATGATGGAGGTTGGCTGAGAGCAGCGGAAGGCTTCTCGATCGAACCCGGTCTGCCACTCGTTACTGGCCCTCAATTCCATCGAAAGACCGGCGACGGATCCGTGTTCCACAACGCGATCGCCGACACGGAGCCGGACGGATGGGGCCGGCGTGTCATCCAGCGCGACCACGCCAAGCGTCGCCAAGAGGTGCGCCGGGCGGGAAATGTCGCCGAAACGCGGCCTCTGAACGCGATGGATTACCTCTTGGCAGTGGACGACATGAGCCGCATTGGTGCGCTCCGGTTGAAGGACGAAGAAGGGCGTTACCAAAGAACGACCGAGGAGGGTCGACGCACTACGCCGCCGCTCATTGAAATCGGTCAACTCCTCGCAGCCACGCACGCCGTCGAGACGAACACCGAGACGGCAACGGATCTCGCCTATTTGCGTGGACGTGGCACGTCTCTTGGGGGCCTTCGTCCGAAATGCTCTGTCGTCGACGATGACGGACGCCTCGCTATCGGTAAGTTTCCGAGCGTTGCCGATGATCGATCTGTCACAAAAGGCGAAGTGCTCGCTATGAATTTGGCCAGAAAAGCCGGCGTGGATGCTGCTGAGACACGTCTGCTCGACAGCGACGGCGCCCCTGTCGCGCTCATACGGCGTTTCGATAGGACTCCGAACGGCAATCGACTCATGTATATCTCGGCCGCCACGATGATCGGCGCAGAGTCAGGGGACGTTGGCGAGCATAGCTATACTGAACTCGTGGATGTGCTTCGTCAGCACGGCAGCCAGCCAGCAGCCAACATCGAAGAGCTTTGGCGGCGCATCGCGTTCTCGATCCTTATCACCAATGTCGATGACCACCTCCACAATCACGGCTTTCTCCATGTGCATCGCGGGCAATGGCGCCTGGCGCCTGCATTCGACATCAACCCGTTCCCTGAGCGCGTGCGAGAGCTGAAAACCTGGATATCCGAAGAAACTGGGCCCGAAGCGACTGTCGACGCACTGATGTCGGTAATCGCTTATTTCCGGATCAGGAGCGATCGAGCGAAGACGATACTCGCAGAAGTCGAAAAGGCGGTCGCGTCATGGCGGGAGGAGGGGCGGGCGCTTGGGATGACCCCCCAAGAACTCGATAGCTTCACCGACGCGTTCGAACATCGGGAACGGCAAGCCGCCCAAAGGCGCAGCAATGATCCCTGAAAGCTCGCCGTTCGCGGTTAAGATGGCGTCCTGCAAGGGCGTCAAGGCGACTGGTGCTCCGTCGCCCACCCTCACTCCATGTCCGGCGCCGAAAGGTCGAGCGCCAGCGCCGTCTTCGAACAGGCCTGGTTCCGGCTGGCCCAGCGCCAGCCGGTAGCGAGTCAGATCCTCCTCTGCCAGTCTCTGAGCCGCACAGCGCTGCTCAAGCGCACGTCGAACGTGATGCTGATCGGCTTGTGCGCAGGCGCGACCACCAGCGCTCGAAACCGATGCCCTCCTTCTTGCCGTCGCGCGCCGCATCGAAGATGGCCCAGAACGGACCGTTCCTGCCCCCGGCCTCGAGCCCCGCGGCGGCATGGGTATTCGCGAGAGAGCGCCGGACGCATAGGCTCCGCGTACTGGGATGCGGCCTTCGCGCTGCTTCAAGTCGACCGGCGCGGCAGATCCCAATGCGCGATGCGATCGCTTTCGTGATCACGTCACCTCGGAGGACGAGAAAAGATTGTCGAGGCACGGGTACGAGCTGCCTCAGTCGTTCGTTCGATCGAAAGCACTGTTTGCGGAGGACGCTCTCCATCATGCAGTGCCAGGAGACGCTGGCCGACTTCCTTGTCCGCTGCCGTGAGCCGATGATTCAGGCGAAGAAAGTCCATCCAGGTTGGCGTGCGGAATGTCTCTGTCCAAATCGAAGGCGTTTGAAGATTTCGCTGGAGTGTCCAGTTTCGCGCACCGGCACGGCTCTGAACATGGCGCCTTGCGCGCATGTAGCCCAGAAAGGTCTCGATATTCTCTTCGGCTATAAGATACTCGACCTTGACGACTATGGGGCCACTCCTCGGCTTCAACTCGAGTGCCAGCTCCGGCGGGTGAAAATCCGAACTTTCCTGATCCGCTTCTTCCCATGGACGGACCGGGAACAGTATACCCGCAGCTGCAACCAGCAACAGAGCGCCTGCGGCGCCCTCCAGAGCCCAGGCTAAGGAGTAGTCCTGTGCGACAGTACCCCAGATCCAGCTGCCGGCCGCCATACCCCCTGCGCTCAGGGCGTAGTATATCGACAGTGTGCGGCCGACGACCCACCTTGGGCTTGCCAGCTGCACCGACACGTCGATGCCGGTCCAGGTGATAAGCCAACCCGCGCCACCAAGTGCCAGCGAAATGGCCGCCACGGCGACCGAGGATGTGAGTGCAAGGGAAAGGCAACATGCTGCACAAGCAACAGAGGCGAACGATACCAGCCTGTTTTGAGACGTGATCCGCCTTAAAAAGCTATTGCTCATGCCCGCGACGAAAGCACCCATGCCGAAGCCGGCCAGCAAGATGCCGTAGACGATTGGGCCGCTTTTCAGCTGATCCCGGACGACTAGTGGGAGTAGCGCAAGTATGGAGATGCTTGCCAGCCCGAAAAAGGTTGCACGGGCAATCGCTGCCCTGATCTCCAAGGACAATACCGTGAAGCGCACTCCGTCATGAATTGCCATCGTCATTCGCTCACGAGGGAGAGGCGAAGTGCGAACCTTCCATTTGGTACGCCATATCGCGCCGAGAGGGACCAGATCGCTCAGCGCGGCCAGGGCGAAAGCGGCGAGCGGCCCAAAGAAGGCCAGCATCGTCCCACCCAAAGCGGGTCCTATGCTGCGTATGATGTTATATCCGACAGACATCAGCGTCACTGCGGCCGGAATGTCGCGCTTGTCCAAGATATCGCCGACCGAGGCATGCCAGGCCGGATCATTCAGAGCGAAGCCGCAGCCAGCCAGAAAGCCCAATCCAAGTAGGAGCCAGGGATCGACAAATCCCAGGCCCACCGAAATCATCAGCGTCGTCGATGCCAAGGCTATCAGGAAGTGCCCCGCAAACATCACCCATCGGCGGCTGAAGTTGTCGGCGATGGCTCCGGCAAGAATTGAGAGGAAGAATACCGGCAATGTGGATGCGGCCTGCACGAGTGCAACCATCAGATCCGAAGCGGAAATCGTGGCCATCAGCCAACTGATGGCCACCGTTTGCACGAGCCACCCGAGGCTGGATATTTGTGTGGCCGTCCAGATCGAGCGAAACACCGGGTTCCGAAATGGAGCCAGCGTTGTTGAGACAGGCAGATGAGCATTTTTTTCGGACTGCATGACGGTTGATGCCTTCGAGGGGCCGGTTATTCAATTCACGGCTGCCACTACTGCCGTTACGATGTTGGCCAATAAGGGCCGACATATCGAGGATGACTTCATCGCAATGAGGAGTTGGATACCTCCGCTCTCTAGACTGGCGCAAACCACTCCTCGCCCAGCAAGGTAGCCTTGCCGATCGTCCTGCTCGAGAAAATCGTCTGCAGGGTTTTCGCTCTCGCGTCACCGAACCAGCGCCCATGCAGCTTGCCGGCGACTATTTTTTTCGCATTGGGCCCGTTTTGCTAGTGTCATTCGTGACAAATCCTGTGCATGGCCGTCGTACCGCTAAATTCCGAGGATGAGGGCGCCTCCGGTGAGACCGGCACCCGCCGCCGCAAGGAGAACCTTTTCGCCCGGCCGAAACGGCTGCGCCCGATGCGAAAGCGAGAGCGAGAGCGGGATGGTCGCGGCGGAAGAGTTGCCGTACTCGGCGATCGTCTTGACGATTGCTTCATCGGCGATTCCGAGGTTCCTCCCGACCACATCGAAAATGCGGGCATTGGCCTGGTGTGGCACGAACCTGTCGATGTCTTGCGACCGCATTCGGGCAGCAGAGAGCGCGTCCTGCGAGCAGCGAGACATCATCTCCACGGCCTTGGCGAACACTTCGCGGCCGTTGGCGATCGTCATCCGGGTCTGCCCGAGGTCCATGCCGCCGTGGAACGGTGTGTTGCTTCCTCCGGCGGGAATCTGGATCAGCCCATAGCGCGAGCCGTCCGAAGCCAACGCGGCACCGAGAATGCCCCGATCCGGCTCTTCGCACGGGGCAATCACCACGGCGCCGGCGGCATCGGCAAACAGCACCGCGCTTGCGCGCTCGACTGGATTGATGCGGCGACTGAGGATGTTGGCGGCGATGACCAAGGTCGCTTTGCCATGGAGGCGGGTGAATCCGTCCGCAAACATCAGGGCATAGATGAAGCCGGCGCAGGCGCCTGTGAGATCAATCGCACCGGCGCGGCCTAAGCCCAGGCGATGTGCTATCAGCGGCGCGCTGGGCGGCAGAAGGTGATCGGGCGTCGAGGTGGCGAGTAACAGCAGGCCGATGTCGCCACGGTCGAGGCCGGAATTCGCCAGTGCCATGTCACCGGCGTGCGCGGCAAGGCCCGACAGCGTATCCTGGTCGGTTGCCCAGAAGCGCGAGCGAATTCCGGTGCGCTGCTCGATCCAGCCGGGTTCGAGCCCGAGACGATCTTCGATTTCCTGGTTCTCCACCTTTCGCGCCGGCGCATGATCTCCAAACCCGAGAAAGCGCGACGATCTGCTCATGCGCTCGGACCGAAGCGTTCGCCGGCCTCCTCGATGGCGTCATAGAGCCGGTCGAGCTCCTCGCCGGTGATGCAATAGGGCGGAAGGAGATAGAGCACATTGCCGAGCGGGCGCACGAGCAGGCCGCGCTCGAGGAAGAAAGCGCGCAGCTTTGGTCCGATCTCGGCCAGATAGCCGGCCGAGCCGGCGCGCAGATCGAGAGCTGCGATCGTGCCGGTCGCCCGGCAATCTGTGAAGTTGGCATTGTTGCGAAAGCGTCGAAGCCCGACGGCCTGCCCGGCGCTCAAGGCCGCAATCCGCTCGGCCACCGGCTCGTCCCGCCAGATCTCGACATTGGCGAGTGCTGCCGCGCAAGCGATCGGATTGGCGGTGTAGGAGCTCGAGTGGAAAAAGGTCTTCTGCCGATCTTCGGAGTAATGGGCCTGGAAGATGGCTTCGGTCGCGAGTGTGGCCGCCAGTGGGATCGCGCCTCCGCTCAAGCCCTTCGAGGTGCATAGTATGTCCGGAGAGATCAGCGCCTGCTCGCAGGCGAACGTGCTTCCGGTGCGCCCCCAGCCGGTCATCACCTCGTCGGCGATCAGCAGGGTGCCGGAGGCCTCAGTGATCTTTTTCAATTCGGCCAGAACCCAGGCCGGATACATCAACATGCCGCCGGCGCCGAGCACCAGCGGCTCGACGATCAGCGCGGCGGCGCGGCGGTCGCGCGAGAAAGCCTCGAATCTATCCAGCGTTTCCTGCTCGCGCCCTGCGGCCGGAAACGGAATGGTGTCGACCTCGAACAGCAGGGGTTCGTAGGCGGCGTTAAACACGCCGCGGGCTCCGACGCTCATCGTGCCGATCGTGTCGCCATGATAGCTGTGTTCCATGACGACGATGCGCGAACGCGGCGCGCCGATGTTGCGGTGATAGCCGAGCGCCATCTTCAGCGCGACTTCGACGGACATGGATCCGCTGTCGGAATAGAAGACCCAGTCGAGGCCTGCCGGCACTATTTCGATCAGGGCGGAGGCCAATTGCTCTGCCGGCTGATGGGTGAGACCGGCGAAGATCACCTGGTCGAGCATCTCAGTCGCATTCCGGATTGCTTCCATGATCCGTGGATGGCGGTGTCCGTGGGTGACCACCCACCAGGAGGAGATTGCATCGAGGATATGCCTTCCGTCATTCGTCTCTAGCCAAGCCCCTTCCGTGCGGACAACGGACGGCATGGCCGGCTCGATCGCGTGCTGGGTGAATGGATGCCAGACCGGCGACCGCGACATCATTCGCCTCCGGCAATCTTGGCGAGGTCGAAGCCGGCAAACATCGCCTTCCGCAGAGTTTCGCGCGTCAACGGAACGAGGTGTGGCAGCCTGCCGAGCTGACCCACCGCGCCGAATTCGGTGATTGTCCTTTGCGTATCGGCTACCTCTTCGCCGATGAAGGCGATGCCGATCAGCGGGATGGAGCGAGCCCGCAGGGCTTCGATCGACAGCAGAGTGTGGTTGATCGTGCCGAGCTCGGTGCGGGCGCACAGAATGACCGGCAGTTGCCATTCAGCGAAGATGTCAATAAATCTTGTCTGTCGGTTGATCGGCACCATCAGTCCGCCAGCGCCTTCGATGACGAGCGGTGTCGGCAGGACCGGATATGCAAGATCGGCAGCGTCAATCGAGACGCCGTCAATTTCGGCTGAACGATGCGGCGACAGCGGGCTCTTCAAGCGGTGAGCTTCCGGCAGCACGCGCCCTGACGGCAGGCCGGCGAGCCGTTCAACCGCCTCACTGTCGGTCTCCTCATCGAGACCCGATTGCACCGGCTTCCAGTAAAAGCCGTCGAGCAGCCCGGCGAGCCCAGCCGAAAACACGGTCTTCCCTATTCCCGTGTCCGTTCCGGTGACGACGATACGCGTGGTCATCCCGTGCCTAACACCTCGACGAGCGTCTCGACCATGGCCGAAATGTCAGGCTTGCCGACATTCAGCGTCAGCGAAATGCGCAGCCGCGACGTGCCCTCCGGCACGGTCGGCGGGCGAATGCCGCGTATGTCGAAGCCGCGGGCCTGCAGTGCCGCCGCTATCACCATGGTGCGGCTGACATCGCCAATGACAAGTGGCTGGATCTGCGAGCCGCTGCGCGCCACGCCACAGCGCTCGGCCAGTTGGCGGCCCGCGAAGGCAATGTACTCATGCAGCTGAACGCGGCGAATCGGCTCGTCGATCAGGATTGCGAGCGCTTCGCGCGCCGCCACCGCCATTAGCGGCGATGGCGCGGTGGCGTAGATAAAGGGCCGGCAGCGGTTGACAATATAGTCGCACAGCACTCCCGGCCCAGTGACGAGTGCGCCGGATGCGCCGAGCGCCTTGCCGCATGTGTGGAGCGCGACAATGTTGTCGCGGCCCTCGAAAGCGGCGGCCAGCCCCCGGCCGTCCGGACCCCAGACGCCGGTGGCATGTGCCTCGTCGACCACTATGAATGCCTCGTACCGATCGGCAAGCCCGACCAGGCTCTCCATCGGCGCCCAGTCGCCATCCATGCTATACAGGCTTTCGACTGCGATCCAGATATGCCCCATGCCACCTTCGGCGCGCCAGCGCCTGATCGCGTCCTCAAAAGCATCTATGTCGTTGTGCGTGGCCGGCCTGAACTCGGCGCGTCCAGCCCGCGCCCCTTCATGCATGCTGGCATGCGCGAGTTCGTCGAGGATCAGCAGGTCGCCCTTCTGCGGCAGGGCGCTCAGCAGGGCGAAGTTGGCGATGTAGCCGCTGCCGAAGAACAGCGCCCGTTCGGCCCCGAAGAACGCCGCCGCATCTGCCTCCAACGCCTCATGCTCCGGCGCGTTGCCGCGCAGGAGCCGCGATCCGGTAGCGCCGACCGGGGTGCCCCCCTCGATTGCCGCCCCGACTGCATCGCCAAGTCTCTTCGACGCAGCAAGCCCGAGATAATCGTTGGACGAGAAGTCGAGCCCGGCGCGCGGCGCCAGCGTCCGCAGCCGGCCCTTGCGTGCCAGACCCTGCAAGGTTGCTTCATAGCGGGCAAGCGGCGGCTCGTTCATCTTGCCTCGCCTGGCATCGGCTCTATGCCGAGACGCCTAAATAGACGATTATCCTTGTCCTCGCCCGGATTGTCCGCCGTCAGCAGCATGTCGCCGACAAAGATCGAATTGGCGCCGGCAAAGAAGCACAGCGCCTGCGTTTCTTCGCTCATCGCCGTCCTGCCGGCGGAGAGCCTTACATAGGACTTCGGCATCATTATGCGGGCGAGCGCAATGATGCGGACGAATTCGATAGGATCGATGGGCTCGGCCTCGGCAAGCGGCGTGCCTTCGATGGGGATGAGCATGTTGATCGGCACGCTTTCCGGCGGCTCGGGCAGGTTCGCGAGTGTGACCAGCATGTCGATGCGATCGGCCTTTTCCTCTCCCATCCCGACAATGCCGCCGCAGCAGACCTTCATGCCAACCTCGCGCACGTGCCCAAGTGTTTCCAGCCGGTCGGCAAAGGTCCTGGTTGAAACAACCTCGCCGTAATAGCGCTCGGACGTGTCGATGTTGTGGTTGTAGTAGTCGAGACCGGCCGCCTTCAGGCGCTGCGCCTGACTGAGGTCCAGCATTCCAAGCGTCATGCAGGTCTCCATGCCGAGCGCCTTCACGCCTTCGATCATGGCGACCACGGAGCCCATGTCGCGTTCCTTCGGACTGCGCCATGCGGCGCCCATGCAATAGCGGGTGGCGCCGGCGTCCCGCGCCTTGATCGCTTCGGCAATGACACGCTCCACCTCCATCAGCTTGGATGCCTTCAGGCCGGTTTTGTTATGCGTAGACTGGCTGCAATAGCCGCAATCCTCCGGGCATCCGCCGGTCTTGATGCTGAGCAGCCGGGACAGCTGCACCCGGTTGCGATCGAAGTTCTGGCGGTGGATTGTCTGAGCCAGGAAGAGCAGGTCATTGAACGGCATCCCGTGGATAGCCTCGGCCTCTTTGCGGTTCCATCGGGATAGTGCCCCCTCGATCGATTGCATCGCTTGCTTCACGTCGCACTCCGAGTTCGTTCCAATCGTCGTCGTCAAAAGCTTTGTCGCTGGTCCGACAGCACATGCAGGAGTCTGTCGACCCTCCTCGGGTTCGCTACGATCGTCGATCAGCCCGATGAGCCTGAACCAGTTGAAGGGTGCGCCGCACAAAGATGCAGGCTCGCATGGAGCAGTTCCTGCGTCGGCGCGCTCCATCGGAGGTGGGAATGCTTTTCATTCCATCTCCATCAGTTCAAGCGCGCGCTGATGCGCCGGCATATCCAGGCCGATGTCGAGGATGGGCGCGCTGTGTGTCAGCCATCCGACTGAGATGAGGTCGACCCCCGTCGCAGCAATCAACGGAGCCGTTTTCGGCGTCACCCGACCGGAAGCCTCGGTGATGGCGCGGCCACCGACGATTGCCACGGCGCGCGCAAGGTCCTCAACCGACATATTGTCGAGCAGCACTGCGTCGACTCCCAGCGTGAGCGCTGTATCGAGCTGCTCAAGGGTCTCGACCTCGACCTCGATCTTCACCATGTGGCCTGCGGCGGCGCGCGCCCGCTCTATTGCCGTGCGAATGTCGCCGGCGATCGCGATGTGGTTGTCCTTGATCAGCACGGCGTCGTCGAGCCCGAAACGGTGATTGGCGCCGCCGCCGACGCGTACCGCATATTTCTCCAGCGCGCGCAGGCCGGGCGTCGTCTTTCGCGTGCACACGATCTTCGCCTTGTGGCCACGCACGGCCTCGACCATCGTCGCTGTGGCAGTGGCGATACCGCTCAGGCGGCACAGAAAATTGAGCGCCGTGCGCTCGGCCGTGAGCAGGCCTCGCGCCGGTCCGCACAACTTGGCGATAGCCTCGCCCGCCGCGACATCGCTGCCGTCAGCTCGCCAGATGTGCATGTCGATCGCAGGCTCGACGAGCATGAAGGCGAAGGCGGCCAGATCGAGACCGGCAACGATGCCCATCTGTCGCGACTTGAGCACCAAGGTGGCCGTGCGATCACGCGGGATCACGGCGTCGCTGGTCAGATCACCGCATCTGCCCAGGTCTTCGAGAAGAGCACCGCGCACGATCGGCTCGATCAGGGTTGAGGGAAGGGGTGAGAACGAATTCATGTCAGGGTGCTCCGTATCGGCGCCCGCCAGCTGAGTGCGACGGCGGTCTGTATTGCGCTGCGCAGTGTCAGCCGTGACTGGCGCGCATCTGCATCGCGTCCGGGGAAATCGGAACGACAGTGCGAGCCGCGGCTCTCTTCGCGCCGCAGGGCCGCAATGGCGATCATCAGCGCGACCAAGGCGGGGCCGGAGGTAGCGCTGTCGTGAGCTGCGATCGGCAACAGGGTCGCCACCCCGTCGCGTAGCGTCTCGCTATCGCGTATGATGCCGAGCGCGGCCGAGACGATTGGGCGGATGCCGGAGGCGTCTGGCCGTCGAGGCACGAACGCGGAACACACGCGCGGACGCCGGGTGTGTGATACGTCGGCGACGCTTTCAGCAACCCAGCTCGCTGTGACCGCCGCTTCGATAAGCGAGTTGCTGGCGAGTCGGTTCGCGCCGTGCAGACCGGTGCATGCGACCTCGCCACATGCCCACAATCCCTCGATGGAGCTGCGGCCGGCAGCGTCTACAGCAACACCGCCCATGTGATAATGTGCCGCCGGGCGCACCGGGATCGGGTCGATCGCGGGATCGATGCCGGCCTGGCGGCACAAATCGGCGATCGCCGGAAAGCGCTTGTCAAATCTGAGGCCGAGACATCGCCTTGCGTCCAGGAACACACGGCGTCCGGCAGCGAGCTGGTGCCAAACCGCGCGCGCAACCACGTCGCGAGGCGCAAGCTCGCCCCCGGGGGTTTCAGCGAGGAAACGCTCTCCTTGCTCGTCGATGAGCACAGCACCCTCGCCGCGCACCGCTTCGCTCACCAGCGGCATCGGCCGCCGCGGACCCTCGAGGGCGGTCGGGTGGAACTGCACGAATTCCAGGTCGGCGAACTCCGCCCCGGCACAGGCGGCGAGCGCGAGCCCCTGTCCACATGAGCCAGGCGGGTTTGTCGTATCGCTAAACAAGCCGCCGATGCCGCCGGTCGCCAGGACCGCGCGGCGCGTTGGCAAGGCGATTGCGCCCGTGCACCCGGCCGCGACCACGGCGATAATCGCCCCGTCTTCCACGACAAGCCGGCGGGCCTCCACGTTTTCCAGGATAGTGATCGAGGTTGTGCGCCGTGCCGCGGCGATCAGCGCGCGGACCAGCTCGCGACCGGTGGCATCGCCCGCCGCATGCACGATCCGCCGCTGCGAGTGCGCCGCCTCAAGCCCGAGCCGCAACGCGCCGTCAGCGCGTCGGTCAAATGCGACACCGAAGCGCTCTAGAGTCCTGATCGCTTCAGGTGCAGCTCGGACCGTTCGCCGCACCGTCGTCACGTCGCAGAGACCGTCGCCGGCCGCGACGGTGTCACAAAGATGAAGTTCGGGACTGTCCTCGCCGCCGACGCTTGCCGCAAGACCGCCTTGGGCGAGCTCGCTGCAGGCTCCGGTTCCCAGCCCCGCATTGGACAGAAGCACAACCGGTTCCGGCGCCAGATGAAGCGCCGTCATCAGGCCTGCCACACCGGCGCCGATGATGACCGGCGCCCCGCCGATGTCATGAACGTCGAGGCTCATATGGAAAGCATACGCTCGACCGAGCGGCGCGCGCGCCCTGCAATCCCGGGATCGATCCGAACCTCATGCCGGTTCTCCTCGAGTGCGACGCGAATGTTAGCCAGCGTGATGCGCTTCATGTGCGGACAGAGATTGCAGGGGCGGACGAACTCGACGTCGGGATTCGCGATCGCGACATTGTCGCTCATCGAACATTCCGTCATCAACACTACGCGGGGTGGTTTTTCCCGCTCGACATAATCCGACATGGCCGCGGTGGAACCCGAAAAATCCGCCTCTGTGACAACGTCCGGGGGGCATTCGGGATGGGCCAGCACGATGACACCCGGATGTGCGGCGCGCAGTTCGCGAATATCGGCCGGGGTGAAGCGCTCATGCACCTCGCAACGACCCTTCCAGGCGATGATCCCGACCTTCGTCTCGGCGGCGACGTTCTTGGCGAGATATTCGTCGGGCAGCATGATCACACGCGGCGCGCCGAGCGATTCCACCACCGCCTTTGCGTTGCCCGAGGTGCAACAGATGTCGGACTCGGCCTTCACGGCCGCGGAGGTGTTGACATAGGTGACAATGGGCACGCCGGGATAACTCTGTCGCATCAGCCGCACGTCTTGTGCCGTGATCGAATCGGCCAGCGAGCAACCAGCGCCCAGGTCGGGGATAAGCACGGTCTTGTCCGGATTAAGCAGCTTGGCCGTCTCGGCCATGAAATGCACGCCGGCAAGGACGATGACTTGCGCCTCGACTGTCACAGCCTTGCGGGCCAGCGCCAAGCTGTCGCCGACAATGTCTGCGACGCAATGGTAGATCTCGGGCGTCTGATAGTTGTGCGCCAGGATGATGGCATTGCGCTCGCGCTTCAGCGCAAGGATGGCTTCGATATCGTCCACGAAAGACGGCCATTCAATCGGCGGAATCACGCGCCGGACGCGCTCGTAGAGGAACGCGGCCGTAGGCAGCACGGCGCTCATTGATGCCCCCGCTTATACTCTAGTTGAAGATAACCGGCATATACTTGCCGTGAGTATAAGGGATGTCAACCCCGCGCCAGCGGCAATTTTGTCCCGGCGATGGCCCTTTCGTCGAGAACGGCGTGGCGGAAGCGGTAGAGCTTCGCCGGCCGACCACCGGTCTCCGCAGTGGTCTCACCGGTCTCCTCGACCAGTTCCTGTTGCTCGATCAGGCGGCGAAAGTTCGGCTTGTGGATGAGCCTGCCGGCGAGCGCCTCCACGGTTCGCTGCAGCTGCAGTAGCGTAAAGGTCGGTCGCATAAGCTCAAAGACAACGGGCCGGTATTTGATCTTGGAGCGCAGCCGCGCAATGCCCGTTGCCACGATACGGCGATGATCAGCGACCATAGGTTTGCTCGGCACCAGGGGAAGCGGCGTCTCCCGTCCGCTTCCGGCCTCTTGGACCAGGCCTGCTTCATAAAGTAACTCATATCGCTGAAGCACGAGCTCCTCGTTCCAATAACGGTCGTCGAAGCCAAAGGCGATCGCCGCCCGCTGCCGGCGTTCGCGTCGCGTGGCCGCGTCGCTGGCTCCGTCTGCCCAACCGATCAAGCGCGGTCGCACAACATCCAGCACCACCGGCGGGGTGCCGGAGCGGTGGTCCTCCCATGGAAAATAGTCGTACCAGCTTTGCCAGCCGCACTTGGATGAGCCCGCTGCCTGTTCTTTGCTGGTCAAAGCGAGATAGCTGATGGAGATGACGCGTTGCTGGCGTTCGACGCCGATTCGGTCCCGATCGGCGAAGGTGTAAAGCTGCTCGATGTACCCCAAGGGCTGGCCGGTCTGCTGCTCGACCCACCCCCTCAAACCGGATTGCGGCGACCGGTGCTCAAGCGCAAAAGGTCCGGACGGCAGGGTGTCAGCCTCGCCGATGGTTAGGAGACAGGGGTCACTTTCATTTACGGCCACGACGACGGCGATCAGGTCCACTTTGACTTGGTCCGCCTTGCCGGCTTTGTCTTTCCTGGTTCCTGTTGCCTGATCGTCCATGTTCGTGAAAGTGGTTGACCCGTGCCCGGGAGCCTTAATCGATTTAATGTAAGCGAGGCTGTCCGCACGTCAACACCGCACAGCTGCATGCCCATTTTTAGCTCTTCGCACTTGCACAAAAATGTGCCAAACGCGACACCTGCGGCGGGTAACGCTAGGGAAGGAGGGATGGGTTGAGCGCAGCTGGTGATCCAAAGGGAATTGCACCGCCGGATGTTCGGATGCGGAAAGGCCAGACTCCACTCGTCTGCCTGACGGCATATACCACGCCGATCGCCAGGTTGGCCGATCGACACTGCGACATCGTTCTCGTCGGCGACAGCGTCGGCATGGTCCTGCACGGCCTCTCGTCGACGCTGGGCGTCACTCTCGACATGATGATCATGCACGGCCAGGCGGTGCGCCGCGGTCTGGTGCGAGCATTGATGGTCGTAGACCTGCCATTCGGTTCCTATGAAGAAAGCCCCGAGCAGGCCTTCCGCAACGCTGCGCGCCTGATGGCGGAGACCGGTTGTGCAGCGGTGAAGCTCGAGGGGGGCCAGACCATGGCCGAGACGATCCGCTTCCTCGCCGCGCGCGGCGTGCCTGTCATGGCCCATGTCGGCTTGACGCCGCAGGCGGTCAATACTCTCGGCGGCTACCGCGTCCAGGGGCGGGGAGACGATGCCGAGCGCATCAGGCGCGACGCCGGTGCGGTCACGGAGGCCGGCGCTTTCTCTGTGGTGCTGGAGAAAGTGCCCGAGCCGCTTGCACGGCGCATCACTGCGGAGATCGCCGTCCCCACGATCGGCATCGGTGCCTCGCTCGCCTGCGACGGCCAGATTCTGGTCAGCGACGATATGCTCGGGCTTTTCAGCTCTTTCCGGCCGAAATTCGTCAAGCGCTACGCCGAACTAGGCGACCAGGCCGATGCGGCGATAGCGGCTTACGCCGCCGACGTGAGGGAACGGCGCTTTCCGGCGGCCGAACATCTCTACGCCAACGAGACGGAGGCCGGAGGCGTCACATGAGCGTGCCGATCGTTCGAACCGTTGCCGAGCTCCGCGCTGTTGCCGCGGGATGGCGTCGCTCAGGCACCCGTATCGCCGTTGTGCCGACCATGGGAGCCTTGCACGAAGGCCATCTGAGCCTCGTGCGTGCCGCGCTTCAGAAGGCCGAGCGGGTAGTCGTGACGCTGTTCGTCAATCCCAAGCAGTTCAACAGTGCCGCCGACCTTGCCGCCTATCCCCGGACGGAAAACGAAGATGCTGCCAAGCTCGTGCCGACAGGCGCACATCTGCTCTATGTGCCGGATGCAGACGAGATGTACCCAGCGGGCTTCGCCACGGCCGTTTCGGTGTCCACTCTCAGCGAGGGCCTGTGCGGCGCCTTCCGGCCCGGCCATTTCGATGGCGTGGCGACGGTCGTGGCCAAGCTCTTCCTGCAGACCGGCGCTGACTTCGCCTTCTTTGGCGAAAAAGATTTCCAGCAGCTTCAGCTTGTCAGGCGCTTGGTCCGGGACCTTGACCTCCCGATCACCGTGCTCGCATGTCCGACAGTCCGCGAAGCCGATGGTCTTGCCCTATCGTCGCGCAATAGCCGGCTCTCGCCAGCAGAACGCGCCATTGCCCCAAAGCTGGCTTCGGTCTTGCTCGACACGGCTGAGCGGCTTGCGCGTGGCTCTCCTGTCCTGCCCATGCTTGATGAAGCGCGTGCAACAATTCTGGCGACAGGCTTTCGCGAGGTCGAGTACCTGGAACTTCGCGGCGAAACAGACCTGCAGCCGCTAGCAAGGCTTGACCGACCAGCACGCTTGCTTATCGCGGCTTGGCTCGGCGACACACGGCTCATCGATAACGTCTCAACATCCCCGGTTGGTATGCGGCCAGGTGCGCGGCGTTCGCTTCACGGGGAAGCAACAAAGTAATGCCGGCGATGATGGCGACCAAATCGTCCGCGTCGCATCGATGCGGGGTCATTTAAACCCAGGTTTCCGTCTGGCGTCGAGCAACATTCGAGGAGGTGGCGCAAAGGGGCTAATGTATCGCGTATTCGAAAACTTCGTAGAGCAACTCTCTGCAAGCGTCGATGCGGTCGACCTCCATGAGGCGATTGCGTCCGCCGCAGCCGGCTTCGACTTTCCGCTCTTCGCCTATTTCAGTTACCCGTCGGTCTCCGGCCAGACGCCGCGATTGATTTCAAATTATCCTTCATCCTGGACATCGCACTATCTGCAACTGCGCTACCACAGCCATGATCCGGTGATCCTGCGCGGGCTGCAAGGCTGGGATACTTTTGGTTGGGGCGTGGATCGACCCCGCCAGTGTCTGCCGGCCTCGCAGCAAGAGATCCTGGAAAAAGCAGCTCACTTTGGCATTCGCGGCGGATTGACCATGTCCATGCATGACCACCGCGGCCGGTTTGCGGCGCTGACCTTTGCTTCCGACCAGTCCCGCCCGCCTCTCTTGCGGTCACTCACTCGCTACGAAAAAGCATTGCAGCTGGTCGCAATCAACTTTCATATACATGCCCGGCGCCAGCTCGCCGAAGATTGCGTGGTGGATGGCATAACGCTGACCCCGCGGGAGTTCGAATCCCTGAAATGGGCGGCGCGCGGTAAGTCCGCCTGGGATATCAGCCAGATTCTCGGCGTCTCGAAACGCACCGTGACCTTCCATCTGGAAAACGCCAAGGCAAAGCTTGGCGTGCGAACGATCAACCAGGGCATAGCACGGCTGACTGCTTCCCGTCAGTGGAGATCCTGACGCCTTTTGTTGGAAAGCTGTAAAGGTCTACAGGCTGCATCAATGTCGGCTTTGCTCTTCGATAGCGGGAACACATCCTGCACGGAGGCGACAGATGATGCAGCTGATAACACCTGAGCTCTATGGCGAGTTTCCAAACGAGCTCAATGAAATGCACGGGCTCAGGCATCGGGTCTTCAAGGAAAGGCTGGATTGGGAAGTTCAGACCGAAAGCGAGATGGAAACAGACGCATTTGACAGCCTGAACCCCGTCTATCTGCTTCTCAAGGGATCCGACTGGCGAATTTGCGGTTGCGTCCGTCTTTTACCGACTACCGGACCGACAATGTTGCGCGACACCTTTCCGATGCTGCTGGGTGAGACTGCGGCGCCCGCGAGTGCCCGCATTTGGGAGAGCAGTCGTTTCGCACTCGATCTCCCTCCATCAGCGCCTAAGTCTGGCGGACTGGCGCAAGCAACGTACGAGCTCTTCGCCGGCATGATCGAATTCGGCTTGGCGAACAATCTCACTCGGATTGTGACAGTGACCGATACGCGCATGGAACGGATCCTGCGTCTCGCAACGTGGCCGTTGTCGCGCATCGGACAGCCGAAGCCGGTTGGTAACACGGAGGCGGTCGCCGGTTTTCTCGAGATTTCCCACGCTAGCCTCAAGCGCATCCGCTGGAGGGGACGTCTGAACGGACCTGTATTATGGCAACCGGTTCTCGGCCTGTCGGCGTAGCGCTTAACGATGCTCAGCCTGACCAATGCTCCCGCCCGCGTGCGCTACGTACGGTTGATATGCTGGCCGGACGGCGTAGTGCGAAGCTTACGACTATTCCGGTCGATTCCCCCGCACGACCTGGGGAAGTTTTTAGGTGCAATCCGCAGTTCCAGCGTTGCCACGCCAAATGGCGCGCCCCGCCGCAGACACCCGAGTTTTTGGACACTGTAAAAGCCCGGATTTCTTTACGCCGCAAAAAAGCAGCAACTCCGGAATCGTTCACAAGCAGCCAAGGCCTGCACCGCTGGACGATTGCTCCTCTCAGCGGTGCCTTCTGGTACCAAAAAAGCCCCGGCGCTGGGTCGATGCGCCGGGGCTTTGGGCACGTACGAGCTACACCAACATGTCCGCTTCTGAACGTGCGCTAATAAAGTGAATGAATGGTGAATCGCGCAATAGCTCGGCGAACGGGGTTCGTATTCATGCTCCCACGTAAGAAGTGTTGCTGGCATGGATCAACGCTGCCGTAGGCCTAAGAGCCAAGGCTGGGGTGAAGCCCGCAGGATCGGTGAATGGCATGATCAGTTTGCCACCTGATTGTAAAGCACCAGCGGTAGTGTGCTGAGTTCTGCAAAATGGCGGGGCATTAGCGGTGACGTTGGCGTGTCCGTCGCGCAGCCCCGTGTTTAGCGGAGCGGCGGACATGGCGGGCCGCGTCTCAGGCGGCCAGTGCTCTCAGGCTCTCCTTCTTGTGCTCGCGCAGATGATCCATGTTGAGGTAGCGGGTCGCCTCGAGCCAGTTCTCGTGGATCTCCACTGATTGCGCGATTTTCCTGCTCGATTAACTGCAGAAGCGCGGCGTAACCGCCAAGCAGGCGCACCGGCGGAATATTTTCGCGCAATCCCTGTAACGTGAAGGAGAAGGTCACTTAGGAGGGCGGCTCGTGCGCGTGAGGTATATCCGAACGTGTGCAGCAGATCGTCGCGCTCTCCCCGGACACATCCGCGCGCCACAGAGCCTCGGTGGCCGGCAGCTCGGACGCGCAGATGGAGCCAAAAATCCACAGATGCATTCCGGTCATATGCTAGCTGCCAAGCATATGACCGGCATTTCGCAAGGCGCCTAGGAAGAGACCGGCATGGACGGTGATATCGATCTTGGCCTGCATTGACAGGGGCATGCCGGCCCAGTTCTCCAATGGCGAAATGAAATGTGAGAAAGTGCCATTGACCATGCAAGAGCGGGTAACAAGGCCTTGTCTGTCCAACGCGACCACGCCCGTCTGGTCGGCTCGATATCGGATGGCTGCGATCCGCTGGACCTCCGAGTCACCATCGACCCGCACGTCGAAAACCAGGACACCGTGGCTCCTCGTGGCTATCTCTGCGGCTTTTTGGTTGAAGCTTAGGGAGAGTGAGCGGACGCTTTCGACCGCCATCTGGAAAATCGCCAAATCCAGTTCATCCAACGCCATGTAGGCTATTGCGCGCAATATAGGGGTGATTGCAACGACGGATTCGTGTTCCAGATCGAACTGATCCTGAAGCAGGGCGCGCGCACTGTCCTTGAACTTGGGCTTCTGCACTTCCGCCGTTAACGAACTCCGTACCTTCCTCGTTACTTCGCCAATTCGCGTGTGGCCTATGCAAGCATCCCTAACGCAGATTGGATGGGTCATCTTCTTTCCCAGCAATGCCTCGAGGTCGCTTCGCATCTGTCCTTCTGAGCATATGCTTGGGTTTGGACATCCATGAAAGAGCCCGCTGTCGACGCCCGCTGCGCCACGGCACGTCAGCGATCAGACTCCACCGGGTTCACAAAGTTGACTCGCTGGGGTAGGGGGACCGCAGAGAAATCTCCGGTCGCAGCCTTACCCGGTCAAAACAAGGATACCACGATGAAGACTCTCGTCATCTGCTCCGGCGGATTGGACTCCGTTTCCCTTGCTCACAGCGTGGCAGCGGAGCACGAGCTCGCCGGCCTCCTGTCTTTCGATTACGGCCAACGGCACAGGAAAGAATTGGGCTTCGCCGCTCTCTGCGCGGAGCGACTGAACACTATGCACCAGATCATCAACATCCCCGAAATCGGCCGCGGCCTTTCCGGCTCAGCGCTCACCGATAATTTCGACGTGCCGGACGGCCACTACGCCGAAGACACGATGAAGATCACGGTAGTGCCGAACCGGAACGCCATCATGTTGGCAATTGCCTTCGGTCTCGCCACCGCGCACAAGGCCGAAGCGGTGGCGATGGCCGTCCATGGTGGGGACCATTTCATCTATCCAGATTGCCGTCCGGCCTTCATCGAAGCTTTCCAGATGATGCAAGACCGCGCGCTGGAAGGCTACGCAGAGATTCGCCTTTACACGCCTTACGTCAACCTCACGAAGGGCGACATCGTCCGGGATGGAGCAAGATGCGGAACGCCATTTGCGGAGACCTGGTCGTGTTACAAGGGCGGCGAGCGTCACTGCGGACGGTGCGGGACCTGCGTGGAGCGGCGCGAGGCGTTTCATCTCGCGGGGCACGCTGATCCTGCCGACTACGAAGACCCTGTCTTCTGGCTCGAGGCGCTGCGGAGGAGGAGCGCCTGATGTTCCGCATCACCAAGGAATTCCACTTCTCGGCCTCGCACCAGCTCACCTCTTTGCCGCCGGATCATCAGTGCGCACGCCTGCACGGGCATAACTACATCGTCGAAGTGGAACTTTCGGCGAAGGACCTGGACGCGCACGGCTTCGTGCGTGACTATCACGATCTGGCGCCGCTCAAACGCTATATCGACGAGAGCCTAGACCATCGGCACCTCAACGAGGTGCTGGGACATGAGCAAGTCACGGCGGAATACTTGGCCAGACATTTCTATGAATGGTGCAAGGCACGTCTGCCGGAAACCGCGGCCGTGCGGGTGAGCGAAACCCCGAAAACCTGGGCGGAATACCGGCCGTGACGGACACGCGTCCCGCAATCCGTGTGAGCGAGATATTTGGGCCCACGATCCAGGGCGAGGGAGTGCTCATCGGGTTGCCTACAGTCTTCATCAGAACCGGCGGGTGTGACTACCGGTGCTCCTGGTGCGACAGCCTCCATGCGGTGGACAGCCAATTCCGCCACGAATGGGAGATGATGCCAATCGATGCGGTGTGGCAAAGCGTCGTTGGGCTTTCCGGTGGCCGGCCAGTGATGGTGTCGCTGTCAGGCGGCAATCCGGCCATTCAGCCCTTCGGTGCGCTGATCGAGCGAGGCCATGGTGAAGGTTACCGTTTTGCGCTGGAAACCCAGGGTTCGGTGGTCAGCGACTGGTTTGCGGATCTTGATGTGCTGGTTCTCAGCCCAAAGCCGCCGTCAAGCGAAATGAGGACCGATTGGGCTGCATTCGAGGCGTGCATAGAAGCGGCGCAGCAGAAGCCGCAAATCGTGCTCAAGCTCGTTGTTTTCGACGAGAGTGACTACGCCTATGCCAAAGACGCCGCCGCGCGATTTCCGCGCCTTCCGGTCTATCTGCAACCCGGCAACCACACGCCACCGCGCCCTGGCAATGAAGACGCACCTGTCGACCTGGACGGAATAATAAAACGCATGGAGTGGCTTGTGGAAAAGGTGACACACGACAGGTGGTTCGAAGCACGCGTGTTGCCGCAGTTGCACGTTATACTCTGGGGAAACAGGAGAGGCGTCTAGTCGCGCCTGTGCGGGAATGCGCCCGCGGATTTTCGGTTCGACGGGTTGGCCGCCATTTGGCGGCGCTGCCGGGTACTTCCGGAGGTGCTCGATGCCGAGATGGTGCTGGGCGCTTCGAAAGTGAGCGCGCACCGGAGCGGCTAGGCTACCGCTCCGCTGTATTGTGGCCGCAAACTTTGGCAGCCATCTATCCATGGCGTGGATGGGCTTCATCGAAACAAACGATTTTCTCAACCTTCCGGAATCTCGCATTGACGTCAGCACCGGCACGCATCGACCATCCGCTGCCTCTGTCGCGTGAAAAGGGGCCCGAAAGGGGAAAAATCTTTGCATGACCTCAGACGTGCGCTGGAAATTGTCCTGGGAATGAGTTGCAGCAGGCCGACGATTTCGAATTGTCCGACCTCGATTTCTTAGCGGAGTCTTCCCCTCTCAGAACCGTTGAACGACCGGCGTCACCCAGGCCTAACTCATTCAGGCCAGTCCGCACCTGCCTCTTCCCGCAAAGAAATTCGACAGCCCATCTTTCCGCTCGTCGTTGCCGTCGCTGGTCGGCAAAGCTTCCGGACTGACCGGGGCTGACGCCGGAACTCCTCTTTCGGTTCGCAGACGCGAACACCGCAAATCACCAGTCGTTTCAGAGTCGCTTGCCGCGTTAATTTGTTAACGCGGATCAGATTGGAAGAATCCAACCTACACACACATAACTTGGCTAGCAATGTTGTACGTATAACCTCGGAATGGCAATGGGATACTTTACAAAGCGCGACGCCAATCAAATTATATACCGCAGTTGGGAAGAGTCGGAACAGCCAAGCGCCAAGATGAGAATTTTGGCGCTTAAGCTTGATCGTGTCGGGGACTTTTGGATGTCTCTAGCGCCCCTGATGGACCTGCGTCAGCGCTTTGCCGATGCCCACATTACGCTGGTGGTCGGAAGCTGGAACATCGACACTGCAAAACAGTTCGACCTCGCCGACGATTACGTTGCTTTTGACTTCTTTCCTCGCAACCCGAAGGTCGATACCCGCAAGAAAGCGGCCGACATACGGCCGCTGCTGACCGGCGAGTTTGATCTCGCCATTGATATGCGTGTCCCGGATGAGACAAGGCCCATTTTGCTCGAAATCCCCGCCAGGCATCGTGCGGCGATAGTTGATCCTTACGGAATGCATCAGATCGATATTGCGATAGCGCCATTCGATCTGAAATTGCGCAGAACCATCTTCTACAAGCTGGCTCAAAAAATAGGGATCGCCGACAAATTCCCTCGCACATGGCTTGATTGGTTCGTTGACCGTAAGCAGGTACGTCTCCAGCATGTGTCGGAAATCCTCCTGTTTCTGGTCGCAAAGGCAGCGGCCTGTTTCGACGCAGAAAGTGAAGCGGGCCGCCGACAGAGTTCGGCAGAAGGCAAGTCCCCGATCGTCGTGGCTCCGTTTTCGAATTCCAGCCTTCGCGATTGGCCGATCGAAAACTTTGGCAAACTTGTCGCTGCTCTTTCTACCCGCGGTGAGGTGGTTCTCGTCGGCCGTGGCGAAAGCCGGGAAGCGCTTGAGGAGGTCGCGATGACAGCTCGCGACCGTGGAGCCGCGGAGATTCGAACGGCTGTCGACTTGTCAGAATTGGAATTCAATCATCTCATGAATTCGGCCGCGCTCGTGGTGTCGAACAATTCAGGCACTGGGCATGTCGCTGCCCAGCTTGGCCGCCCTACTGTCGGCATTTTCACCGCGTCACATCTACCGGAAATTTGGGGTTTCCGTGGTCCCCTGGTCAGCATGCTTATGAGCGTTATTGAATGTCGCGGATGTGGTCTGGACAAAGTGCGGCGCTGTCCGGTCAAAGTCCGCTGCAAGTTCGACATCACGCCCGATCTGGTGATTGCCGAGGTAGACGCCTTGATGAATTATTGTAAGAGGCGGGACAAACTTATTGTGGCTCGCGGGCGGTGCGGCCAGAACGACGATCGCGCGCGAAGAGGCAGCTCAGGGCCCATGCCGTAACCCGGCCGGTCGATTACTCCATCTGTGGAGCGCCAGACTATACGGATCGCGGTAGCGATCCCCTGTCGACGGCGGTGTTTGATATCCGCAAGCTCAGCCGACTGGGCGATGGCTTGGACATAGCCATAGCCAGATGTCGACCATCTAGATCCCGATCGCAGCCACCAAGTTAAACAGGTTGCCTCTGCGCGTTATCGCGCCGCCGCTGCTTGGCACGGCGCTTGCGCCCGAGATGGCAGCAGCGTTCGATCGGAGCGCCGCCAGTGAGAGGCCTTGAAGCGAGGAAGAGCCCGCCCCGATCCGGCAGGGAGAGAAACGGTGTTAGCTCCACAAGTCCACAGCGCGAACGCCGGGCCTCGTAAGCCCCATATTGCGCGGCTTTACGTTCAGGTGCTTGCCGCCGTCGCCCTCGGCGTCGCTGTTGGCTTTTTCTATCCGGGGAGCGGAGAGGCTCTGAAGCCGCTCGGCGATGCTTTCATCAAGCTCGTGAAGATCATCATCGCGCCTGTCATCTTCCTGACAATTGCAACCGGCATCGGCGGCATGAACGATCTCAAGAAGGTCGGCCGGGTCGCCGGCAAGGCAATGATCTATTTCCTCACCTTCTCGAGCCTCGCATTGATTGTCGGTCTCATTGTCGCAAATGTCGTTCAGCCAGGTGCCGGCCTCAACATCGATCCAGCCTCGCTCGATGCTCAGGCCGTGAAGGGCTATGCGGCGAAGATCCACGAGCAGTTCGTGACCGGCTTGCTGATGCCGTCAATCGTTGGTGCCTTCGCCGAAGGCGACATCATGCAGGTCCTGTTCTTCTCGGTGCTGTTCGGCATCGCTCTGGCGATGGTCGGCGACACGGGCAAGCCTGTGCTTTCTTTGCTTCAGGCGCTCCTCGCGCCGGTGTTCAAGCTGGTCGGCATTCTGATGAGGGCCGCGCCCGTCGAAGGGGCGAGCGCCAGGCGTTCGGTCGTGGGCCTCGGCATCCCGGCCGCATATTCATTCAATCTGCACGGCACCAATATCCACCTGACGCTGGTCCCCCTCTTCCTCGCCCAGGCGACGAACACGGATATGTCGATCGGCGGTCGGATCCTGCTGCTGTTCGTCGCCTTGCTCTCTTCGAAGGGAACAACTCGCATTACCGGTGCGGGCCTCCTCACGTTGGCCGCGGCGCTCTTTGTCGTTCCGACCGCCCCAGCTGTCGGCGTGACGCTTATTCTTCGCGTCGACCACTTTGTGTCGGAGTGCCGTGTGCTGACCATTTTTCTCGGCAACGCAGTGGGAAGGTTCGTGTTGCCCGAAGCAGGGCGAGCCGGATGATGGACGATTGGCAAAGGCTCTCGCGAGCGGGTCCTTCGGCGCTCGGGCGTTCGTTGAAGGGCAGATCGCCCGGCGTGATGACCGGTGGTCTCGGCTGGCAACTCGCGAACGCCGCTCAGCTATTGCAGTCAGCCCATTGGAGCGAAGCCGTCATAAAGCAACCGCCAGATGGCGCCGGCATCGAATTGTGAGCCCCCCCCGCGACTGCCGATACTGCGGGAACTGCCGGGCACGCGATCCAAAGCGACGACCAACTTTCACGCCAAAAGGCCAGCCGTTGCTGCCCCGTTAACGGCTGATTGGAGCCCGACCCATGTCAAAGCAAAACGCCGTCCTTGTCGCCGTAATCGGTTTTTTAGTCCTCGCCCTGTCCGTGCTGGGAACGCTAAGGCGACAGCCAGATAGGTTGACGACCTGCAACGGCTCGGAGATGAACGCCTTGCTCGCGGCGGACTTGAGGATACTCATTCCGCAGCATCGCGACGCACTCCTCAACGACCTCGCCTCGCCAGTCGCCGGCAATCCGCAGGGCGACGTCCCCCTGGCCTCATTCCTCGACTACAACTGCCCGCTGTGCAAGGAAATGGACCTCATTCTCCAGCAAGCCCTCAAGCATGATCCCAATCTGAGGATTGTGCGTAAACAGCTCCCGGTCCTGGGACCTGCTTCCGAATTCGCCGCGCGTGCGGCGCTCGCCTCCCACAAACAGGGAAAATTTGAGGCGTTTAATCGCGCCCTTTTTGCTTTTCCCGGCTTGGTGAACCAAAGAACTACCCTAGTCATTGCGGCACGTGTCGGCCTCGATGTTGAGCAGCTCAAGCGGGATATGGAAGGCCCGGCCATCACCGAAGCCATCGCACGCGATCGCGCGCTCGCGAACGAGCTGTACATCACCGGCACGCCGGCGTTGGTGGTCGGCGACGAAGTGATAGCCGGGGTGGTAGAGACGGCCGGGCTGCGAAGCTGCATCGCCGATGTGCGCGCAAACGCCAAGGTTCAGTCTTCCACAGCTGCAAAATGGGCATTTTGACCGCATCAACTGCTCTCGGGACCAGAGTCCTGAGCGCCCGCGCGCCTGAAGGCGCGCGCCGGGTGCTCGTGCACCGAGCCCGCTTTTCTTCGACAGGCTCAGGCGGTCTCGGCCATCCGGCTTCGCCCCCTGACGCCGGCAGCCTGTCGGCTGCTGACGGTCGCCGGCCAGCTGGCCGGCGTCGATTTTGTGGTGGCCTTCCCCGGTGGCACGGGGTGGGCGGCACTCCCTTCTAGGCCAGCCGCGGCATCCCGCAACCCTCCGCTTGCCGCTCCGGGTCCTCCTCTTCGTTCCGGTCCTTCGGATGCGGTCCGCCTTCTACGGCGGGCCTTTCCGGTCGCTTTCGCCGCCCACCCCGCTTCCGGGGAGGGCGCGATTGGCGAATGGAGGACCAGACAATGCGTGCAAACAACAAGCGTTCCGGCAGCCGAGGGGCTGGCGCGGGCAAGGGCGGGCGCTCAGGCGCCAGCCTCTATCAGGAGATCACAGATCGCATCGTTGCCGAACTGGAGCGCGGCACCGTGCCATGGGTCAAGCCCTGGGGCAGGGCAAAGGCAGGCCTTGGCCTGCCCAGGAATGCAGCCACCCAGCGCCGCTATTCCGGCATCAATATCCTGATCCTGTGGGGCGCCGTCCTCGAGCGCGCATACCCCAGCCAGAACTGGCTCACCTTCCAGCAGGCGCTTGCCCTTGGCGGCAATGTCAGGAAGGGCGAGCGCGGCACGACCATCGTTCACGCTGACCGATTTATTCCCAAGGACGAAAAGGAACGCGCCAAGGCCGATGGCGACGAACCGCAGGCTGTGCCTTTTTTGAAGCGCTTTACCGTCTTCAATGTCGCGCAGTGCGATAATCTGCCCGACGATCTCCATGCCGCCGCCGAGCCGCTGCCGGCGCGCGAAATCGTCCCGCAGGCCGAGCAACTTATTCGCAGAAGCCGTGCGGATTTCCGTATCGGTGGCGATCGCGCTTTCTACATGCCCGGAAGCGACACCATCCAGGTGCCGCCCCAGCCGGCTTTCTTCCACCAGATCGACTACTACCGGACCTGCTTTCACGAGCTTGGCCACTGGACCGGCCACCCGACGCGACTCGCGCGCGACCTGTCAGGCTCATTCGGCTCCAGAACCTATGCGCGCGAGGAACTGGTCGCCGAAATCGCAGCGGCTTTCGTCTGCAGCAGTCTCGGCATTGAGCCGACGGTGCGCCACGCCGACTATATCGGCTCATGGCTGAAGGTGCTGCGCGAGGACAATCGCGCCATCTTCCGCGCCGCCAGCCACGCCTCGAAAGCCGCCGATTTCCTGCTCGGCCTTAAGACCGACGTCGAAGGTGAGGCGCATGCCGAGATCAAAAGTGAGGCGAATGCCGAGATCGCCGCGTGAGCACGCTCCATCGCCATGCGCGACCGCCTTGCGCTTCTGAGGGCGCGCCGATGCGCGCCCGCGCGCGGCGCACCAGCCGCTCGTATCCGCCTGTTTCAAAAAGCCGCAACTCAGTCAGCCCGAACCGTCTTGAAGGAATTCCGCAATGATCCTGATCACCGATGAACTGCGCGCCCGGCTCCTCGCCAACGGCGCTGCCGACACCGAAACCGACCACGCACCGGTCGTGAAACTGTTCGATCCGGCCGGTCCTGCGATCTGGCTCCTGACCGAACTCGATGTGGACGGCGACACGCTGTTCGGCCTTTGCGACCTCGGCTTCGGCTTCCCTGAACTCGGCAGCGTCAGCCTTGCCGAACTCGAATCCATCAAGGGTCCGCTCGGACTGGGCATCGAGCGCGACCTTTATTTCATAGCGCGTTGTCCGCTGTCCGTTTATGCGGAGGCCGCGCGCAGCGCCGGCCAGATCACCGAAGCCGAGCGGCTTCTGAGGCAGGCAGCGGAAGCACTTGCCAAATCCCATTCCGAGCGCCGCTAGGCGCGGCGGAGCCAGAGCGCCGCTAGGCGCAAACCCGTCCCCGCCGCATCGGTCTTCGGTCTCTCCGGCGGGGACAATCGCACCCCAAACGAAGGAGAAAGACACGAAGCTTGCCCATATTCGCTCGACCGACTGAATATTTCCGCCCTCAACATGCGCCACGGAAAACGCACGCCCGACCTGTCCGACATTCTGCCGTCCGTCCGCGCGCGGCGTCCGCGCGCGGCGTCCTCGTGCCGCTTCTGGTGCGGCCCAACGGCTCGCCGGAAAGCTTCGAGATCGTCGCCGGACGGCGCGCTATTTCGCCTCGAAATCGCTCGCCGACGGGCGAGGTAAAGCCAATCCCTTGCCCTGCGCCATCATGGAGGCTGGCGAGGACGCCGATGCTCTCGAAGCCTCGTTGATCGAGAACGTCGCCCGCCTCGACTCCGACGAAGCGTCGCAATGGGAGACGTTCTCACGGCTGATCAGAGAGGCGTGCGCTTGGGGCTGCTCGACCATCCGAGCGCAGCACTTCGCCCGATGGTGGCGCATGCGATAGCCGGTTCCGGCCTGTGGCAGGTTCGCCGCGAACCGTAGCGCGCTTGCAGCGAGATCATGGCCGCAAGCCTCGCCGGAAGCAGGGCGGAAGCTGCGTTCGCCGCCTGCATGTTCGAGCTTCCTTTGCCCCGCATCGCGCACCAAGATCCAGGCCGGCAAACTCCTGATCCCCATGGATCGGTCCGCCCGCCCGATGCCTGATCTGCGCCCAACCTGCGGTCACGATCTCGATCGGCGTGGGCACCTGATCAGCCGCAGGCCTTGTAAATTCCCGCCCCTCCTGCCTGGCTGTAGCGACCGCGTTTCCCACGATCTCCTGCTCTCTTCAAGGACCATTCCCCTGCGGCTGGCTTGTGACCTATGGGCGGATCCGGCCGCCCGAAACCCTCGCCGATCAGCTTTTTTCCCCGCCGCCTGCGGCGGCTTCCTCGCGCCGCTTCGCTTCAAAAAAGCTGCCCGCTCAGGTCCTCCGCTATCGCTTCGGCCCTGTCGGGTTCAGGCGGTCCGGACGCGCCCATTACGGTCCGCCATCGCAGGGGATGGTCCCCGGCGACAGCAAAAGGAGACTTCGAAATGACCGCGATCGGTTACGTCAACAAGCAGGAAAACGGCGGCTACAAGGGCCAGCTCAAGACGCTCAGCGTCCGCGCCGACATCGACATCGTCCCCAACCAGGCCAAGAGCGCCGACAACCATCCCGACTTCCGGGTGCTGACGCAAGGGGTCGAAGTTGGCGCCGGCTGGATCCGCACCGGCGAAACCTCCGGCAAGGACTATGTGAGCCTGTCGATTGCGGCGCCGGAGTTCGGACCGCGCAAGCTCTACGCCAATCTCGGCCGCGCCGCCGGCCAGGACGATGACGACACCTACGCCATCATCTGGAACCCGGCCGACTGATCGGCCGACCCGAGCCTCGCGCCCCAGCCGGCGCGGGGCTCATCATTCCCAGGCGCTCTAGCCAAACCCGTCCGCCCGAAAAGGCGGCGAAAACTCTCCCCGGACTCTTCGCCCGTCCCGGAGGCGATCTCGCTCGCCCATCCTCGCCCTCGCTTGTCCGAAGCGAAACGAGGATCACCATGGACGACGAAAACGAACGCGCGGCCCGCGCCAAAAAGGGCAGTCCCTTTCTCAGCACAGCCCAAGCAGCCTTCTATATCGGGCTCTCCCAGCGCACCCTGGAAAAGATGCGGCTCACGGGCGGCGGCCCGAAATTCCGCAAGCACGGCCGCTATGTCCGCTACCACATCGACGAACTCGACGGATGGTCGAAAGGACACCCGCAGTACGCCCGTAACGCGGGTGGTGAGGCCGGTTCCGGCCAAGCCGGCCAGGGAGGCCGAGCATGAGCCGGCGCCCTTCCATCCGTCTGATCGGCAGCGGCCTGCCGCGCCTCCAGGCACGCAAAACCATCGCCGCTGCCGTGATTGGACTGACCCTGATCGGCTTCGCCGGCACCGTCAAACCAAGGCCCTGGCTGGTCTGGAACGCCTCGGCCAGCGCGCCCGTCGGCCTCTATCGCCTCGGGCTTGCAGCACCGGCTCGGGGCGATCTGGTGCTCGTCCGCCCGCCAGAATCGCTCGCCGAACTCGCCGCCGAACGCGGCTATCTGCCCCGCAACGTGCCGCTGGTAAAACGTCTTGCGGCGCTGCCGGGCGACGAAGTCTGCACCTTCAATGACGCGGTCATCATCGACGGCGAGATCGTTGCGCGACGGCTGGCGAAGGATACCAGAGGCCGCCCGCTGCCACGGTGGAACGGGTGCCGGACACTCGCCGACAACGAAATCTTCCTGCTCGGCAGCGACGATATTCGGTCATTCGACAGCCGCTATTTCGGGCCGGTGCCGCGCGCAAATGTCATCGGGAGGCTCGTGCCGCTATGGACCGAGTGACCCTGCTGATGTTCGGCATAATCGCCTTTGCGCCATGCGCCTGTTCCGCCTCGACCGGCGCTGAGCCGGTCGCCATCTCCCAAAATCCGCAGCTTCAAAGGTGGCAGGAGTTCACAGACGAAGCAAGCAGACGCTTCCGTATTCCTCAGGCCTGGATTTACGCCGTCATGCATGCCGAAAGCGGCGGCAAGACCACGCTCGACGGCCTCCCAATTACCTCACGCGCGGGCGCAATGGGCCTCATGCAGGTGATGCCGGAAACGTATGAGGACATGCGTGCCGAATACGGTCTGGGAGCCGATCCGCACGATCCGCGTGACAATATTCTCGCCGGAACCGCCTATCTCAGCGCCATGTTTGACCGCTTCGGATTCCCCGGCCTGTTTGCCGCCTACAACGCAGGACCCGAGCGCTACGAAGAGCATTTGAAGCGTGGGAAGCCGCTGCCCAAGGAGACCGTTGCCTATCTCAAACAGCTCAGGAGGACGGGGATTTCGGCGGACGACATTGATGAATTCGAAGGGGACTCCAAGGCGCCAGACAGCCAAAACGCTCCCTCCGGCCGCTCGCTCTTCTTCCTTCGTCACGGCGTTCGCGCCGGCGAAGCGAAAGGCGATCTCTTTGTGCCGCTGCGCGTCAATCGCGCTCGGACGAACGAGCCGAATGGCGGGTGACTCGGCGAGCGGGGGCGCGGTTTTGCGGGGCGGGAAAGAGCAGGTGCGGAAGCCGGAAGGGGAAGGGCGGCGTAAGGCAAGATAAAGGCAGTGCCTCCAGGAGGCGGCGAAGTCTTTGTCTGCACATCGTTTTTCCCGGAGGCTGCTGGCAGAGCCGGGAGTGTGGGACACGCAAGTAACTGACTCTGCTTGAAATTTCTGGGAGGCCACGATGCAGGATGACGAATTCAGGCCGAAGCTCGGCAGAATAGGTTCGCGCGGCTCGAAGGCAGGCAAACGCTTCGCCAGCCAGGTCCGGGCGGCGATTAACAGAGCCGGCGGCCGACCGCAGGGCGGCGGCCGCTTTAACGGCAGCCGGGCAGGGCGCGGCGGAGCGGCCGCCGCGCTGCTGAAATCACGCGACAGGTATGCTGCCTTCCGGCAGCGGCGGGTGGTGGTCAAGGCGCGCGTCGTCAAGCTGGCCGGCAAAGGCCAGGGTGGGGCGCGTGCGCATCTGCGCTACATCCAACGCGACGGCGTTACCCGGGAAGGCGCGCCTGGCGAGCTCTACAGCGCCGACAGTGATCGCGTCGACAGCAAGGCCTTCCTTGATCGTGCCGATGGCGATCGGCATCAATTCCGCTTCATCGTCGCACCCGAAGACGGCATCCAGTATGACGACCTGAAGCCACTCACGCGCCGGCTCATGGCGCAGATGGAGGAGGATCTCGGCACGAAGCTCGACTGGGTTGCCGTCGATCATTTCAACACCGGCCACCCGCACACCCATCTCATCGTCCGTGGCAAGGACGACCGCGGCGAGAACCTCGTCATTGCGCGGGAATATATCTCAAGCGGAATCCGCGAACGGACCGCCGAGCTGGTCAGCCTCGATCTCGGTCCACGAACCGATCGCGAGATCGAGCACCGCCTGCGCCAGGAAATGGAGCAGGAGCGCTTCACCAGCATCGACCGGCAGCTGCTCAGCATGCGCGACAGCGATGGACTGGTTTCTCCGGTCGGCCGCGACGCCTTTCGACAGACCCTGCACCAGGGCCGCCTGCGCAAACTCGGACGGATGGGTCTGGCCGAGGAGATCAGCTCCGGCCGCTGGCGCCTCGACGATGAGCTCGAAGCGACACTGCAGCGCATCGGCGAGCGCGGTGACATAATCAAGACGATGCACCGAGACATTGCGGATAGAGGACTATCCCGAAGTGCAGCCGACTGTGTGATCCACGATCAATCCGGGCAGCTCGCGCAACCTTTCGTTGGCCGCCTTGTGGCGCGCGGGCTTGCCGACGAGATCAACGACCGCCACTACCTCATTGTGGATGGGGTGGACGGGAAAAGCCACTACATCGATGTCGGCAAAGGCGAGGCCACCGAACCGACGCCCGACGGCTGCATCGTCCGTGTCACGCCGAGAAACACCGGGCCGAGGCAGGTTGACCGCACCGTCGCCGAGATCGCTGCCGTCCACGGCGGGCGCTACAATGTTGATATCCACCTGAAGCATGATCCGTCTGCCAGCGAACGCTTCGCCGAAACCCATGTGCGTCGTCTGGAAGCCATTCGCCGCGAAACCGGCACTGTCAGGCGCGAAGCCGACGGCACATGGATTATCGCGCCGAACCATCTCGACCAAGTCGCCGACTACGAGCGCAAGCGAGCCATGGCTGTGCCTGTTGTCGTCGACAAGCTCTCATCAATGCCGCTTGATCAGCAAATCGGATTCGACGGTGCCACCTGGATCGACCGGGAAATGGTTTCCGATTCACCGGAGGCCCTGCGCAACTCCGGCTTTGGCCGTGACGTGCGGGAGGCGCAAGCCCGCAGGCGGCAATGGCTGATTGCTCAGGGTCTCGCGCATGAAGAGCAGGACCGCACCGTCTATCGCGCCAACATGATTTCGATCCTCCGCCAGCGTGAACTGAACCGTGTTGCCGGTCAGCTCTCGGAAGAGCTCGGTCTGTCCTATGCTGAAGTGCGACCCGGAGACCGGGTACAAGGCACTCTCCGCCGCTCAGTTGAGCTCGCCAGCGGCAAATACGCCCTTATCGAGAAATCGCGCGAGTTTGTCCTCGTCCCGTGGCGGCCGGTGCTCGAGCGGCATGTCGGCAAAGAGATTTCTGGCATAGTGCAGCGAGACGGTATCTCCTGGAACATCGGTCGGCAAAGGAGTGGGCCTAGCGTTTCATAACTTGTGTGGCAGCCATGCGTGAGTGCGGTGTGCCTTGGATGGCCCGGCAAGAGTTCGACCAAGGCGCTCCGATAGCGTGAGTGCCACCAGCTCTGGTAGGTCTATCGGACCAAGGACAGCGCGCCCCGTGGCCAATTGCGATCCCATTCTAACCAAGATGCTCGGGCTCGCGCCAGATCGCCGTTAAGCTTGCCGGAGCTCGCGCAAAGGTCGAGGACATTTACTGAACCAGCTCGACAAAAAACAAGGGATCGAGCTCCTCCCAGCTGCTGTCGCTGTGGATGCCCTTCCACATGGCATGAGGTTAAGGGCATTCCGAGCAACGAGTCCGCCTCCGCTTCAATGGCTCGCGAACGATCTGACGAGGTCGAGCAGTTTGGCCATGCGCTTCGAGCATCAGAGTATCGCCGCTTTCCAAGCTGATCGGTGGACGAGGTGAACCGCTCTTATGCTCGGAAAAGGCGAGGCTCGTCGCACCGATAGGGTGTAACGATGTCGACATCGGCGATAAACGTTACGAGCATCGTCGGCTGTAGGCGAGCATCATGCACCCGTCCCAACTCGGGAGGGAGCCATGAGCAGCCCCAACACCTCGAAAATTGGCCTTGCCTACTCAAAAGACCGCGACCGTGCGCAGCCGATTCATAACCCAGCAACGGCACATAAAAACGAACTGCTGCTGCGCATGTCTCCGGCCGACCCGCAATTGCTCAGCCCACACCTTCACCGCAGCTACCTGCCATTGAGAACCCAACTCGAAACGGCAAACGCCCCTATAGAGGCTGTCTACTTCTTTGAGATGGGGATCGGCCCGGTGGTGGCGAAACTCCGGCCGGAGCTCGACGCCGAAGTTGTCGTAGTCCGGTTTTTGTAGCACATCAGCTGTCCGCTTTGGGTTGACGGCGAAGCCCGGATGAAAGCGGAAGAACACCCGGGGCCGCTTGCTGGTTCAGTTGACTGCCGCGGCAGGCTCCTGCGCATGTGCTTGTCGCTGCCCTTGCGTCGTTTCCGGTGAAGCGCCGACCTCGTGTCGAGACGCAGTCAAGGTTGGCCGCCGCGCTGCCGCGGGCGCTGCGACGCTTCCAGGCCACGCCTTGAGGGGCGTTGAGCCGCCGGCCGGGATGTCAGCGTGCCGATGGAAGTCAGGGTCGTTGCCACGCGCTGTTTGGCATTGTCCAGAACTGATGAGTTTGGCGCAAGTTCCAGACGGCCGACAGTGCGCGTGAGCAATCATGCAGGAGTTTGCCAAGGCGGCCAGCAAGGCAGTCGAACAGGCAAAGGGAAGGTCCGGGTGACTGCATCCCTCAGCGGAGATGACGAGTAGCCCGCCGCTTCGATCTGATGAGTTCAAGCAGCTCAGCCTCATCCGCGTCAGCCTCTTCTTCCAACGTGACCAAAATATCCAGGGCGAGATTGTCCGCCTCCAACGATGAGCGGGCGATATGCTCGTCACTGCATATCTGGTCGAATACCCGTTGGCATAGATCGAGATCGGCAGGGTATAGACCGGCCCGTTTGAACGGCATTTTGAACACCCCTAAGCATTGTAGCAGTCAATGGTTCTAAGGGCCGTTAACTGGGCGAGTCAACAGCATGTAAAAAGCGGACATTGCGATGATCGTTACGCCTCAGCCGACTACGGAAACTCGTCCCAACTGGCGGTTGGTGGACGCAAGCCGGCACCGCGCGTACCGTTTCTCGCTGGTCAACACGTCCTCTTCTATCCACTGGCTGGATGGCAGCCATCCCAACAATCGATTTTACCTGTTTTACCGAATTCTACTAGGAGGCTCAGCGCCGGGCGGTGCCCTTCGGGTCGGCTGAGGCTACCGGGAAGAATTCGGAGACGATCATGTGCGGGATTGTTGGCATCGTTGGGCATCAGCCGGTGTCTGATCGGTTGGTCGACGCTTTGAAGCGTCTCGAATATCGAGGATATGACTCAGCCGGCGTTGCCACCATCACCGAGGGCTCGTTGCACTGCCGGCGCGCCAAGGGCAAGCTCATCAATCTCGAGACGAGGTTGAAGGAAGAGCCGCTGAGTGGCACCATCGGCATCGCACACACGCGCTGGGCAACGCATGGGGCACCGACTGAGCGCAACGCGCACCCGCACTTTACGGACGGTGTGGCCGTCGTTCACAACGGCATTATCGAGAATTTCGCCGAGTTGAAGGACGAACTGGTGGCGGCGGGCGCCGAGTTCCAGACCGACACCGACACCGAGGTCGTCGTGCATCTCTTGGCAAGACACCGCCGGGAGGGCATGGGACGGGGTGAGGCAATGCACGCCATGCTGAAGCGCGTCAGGGGCGCCTACGCGCTTGCCATTCTCTTCGAGGATGATCCGTCGACCATCATGGCGGCGCGCAATGGACCACCGCTGGCGATCGGTCACGGCGACGGCGAGATGTTCCTGGGCTCCGACGCCATGGCGCTAGCTCCCTTCACAAATGCAATCACATATCTCGTCGACGGCGACTGGGCCGTTATCGGCAAGGCAGGCGCCGATATCTTCGATTTCGATGGCCATCCCGTCGAACGTCCGCGCCAGACTTCCACGGCCGGGGCATACCTGACCAATAAGGGCAACCGTCGCCACTTCATGGAGAAGGAAATTTACGAGCAGCCCGAGGTCATCGCCCGTGCGCTCGGACATTACATCAACTTCGAAGGGAATCGCGTCGATACGGTTTCGAGCATAGATTTCTCCAGCATCCCGAGCCTGGCGATCTCGGCTTGCGGCACCGCCTATCTGGCCGGACTGATCGCAAAATACTGGTTCGAGCGCTATGCGCGCCTGCCGGTCGAAATCGACGTTGCGTCCGAATTCCGCTACCGGGAGATCCCGTTGCCGCCTGAATCGGCGGCTCTTTTCATTTCGCAATCCGGCGAAACCGCCGATACGCTCGCGTCCCTGAGGTACTGCAAGGGGCGTGGGCTGAAAACCGGCGCTGTCGTCAATTCCCGCGAATCGACCATCGCTCGGGAGGCCGACGCGATCTTCCCGATCCTTGCCGGCCCGGAGATCGGCGTCGCCTCCACCAAGGCTTTCACGTGCCAGCTTGCGGTTCTGGCAACACTCGCCATCGGCGCTGCCAAGGACCGTGGAACGCTAACTGAATATGAGGTGAAGGCGCTCGTCGGGAGCCTTGCCGAAATGCCGGGCGTCATGGGCCGGGTACTGAACAGCATCCAGCCAGATATCGAGCTCCTGTCGCGCGAACTGTCAAAGTGTCATGGTGTCCTGTATATTGGCCGCGGCACCAGTTTCCCACTGGCGATGGAAGGTGCGCTGAAGCTCAAGGAGATTTCCTACATCCATGCGGAGGGCTATGCGGCTGGCGAATTGAAGCATGGTCCGATCGCATTGGTAGACGAGAATATGCCAGTGATCGTCATCGCGCCACATGATCGTTTTTTCAACAAGACCGTCTCCAATATGGAGGAAGCGGCCGCCCGTGGAGGGCGGATTATCCTCATCACCGATGAAAATGGGGCCGCTGCGTCGAAACTCGACACGATGCATACGATCGTGCTGCCGGCCGTCGACGAGATTATCGCGCCGATGATCTTCTCGCTGCCGATACAGCTTCTTGCCTATCATACGGCGGTCTCCATGGGCAAAGATGTCGACCAGCCGCGCAATCTCGCAAAATCGGTCACCGTCGAATGATGTGACGCGCTCATAGGTGGCATGCGTACATCGGAAATACACTTCAAAGCGTCACCGGCATTTGGATGTCGACGAGAGGCAGATCAGGTCTGCGGCCAAGTGGGCATATTTGCTCCACCGAAAGTTTCCAGTCTGAGCGATCCAGCCCATTCCCTCATCGCACCTGGTCGTGCGTAGTGTGCATTTCAGTTCACATCGCGCCGCGCGATGCTTGGCCCCGCATGTCCAGAACTGCGGAGAAAGCCAATGACGCCTACGAAGTTGCTGATTGGGCAGATCGCCGTCGTGTTCGCAATCGTGATACTCGGCGTATGGGCGGCCACGCAGTGGTGCGCCCACATGCTCGGCCATCAACCGCCACTCGGCGCGCCATGGTTAGTCGCGGCTGGCTGGCAGATCTACAAGCCGTGGAAACTGTTCGAATGGTGGTTCCACTTCGACGCTTATGCGCCCGAGGTCTTCGATAAGGCCGGTGCGCTTGCCGGCGCCAGTGGGTTGCTGGGCTGTGCCGCCGCGATCGCCGGCTCGCTCTGGCGCGCGCGACAGCTCGGGTCGGTCACCACATATGGCTCGTCAAGGTGGGCCGCGACTCACGAGATCGAGACGGCAGGGCTGTTTCGGCCGGCCGGCGTTTTCCTAGGCAAGCTGAAGGATCGTTATCTGCGCCATGACGGGCCCGAGCACGTCATGGCCTTTGCCCCAACACGATCAGGCAAGGGCATCGGACTGGTTGTTCCAACTCTTCTGTCCTGGACCGGCTCGGCCGTCATTCACGATATCAAAGGCGAGAACTGGCAGTTGACCTCCGGCTGGCGCTCGAAGTTCTCCTACTGTCTTCTGTTCAATCCGACCGATCCGAGGTCGGCGCGCTATAACCCGCTGCTGGAGGTACGAAAAGGTCCAGACGAGGTCCGCGACGTCCAGAACATCGCCGACATCCTGGTAGATCCGGAAGGCGCGCTGGACCGGCGGAACCACTGGGAGAAAACCAGTCACTCACTCTTGGTCGGCGCCATTTTGCACGTGCTTTACGCCGAAGAGGAAAAGACGCTCGCTCGCGTCGCCACCTTCCTGTCCGACCCGCAACGCTCGTTTGCCGCGACACTACGGCGGATGATGACGACCAACCATCTCGGCGCGGCGGATAAACCCCAGGTCCATCCTGTCGTGGCCTCGGCAGCTCGCGAGGTGTTGAACAAGTCGGAGAACGAGCGTTCAGGCGTTCTTTCGACCGCCATGTCGTTCCTCGGCCTCTATCGCGATCCTACGGTGGCGGCAGCGACATCAGCCTGCGACTGGCGCATTGCCGACCTCCTGGATGCTGAGCGACCGATGTCACTCTATCTGGTCGTGCCGCCATCGGACATCTCGCGCACGAAGCCGCTGGTGCGACTTGTGCTCAATCAGATCGGCAGGCGTCTGACGGAGCGGCTGGAGGGGGATCCTAAGAAGAGCAGGAACCATCAACTGCTCATGATGCTGGACGAATTCCCGGCGCTCGGTCGCCTTGATTTCTTCGAAACCGCGCTCGCCTTCATGGCCGGCTATGGCATCCGTGCATATCTGATCGCGCAATCCTTGAACCAGATCTCCAAGGCGTATGGGGACAACAATGCCATTCTCGACAACTGCCATGTGCGGATTGCCTTTTCCTCCAATGACGAGCGCACGGCCAAACGCATTTCGGACGCGCTCGGCACGGCGACGGAGCTGAGGTCCATGCGCAACTATGCCGGCCATCGCTTGGCCCCCTGGCTGTCGCACGTGATGGTTAGCCGCCAGGAGACCGCCCGCCCACTATTGACACCGGGCGAGGTGATGCAGTTGCCGCAAGCCGATGAACTGGTGTTGGTTTCAGGGCTGCCGCCGATCCGGGCGACGAAGCTGCGCTACTACCAGGATCGAAATTTCACCGAGCGCGTGCTTTCTGCGCCGGTATTGCGCGACGGCGCTTACGCGGATCGGCCAGTACCGCGCCCGGACTGTTGGATCGGGCAGGTGCGGAGCGTTGACCGCCGTCTGGCTGGCGGCGGCGGAAGCGCGGGCGAGGCAATTGAAGATGAAGGAGGTGTCCAGCAACAGCGACATCCGGGTCTGCCTGAAGAGCATACAGCCGTCACTCTGGAGCCCGACCGGGACGACCTGCTCAAGCCCGCGGACGATGATAGCGAGGCAGTTGCCGACAGGCGCGTGATGGACCGAATTTCCACTGCCGCACGCGCCTATGGCATCAACGAGGGAACGGGCGACAACAAGGACATCGTGCCCGGCTTCTGAAAGAAGCTGCCGAAGGCAGAGCGCAAATCAGCGTAGATAACGGCCATAAGCAATTTCGAGGAAGTCGCCGATGCTCGTTCCCGCCCGCGCAACAGCGCTGGGACAGTTGGAACGAGCCACATGAGCCCTCAGCGCATTCGTCATCAGTTTCTGCTCGAACCCGACCTGAGCAAGAAACTGGACGACCTCAACCGCGATCCATCGACGACCAAATCAGCGATCGTGGCGAAGGCAGTCGAGGCCTTTATCGAGCGGCGTGGCGAGAACGAGCTCGACCGGCGCTACGGCGTAAGGCTCGACCGTCTTTCTCGTGACCTCGGTCATCTCAGACGCGACGTCGAGATGATCCTAGAGAGCCTGGCGCTCTTCATTCGCTTTTCCATCACGCTTCATGCTCACACGCCAGTCCCGGACAGGGCGACGCAGGCGATAGCCCAGGAGCGCTTCGACAAATTCGTCGAGCAAGTGGGCCGCCAGATCGCCTCCGGCAAACGGTCGCTTGGTACGGATAATGGCGGGGGAGGGGAAGGATGACTTCTCATCCGGAGGTCGACCATCGCCATCGTGCCATGTTGCGCACCGCCATGGGCCCGGCAATCGCTGAGGCCCTTGCCGATTCATCTGTTGTCGAGGTGATGGTCAATCCCGACGGTGCGCTGCGGCTCGACCGGCTGGGAGAAGGTCGGGTCGGTACCGGCGTGCATATGCACCCATCCGAGGCGGAACGCATCGTTCGCCTGGTCGCTTCCCATGTGCGTGCCGAGGCGCATGCGGGTAGTCCGATCGTCAGCGCCGAACTGCCCTCGGGCGAGCGCTTCGAGGGGCTGTTGCCGCCAGTCGTTCTGGCGCCATGCTTCGCCATCCGCAAACCGGCCGCAAAACTCTACACGTTGGCCAACTATGTCGCCGACCAAATCATGCTGCCGCTGCAGGCCGATGCGCTGAGGAAGGCCGTGCGCGAGCGGCGCAACATATTGGTCGCAGGCGGCACGTCGTCGGGTAAAACCACGCTCGCCAATGCGCTGCTGGCCGAAGTCGCGGAATGCGACGAGCGGGTGATCTTGATCGAAGACACACGCGAGCTGCAGTGCGCTGCCAAGGACTGCGTTGCACTCAGGACAAGACGGGGCTCGGTGACGCTTGCCGATCTCGTTCGCTCGACGCTGCGGCTCAGGCCCGACCGCATCGTCGTCGGCGAAGTCCGGGGTGCGGAAGCCCTCGATATGCTGAAGGCATGGAACACTGGCCACCCCGGCGGCATCGCAACGGTTCACGCCAATTCGGCGCGCTCCGCCCTCTACCGGATCGAGCAACTCGCGCAGGAAGCCGTCGTCACTGTACCACGCCGTCTGATCGCCGATGCCATCGATCTGATTGTCTTCATCGCCGGGCGCGGATCCTCGCGCCGCATTGACGCCATCGCCCAGGTCACCGGTCTCGACGGCAGCGGCGATTACGCCGTCACCCAACTGACGCTCCCGCAACTTCAGCAGTTTTGAAAGGCCAATTCATGTGCAAGAAGCTTCGCTTTCTTTCGTCCACCGCGCTCGTGCTTGTTCTCACGGTCTCAGCCCGCGCAGCAGGCTCCGGCATGCCTTGGGAACAGCCGCTGCAGCAGATCCTGGAGTCTGTACAGGGACCGGTCGCCAAGATTATCGCCGTGATCATCATCATCACCACGGGCTTAACCCTTGCCTTCGGTGACACCGCAGGCGGTTTCCGCCGGCTGATCCAGATCGTCTTCGGGCTGTCGATCGCATTCGCGGCATCGAGCTTCTTTCTCTCCTTCTTCTCCTTTGGCGGCGGAGCACTCGTCTGATGGTCGCTGGAGAGCAGCATATTGAAGGCTTCGCGGTTCCCGTTCACCGGGCATTGACCGAAGCCATCCTGCTGGGCGGTGCACCGCGCGCGGTGGCGATCCTCAACGGCACGGTGGCCGCAGCTATCGGCCTCGGTTTGCAGCAGTGGATCGCTGGGCTGGTGCTGTGGATTGCCGGCCACACGCTGGCGGTCTTTGCCACAAGACGCGATCCAGACTTCGCCAGCGTGCTCGTTCGTCACCTTCGTCTGAAGGGATGGTTGGCATGCTGAACCTGTCAGAATACCGCAGCAAAGCCGACAAACTTGCCGACCATCTGCCCTGGGCAGCGCTCGTCGCGCCCAGCATCGTGCTCAATAAGGACGGCAGCTTTCAGCGGACCTTACGGTTCCGCGGGCCCGATCTCGAAAGCGCGACGGAAGCAGAACTTGTCGGCATCTGCGCCCGGGCAAACAACGCGTTGAGAAGGCTCGGTTCCGGCTGGGCATTGTTCTTCGAAGCCGAGCGCATAGAGGCGCTCGGCTATCCTAACTCAACCTTTCCCGACGCCGCGTCTTGGCTGGTCGATGAAGAACGACGCGCGGCCTTCGAGGGCAAGGTCGCGCATTACGAGAGCCGCTATCATCTGACTCTGCTGTTCATGCCGCCCCCGGACGCACGGGCGAGGGCTGAAAGCGCGCTCGTTGACGCACACCAATCTGGCGGCGGGAGAGACTGGCCCCAGGAGCTGGCGCGGTTTCGCGACGAGACCGACCGGGTCCTCGATCTTTTGTCCGGCTTCATGCCCGAGGTGCGCGTGCTCGACGATGCCGAGACCCTGACTTACCTGCACGGCACAATCTCGACCCGCCGCCATCCACTCGCTGTCCCGGAAACGCCGATGTATCTCGACGGCATCCTGGTCGACGCGCCGCTTACCGGCGGCTTGGAGCCGATGCTCGGCGAACACCATCTTCGCACCCTTACCGTCCTCGGATTCCCGAATCTCACCCGGCCCGGAATTCTCGACGCGTTGAATCATCAAGATTTCGCCTATCGCTGGGTGACGCGCTTCATCCCGCTCGACAAGACGGAAGCCACGAAGACGCTGACACGGTTGCGCCGCCAGTGGTTTGCCAAGCGCAAGTCGATCGCGGCCATCCTGCGCGAGGTCGTGACCAACGAACCTGTCCCGCTGGTCGACAGCGATGCCGACAACAAGGCGCTCGATGCCGACGCAGCCCTTCAGGCGTTGGGCGGCGACCATGTCGGCTTCGGTTATCTCACCACAACGGTGACAGTGTGGGATGAGGACCATCAAGCCGCCGCGGAGAAACTTCGCGCGGTCGAGCGCATCATCAATGGGCTCGGCTTCACCACCATCCGCGAAAGCGTCAATGCGGTCGAGGCGTGGCTCGGCTCGCTGCCTGGTCATATCTATGCCAATGTTCGCCAGCCGCTCGTTCACACATTGAACCTTGCGCATCTCATGCCGTTGTCGTCGGTCTGGGCAGGTCCTACGGCGAACGAGCATCTCGCCAAGGTCACCCAGCGAGAGGCCTCGCCACTTCTGTTCGCAGAGACCAACGGGTCGACACCATTCCGGCTATCCACCCATGTCGACGATGTCGGCCACATGCTGATTGTTGGCCCGACCGGCGCCGGCAAATCGGTGCTGCTTGCCCTGACTGCACTGCAGTTCCGGCGCTATGCCGGCGCGCAGGTCTATGTCTTCGACAAAGGCAATTCAACGCGCGCGGCAGTCCTTGCCACGGGTGGAGAACACCACGCGCTGGGTGCTGACGGTGCGCTCGCCTTCCAGCCCCTGCGCAATATCCGCGACCAGGCTGCCCGCAGTTGGGCAGCCGAGTGGATTGCCGGCCTCATTGCCCATGAGAATGTCACCGTCACGCCGGAGGTGAAGGAGGCAATCTGGTCGGCACTCACCAGCCTTGCCACCGCGCCGGCGCAGGAACGCACGCTGACCGGCCTTTCGGTCCTGCTTCAGTCCAACAGGCTGAAGTCCGCGTTGATGCCCTACACACTCGACGGTCCTTTCGGCCGCCTGCTCGACGCCGATGATGATCGGCTGGCCTTATCGAATGTGCAGTGTTTCGAGACGGAAGAGCTGATGCAGAGCCAAGGCGCTGTGCTGCCTGTGCTCACTTACCTGTTCCATCGTCTTGAAGAGCGGTTCGATGGACGGCCGACGCTGCTGATGCTCGACGAGGCTTGGCTCTATCTCGACAATCCGCTCTTCGCCGCCCGTATCCGCGAATGGCTGAAGGTGCTCCGAAAGCGGAATGTTTCGGTGATCTTCGCTACGCAATCGCTGGCTGATATCGCGGGCTCTTCAATCGCGCCGGCGATCGTCGAGAGCTGCCCCCAGCGCATTTTCCTTCCCAATGATCGTGCTGTGGAACCGCACGCGCGGGCAGCCTACGAGCGCTTCGGCTTGAACGAGCGGCAGATCGAATTGATCGCCCGCGCCACGCCGAAGCGCCACTACTATCTTCAGTCACGTAGCGGAAACCGTCTCTTCGAGCTCGGGCTTGGCCCCATCACTCTTGCGCTTTGCGGCGCTTCCGATCCGGCGACGCAGACCCTGATCGACAAAATCCAGTCCGAAAACGGGCAAGACAGCTTTGCCTCCCGCTTTCTGAGCGCGCGCGGGCTCGATTGGGCTGCCGAGCTTCTCCAGCAATTCCCTCAACCAGACATGGAGCAATCCTCATGATTGGACGCCGTCTTTTCACCAGCCTGATCACCGTTTCCCTGATCGCCAAGCCAATGGCCGACTATGTGCAGCCGGCCTACGCCCTTATCGTGTTCGATCCATCCAATTATGCGCAGAACGTGCTGACGGCGGCGCGCGCGCTGGAGCAGATCAACAACCAGATCCAGTCGCTGCAGAACCAGGCAACCATGCTGCAGAACATGGCGCGCAATCTTCAGCGTCTGGATTTCTCTTCCGTGGGCCAACTCACCGGTTCGCTCCATCGCATTGACGGTTTGATGGACCAGGCGAGTGGCCTCAGCTTTGATCTGGGCAAGCTTCAAAACCAGTGGCGCAGCCAATATCCAGAAAGCTACGAGGCCACGATCAAGGTCAGCGATGTGGCAACCGCTGCGCGCGAGCGCTGGCAGAGCGCCATGCAGGCGTTCCGCCAGACCATGCGGGTCCAGTCGCAGATCGTCGAGAACGTCCGCGCCGACGGCGACCTGCTTGCCGATCTCGTCAACCGCAGCCAAGGGGCAGCCGGTGCGCTTCAGGCAAGCCAGGCCACCAACCAGCTGATCGCGCTTTCAACCAAGCAGCAGATGCAGATCCAAACGCTGCTCGCGACTCAGTTTCGAGCTGAGGCCGAGGATGCCGCGCGCAAGGCGCAGTCCGAGGAAGCCGCCCGCGAGACGACCAAGCGCTTCCTGGGTACCGGCTCGGCCTATCCCGGCAATTGATCACCAACTCTGACGAGGAAGGCGGCGGCATGAACGACCTTGGCGTCATCGATCGCTTCATGGAGACGTTCATCCGCTATATTGACAGCGGGTTCGGTCTGCTTTCGGGCGACGTCGCCTTCCTCACCACCATCCTGATCGGCATCGACATCACGCTGGCCGGGCTGGCCTGGGCGCTCGGCGATGAGCCCAACATTCTCGGCCGGCTTACCCGCAAGGTGCTCTTTGTCGGCGTCTTCGCCTTCATCTTGAACAATTTTAAGAACCTCGCCGACATCATCTATCGCTCCTTTGCCGGGCTCGGCATCAACGCGTCCTCCGGCAATCTCTCCCCAGACAATCTCCTGCGCCCGGGCCGCATCGCCGCGACCGGTTTCGAAGGCGCTTGGCCGCTGCTTGATCAGGCAAGTCAGCTGCTCGGCTTTCCAGAAATCTTCGGCAACGCGCTCACCATCTTCGTGCTGCTCATGGCCTGGTTCCTGGTCATCATCGCATTCTTCATCCTTTCCATTCAGCTGTTCATCACAATCCTTGAGTTCAAGCTCACCACGCTTGCCGGCTTTGTTCTGGTTCCCTTCGCACCCTGGAATCGATCGGCGTTTCTGGCCGAGCGCGTGCTCGGCAATGTCATCTCTTCAGGCATCAAGGTGATGGTACTTGCCGTCATCGTCGGCATCGGCTCCACCCTCTTCGGCGAGTTTGCTTCCGCGCTGCAAGGCAAGGAGCCGGACCTGGCCGCCGCCATGTCACAGGTGCTGGGCGCGCTGGCGCTGCTTGGGCTCGGCATCTTTGGGCCCGGCATCGCGTCGGGTCTAGTGTCCGGCGCGCCGCAGCTTGGCGCGGGCGCCGCCCTTGGCACTACTGCGGCGGCAGCTGGTGCATCGCTCGTTGCCGGAGGCACGGCATTTACTGGCGCGCGCATGGCAACCGGCGGCAGTCTCGCCGCAATTCGGGCCGGCACAACGATGGGATCGGCTGCTTTAACGGCCTGGCAGATCGGGCGAGCAACCTCGCCCCACACCGGCCTGTCCGGTGTGGCTGCTGGATTGCGGGGCGTGACCAGTGCCGCCGGCGGCGCCGCGATGCGAGCAGCAAGAGCTGCCGCGGGAACGTTCGGGCGCAGCGCCGATGACGGCCGGGAAGCCGCACGGACCGCGACCGGTGGTGCGCCCACCGCGTCCATGACTGGAAACCCAACCGCTGCAGACCCTAATGCCGCTCCGACGTGGGCAAGGCGCTTGCGTTCCGAACAGACCGCCCGTGCCCACCGCCACGCCGCCATGCAGGCTGTCCGTGAAGGCGACAGCCAGGGAGGCAGCGCCAATCCATCTCTCAACGACAAGGACGACTAGATGCTGTTCAAGCGACCCGTTCAACGTTACGGCAAGACACCCGAACCGGTCACGCCGTATCAAAAGGCCGCCCAGCTATGGGACGAGCGCATCGGCTCATCTCGAGTACAGGCTAGGAACTGGCGGCTCATGGCCCTCGGCTGTCTGGCCTTGGCGACCGGGCTCTCTGGCGGACTCGTATGGCAGTCGATGCAGAGCCGTGTTGTGCCTTACGTCGTCGAGGTCGACCGCTTCGGCGAGGCACGCGCCGTCGCGCCGGCGATCCAAGGCTACGAGCCCTCCGACGCCCAGATAGCCTGGCACCTCGGCCGCTTCATCCAGAATGTCCGTTCCGTCTCCACTGATCCGGTGCTGGTGCGGCAGAACTGGCTGGCGGCTTACGACTTTGCCACCGACCGTGCGGCACTCTTCCTCAATGAGTACGCCAAGGCGAACGATCCCTTCGGTCAGATCGGAACGCGCAGCGTGTCCGTCCAGGTGACCAGTGTGGTCAGGGCTTCCGACAGCTCGTTCCAGGTTAAATGGACTGAGCAGGTCTTTGAGCGCGGCAGCCTTGCCAGCACCACGCGCTGGACCGCGATCCTCACCATCGTGATCCGCCCGCCAAGCAATACGGATCAGCTGCGCAACAATCCGCTCGGTGTCTTCATCAACGCCATCGACTGGTCGCGCGAGCTCGACAGTGCCGCACCGACATCCGTTTCCCCGAAGGAGCCCGCCGATGACAAATAGAGCCCAATCGTTCCGTGCCGCGCTGATCCTATCCGCATCGGCAGCAGTTCTCTCGGCCTGCGCATCAAAGCCGGTGCCGCCTGAGATTTCGTATGATGCTGCCGACTTCAAAGCAGCGGCAATCGAGAAGGCGCCAGAGACACCGGTCAAGATAGTCGAGGTGCCAAAGCCGTTGCCGCTCCCCGGCCAGTTGCAGCCAGAACCGGGCAAAATCGCCGACAAGCGCTCTCCTGAAGAACGCGTCGCAGACGCCAACAAGGCGGCGACGCAGCAACCCACCCGGTACGGCTACGTCAATGCGGTGCAGGTCTATCCCTTCACCGATGGCGCGCTTTATCAGCTCTATGCCGCGCCGGAGCGCGTCACCGATATCGCCCTACAGCCGGGCGAGAAACTGACAGCCGTGTCGGCCGGCGACACGGTGCGCTGGGTCATCGGCGATACCGTCAGCGGCACCGGTGACGACCAGCGCACCCATGTGCTGGTAAAGCCCTTCGCGCCGGGGCTTAGCACCAATCTGGTGATCACCACGGAACGACGCACCTACCATTTGGAGCTTCAAAGCACCGATAAGGCCGCTATGGCGGCGATCTCCTGGACATACAGCGAGGACCAGATCGTCGCGCTCCGCCAGCGCAACGCTCAGGCCGAGGCTACCATGCCGGTGGCGGCGAACGTGGCGCTCGAAAACATTCGCTTTCGCTACTCGATTAGGGGCGACACACCGCCCTGGAGACCGACGCGAGCCTTCGATGATGGCAGCAAGGTTTATATCGAGTTCCCGCGCCGCATAGACCAGGGAGATGCCCCGCCACTCTTCATCGTCGGCTCTGACGGGGACAACCAGCTCGTCAACTACCGCATGCGCGGCAACTACTACATTGTCGATCGGCTCTTCGCCGCGGCCGAACTACGCCTCGGCACCAAGCAGCAGCAAGTGGTGCGCATCACAAGGACGGACGGCCGTCAACCGCCGCGTCGCGTATCTCTCTTTGCGCGCTCCAGCAGGTGAGGAGAGGGGCCTTATGACCGACACTTCCCCATCCAATGCTCCGCCAAAACTCGATCCCGAGCAGCTGCAGTTACGGGCCTCGCCCCGCCGCGCCGTGCGGTTCAGGCGCGGCGTGATCGTCGCCATCGCTGCCGTCGGGTCCAGTGCCATCCTGGGCGTCACGATGATGGCGCTGCAGGGACCGGCGCTTCGCTTCAAAGAAAAGGCGGAATATCTCTACAACACTGACCGCAAGCCAACCCCTGAAGGACTTGAAACACTTCCCAAGGACTATTCCGGAGTGAAGCCGAACCCTCCTGTGCTTGGACCACCACTGCCGGGCGACCTCGGTCGCCCCATCCTTGAGCGGAGGCGCCAGCTCGGCATCGCGCCAGGGCAGGACAACTCCGCCGAGGAGCAGCGTGTTGCCCAGCAGGCGATTGAGGCGCGCGAATCACAAGTCTTCTTCCGCATTGAAAATCAACCCAAGGAGGCGGGCATCGGCGGTAATGCGAAAAGTGCCCAGCAGCCGTTCGGGGCGCCTCCGCAATCTGATGCAGCTCGGCCGTCAGATTCCGTTGCCCCGGCTGAGGGCGATCAGAACAATCAACAACGCAAGCTCGATTTTGTCAGCCAGCGCAACACCAGCGGGATCTACAACCCGCATGCATTGCAGACGCCAGCTTCTCCAAATCAGCTCATGGCTGGCAGCGTGATCGCCGCAAGTCTCATCACCGGCATAAATTCCGACTTGCCCGGGTTTGTCGTCGCGCAGGTCACCGAGAACGTGCACGATACGCTCACCGGCAGCATCCTGCTTATCCCGCAGGGCTCGCGGCTGATCGGGACCTATGACAGCGTCGTCGCTTTCGGGCAAAAACGGGCGCTTCTGGTTTGGCAGCGAATAATACTGCCAGACGGTTCTTCGATCGAAATCGACAATCTGCCGACGACAGACACTGCCGGCTATGCCGGGCTCGCGGACAAGATCGATTTCCACACCTGGCAGCTGATCAAGGGAGTCGCGCTGGCCACATTGCTGGGCGTCGGCACCGAGTTAAGTTTTGGAGAAAACGAAAGCGATCTGGTCAAAGCGATCCGGGAATCCACTCAGCAGAACGTCAGTCAAGCCGGCCAGCGCATCACCGAGAAGAACCTCAATGTTCAGCCCACCATCACCATCCGCCCAGGTTGGCCACTGCGCGTCATCGTGCACAAGGATCTGGTGCTACGGCCATACGCGAGTTGAGCGGGAGTGAATATGGCCAACTTGAAACTTGGAAAGCTTCCAGACCGAACACCTTCGAAGATTACCATCACCGTCAGCGCGGAGTTGGGCCAAGCACTCAAGGAGTATGCTGCCCTTTATCGTCAGGCCTATGGCGAGTCTGAAACGGTGGCAGAACTCATCCCTTTCATGCTGGCGGGGTTTCTGGAAGGCGACCGAGCGTTTGCCAAGGCCAGAAAAGAAGGTTTGCCGACGTCCAGCATGCCGGAGAAGTCGCGGCGTCTGGCACGCTCAGATTCCGAGTAACCGAGGCAATGAGTGAATCGCCCGCACACGAGCCTCGATGGGCTAACTCCGCTTGAATATGTAACCCGATCCGTCAAGGATCACACGTGAACAGGCTCACTCACAAATGGAGGCAAACAGGGGAGCACGTCACCGCGACCGCACTCTTTGGCTCAAACTGCAACCGAGTGCCTGGCCCTTCCGCTTTGGAAATATTTGTCGAACCTGGCCGCGATGCTTCGGACGAATGGGCGACTTTCAGCCGGCACGACGAAACGGTCGCCATCCAGTTCAAGCAATCGAACGGGATCGTGGAGGGCCATGGTACTCGACTCAAGAAGGAGCTTCTGGCCGGCTTTGCCGAAGCGTTCCACCAGATCGACTGCCGAGAAGGCGAAATCACACATTAGCCTCTCGATGATCCAGCCGCGAACGCGGTCGTCGTCGGAAAGCGCGATACCGCGGACAACCGCCAGCCCGCCATGCGCGACTATACTTCCGTACTCGGCGGTTGAAATATTGTTCTGCACGTAGCCCTGGCGAAAACGGCCGATGGACGAAGGGCCAAACCCGATCAGTGTCTCGCAGCGATCCTCCGTGTAGCCCTGAAAACTGCGATGCAAAGCCCCTGCGCGCGCCGCTATCGCCAAGGCATCGCCTGGCTTGGCGAAATGATCGAGCCCTATTGCTTCATACCCCTTGTCCACAATCGCTCGCGCGGCGAGTTGCGATTGCGCCAAGCGCTCCGTGGGGCCAGGCAGCCACGCCTCTTTGATTATCGTCTGATGCTTCTTGAACCAGGGCACATGCGCGTAGCCGAACAGCGCCATCCTGTCCGGTTCCAGGGTCAGCGCCTGCGCTACGGTGGAACAGACGCTCTCCCTGCTCTGGTGAGGCAATCCGTAAAGCAGGTCCAGATTGACGGAACCGACGCCGCGGGAGCGAACTCCGTCGACGACAGCTTTCGTTTGCAAAAAGCTTTGCTCGCGGTTGATTGCCTTTTGCACTTTTGGCTCAAAATCCTGGACGCCGAGACTCGCCCTGGTCATGCCGATTTCGGCCAGCGCATCAAGGCGCGCCTCATCGATGTCGTTTGGATCGATCTCGACGCTGATTTTTGTGTCCGGGACAAAATCGAAGCTGTCCCGCAAGAACGCGCCAAGCGCCACCATGTCCCCGGGCTTCAGCATGGTGGGCGAACCGCCGCCGAAGTGGACTGCGCGGACATGCCCCTTGCCGCTGACGAGTCCCGCAACCGTCGCGATCTCCGCGTGTAGCGAGCGCAGATAGGCCGTCACCGGCTCATAGTGGCGCGTCTGTTTGGTATGACACGCACAGAACCAGCAGAGTCTGTCGCAATAGGGGATGTGCAGATAGAGCGAGATCTCGCCGCCACTTTTGAGCGCCTCCAGCCAGCCACGATAAACCGCAGGATTGACGCCCGTGTGGAAATGCGGTGCAGTCGGATAACTGGTATAACGCGGGACGTTCTCGCCAACCCGGGCAGCTAATTCGGACTGCATGTCGTGGTCCACCATGTTTGCATCGCTGGAACTCTGGGCTTATTGGCAAGCCAAAGCCCTGATTTCGGTCAATCAGCAACTCGGACAAACTGCCGCAAGGATTTTTCTACCTTAGATTGGTATCCTGCCGGCACTTGGGATCGGGTTGAGCGAGCGCATGTCAGTACGGCGAGACATTTACATTTCCGGTATCCCCGTTCTTTGCGTCCATTGCGAAGCACGGCATCGCGGCGTCTGCGGTTCGCTTCGTCCAGACAATTTGGTTGGGCTCGCCAAGACTTGCTCGCGGCGCCAGATCGAGTCAGGAGTGGAACTGATCGGCGACGCACAGGCGGTCGACAGCTATTCGAACCTGGTTTCAGGCGTGGTTAAACTGACAAAGAGCCTTTCCGATGGTCGCCAGCAGATCGTCGGTCTCCAGTTTGCACCGCATTTTCTGGGACGTCCTTTTAAGGTGGAAAGCTCGATCAATGCGGAAGCGGTGACAGCTGTCACGCTGTGCTCGTTTCCAAGGGCAGCCGTCGAACGGATGATGAAGGGGTCGCCGGAATTCGAGCATCGCCTGCTCAAGCAGACGCTGAATGAACTCGATGAAGCACGCGAGTGGCTGGTGACGTTGGGGCGCAAGACCGCATCGGAAAAGGTGGCGAGTTTTCTCCTCATGATCGCTCGGAATATGGATTCCGGTGTTGACCCGGTAGCCAGGTCAGCGTCCTTCGATCTGCCGCTGACGCGCGCCGAGATGTCTGATTTTCTTGGAATTACGAACGAGACTGTGAGCCGGCAGCTGACGCAATTGCGGGCTGACGGCGTGATTCGGATCGAGAACACACGCCATGTGACGGTGGACAGCATGAGCCGGCTGCGCTCGATGTCGATGCCGAGCCTGAGCCAGAAGACCGACAGCCTGGACAGGTTATAGAGGCCGTTCGGCGAAGAGAAGGTACAGGCCGTTGTCGCTCCTGATGGCGGAAGGCAGGCCGCGTTCCCTGAACAGGCGGATGGCGGCCTCGATGACCGGTCCTTCCTTCTTCGATTCGAGCGCTTCGCAGGCGAGCAGGTAGCGCGAGGCCTGGTCGGTGACCGTCACAATTCGACCATCGCCCGCCGGAATTCCCCTTAGAAGTCCGTGCACCATAACGCGTTGGTGCTAGTTGCGTGCCGAAGCGCTGCCGCTGACGGGCGCGCTTTACAGGCCGTGACGATCGAGCAGGCATGCGCCGTGCTCTTCGAGGGTATGCGGACATCGCCGGCGAGCCTCCTAATCAGGAGCTCCCTAATCTTCATGGCGCCCAGTGGGTTGGCTTGTCCTTCTTGGTTGCGACGATCGTCAGCTCGATCTGGTCGGGCAGGCTTGGCGTAGCGCACCGGCCGCCGTGAAGGTCAACCTAGCTGCCGAAAAATCGTGCGGCCCCCTGACATGGATCAGGGCGAGCAGGCGGCGGCTGCGCAATTGATGCACAGCGGATTTGGCGTCCGCCGGGTTCGAGATCGGGATTTGCGATGAAATTCGGCACAGAGATCGTGCTTCTAAGCCTGTTTGCTTTTGCGGCCCTGGTGGCTGCCGGTTTCGGCGTAGATGAACCTTTCCGCCAGCATATGTGGGTGTTGTTCTTCGCCGTAGCTGGTTTCACCGCGATCCTGTTGCGCAATACGGAGTTCAAGCCCGCAGTTCCGATAGACCCCGCCGCTTTTATGGACGGTCCAATCCGTTACGGGGCCGTCGCGACGGTGTTTTGGGGCGTCGTAGGCATGCTGGTTGGTGTGGTCATCGCGCTGCAGCTTGCCTATCCCGATCTCAGCGTCGAGCCCTGGTTCAACTTTGGCCGCTTGCGGCCGTTGCATACATCCGGCGTGGTTTTTGCCTTCGGCGGCAATGCGCTGCTTTGCACGTCCCTTTATGTCGTACAGCGCACCTGCCGCGCCCGGCTGTTCGGCGGCAATCTCGCCTGGTTCGTGTTCTGGGGCTATCAGCTGTTCATCGTCATGGCTGCGACGGGCTACCTGCTCGGCATCACCGAAAGCCGCGAATACGCCGAGCCCGAATGGTATGTGGATCTTTGGCTGACCATCGTCTGGGTCGCCTACCTCGTCCTGTTCCTCGGCACCATCCTGAAGCGCAGGGAACCGCACATCTACGTCGCCAACTGGTTCTACCTGTCCTTCATCGTGACCATCGCGATGCTGCATGTGATCAACAACCTGTCGATGCCAGCCTCGTTCGTGGGTTCAAAAAGCTATTCAGCCTTCTCCGGCGTCCAGGACGCCTTGACGCAGTGGTGGTACGGCCACAATGCCGTGGGCTTCTTTCTCACCGCCGGCTTCCTTGGCATGATGTACTATTTCGTGCCCAAGCAGGCGAACCGGCCAGTCTATTCCTACCGGCTGTCGATCATCCACTTCTGGGCGCTGATCTTTCTCTACATCTGGGCCGGCCCGCACCACCTCCACTATACCGCCTTGCCCGACTGGGCGCAGACTCTCGGCATGGCGTTCTCGATCATGCTTTGGATGCCCTCCTGGGGCGGCATGATCAACGGCCTGATGACGCTGTCCGGCGCCTGGGACAAGCTGCGGACGGACCCGATCATCCGCATGATGGTCATGGCCATAGCCTTCTATGGCATGTCCACTTTCGAAGGCCCGATGATGTCGATCAAGACGGTCAATTCGCTCTCGCACTACACCGACTGGACCATCGGGCACGTGCATTCCGGCGCACTCGGTTGGGTCGGCATGATCTCGTTCGGCGCGATCTATTTCATGGTGCCGAAGTTGTGGAACCGCGAGCGGCTCTATTCGCTGCGGCTCGTCAACTGGCACTTCTGGCTGGCAACGCTCGGGATCGTCGTCTACGCCGCGGTGATGTGGGTCTCCGGCGTTATGCAGGGCCTGATGTGGCGCGAATACGACGAGCAGGGCTTTCTGGTCTTCTCGTTCGCCGAAACTGTCGCCGCCATGCATCCGTACTACATCATGCGTGCCATCGGCGGCGCGATGTACCTGTCCGGCGCGCTGATCATGGCATGGAACGTCACCATGACAATCCTCGGCTACCAGCGCGAGGAGAAACCGATGCCGCGTCCCATCGCCGCCGTCCGACCTGCGCGATCAGGAGCCAGAAAATGGGCTTGATGGACAAACACGCCGTAATCGAGAAGAACGCCACGCTTCTTCTCGTCGGCTCCCTTCTGGTGGTGACGATCGGCGGCATCGTCGAGATCGCGCCGCTCTTCTATCTCGACAATACGATCGAGAAGGTCGAAGGCATGCGGCCCTATTCGCCGCTCGAACTCGCTGGCCGCAACATCTATGTGCGCGAGGGCTGCTACCTCTGCCACAGCCAAATGATCAGGCCGTTCCGCGATGAGGTCGAGCGCTATGGGCACTACAGTCTGGCGGCCGAGTCGATGTACGACCACCCGTTCCAGTGGGGATCGAAACGCACAGGACCGGATCTCGCGCGGGTGGGCGACCGTTATTCCAATGGATGGCACGTTCAGCACCTTGTGGATCCGCGCTCCGTGGTGCCGGAATCGATCATGCCGAGCTACGCGTTCCTGAAGGAAATGCCGATTGAGGTGAAGGACTTCTCGACGCACCTGATCGCGAACAGCCGTGTGGGCGTGCCCTACTCCGACGACATGATCGCGAGCGCGAATGCCGATCTCATGGCGCAGGCAGATCCCAACATCGACACATCCGGTCTTGAAGCGCGGTATCCAAAGGCCAAGCTCGGTGACTTCGATGGCAATCCGCAACAGGTCAGCGAGATGGACGCGCTGGTCGCTTACCTCCAGATGCTTGGCACTCTGGTCGATTTCAAAAACTACGACGAAGCCGCCGGTTACCGCTGAGGAGAATGGTGATGACCTACAACTTCATGCGGGCGTTTGCCGACACTTGGGGCCTGCTCGCTATGGCGCTGTTCTTCGTCGGATGCATCACCTTTGCGCTCCGTCCCGGCAGCAGGACGCGAGCCGACGAAGCTGCTCAAATCCCTCTCAAGGACGACTGATCATGAGCGGTGAGCACATTGACGAAGTCTCCGACGTCTCGACCACCGGCCATGAATGGGACGGGATCAAGGAGCTCAACAATCCGCTCCCGCGCTGGTGGGTGATCACCTTCTACGTCACCATAGTCTGGGCGATCGGCTACACCATCGCTTATCCCGCATGGCCTATGCTAAGCTCCGCCACCCGAGGCGTGCTCGTCTATTCCAGCCGCAACGATGTCAAGAATGAGCTGGCAGCGGCCGAGGTCGCCGAGGGCAAGTATGTTGCCGCCCTTCAGGCGAAGACTGTCGCCGAGATTGCCGCCGACGATGTTTTGCGCGGATTCGCTATCGCGGCCGGTGGCGCCGCCTTCAAGGTCAATTGCGTTCAGTGCCATGGCTCCGGCGCCCAGGGTTCGAAGGGCTTTCCCAACCTGAATGATGACGATTGGCTGTGGGGCGGCAAGGCCGAGCAGATCCAGCAGACAATCACGCACGGCATCCGCGTTGCCTCAGACCCCGACACGCGCCTGTCGGAAATGCCGGCGTTTGGTGACATCATTACGCCCGAGCAGATTACACAGGTCAGCGCTTATGTCTCGAGTCTCTCCGGCGCTGTTGGCGATCAAGCAATGGTCATACCCGGCGCCAATGTTTTCGCCGAGAATTGTGCCGCCTGTCATGGTGATAATGCAAAGGGAAACACGGAGCTTGGCGCACCCGACCTGACCGACGCGATCTGGCTCTACGGGGCGGGCGAGACGGCTATTGCCGCGCAGGTTCGCGCGCCAAAGCAAGGCGTCATGCCGGCCTGGGGTGGGCGTCTCGGCGAGGTCAAGGTCAAGGAACTTGCGGTCTATGTCCATTCGCTTGGCGGCGGAGAATAGGAACGGAAGCCTATTCTCGGCCCTCCCCCTGCCAAGCGACGAGGCCCGGCGCGAGCCGGGCCTCGACACCATTCCGGCTGCGACCTGCATCAACACGGGGCGGACTGCCCACGGCGAGGCTGTTCGTTGGGCGGCCCTGACATCGGCAGGGGGACTGGAGATGCTATGTGGGTGAAAACGCAGACAGAACCGCCCGAAGCAGAAGCGATCGACTCCCCCAACACCCGTGAGCCGCTTTATGCCCCACGCAAGAAGGTTTTCCCGAAGCGAATCTCGGGCAATTTCCGTCGCTTCAAATGGCTGGTGATGGCGATCACCCTGGGCATCTACTATCTGACGCCCTGGCTGCGCTGGGACCGAGGTCCGTTTGCTCCCGATCAGGCCGTGCTGATCGATCTTGCCAACCGCCGCTTCTATTTCTTGTTCATAGAGATTTGGCCGCAGGAATTCTTCTATGTGGCCGGCCTTCTCGTGATGGCCGGCATCGGCCTTTTCCTGATCACATCCACAGTCGGCAGAGCCTGGTGCGGCTATACCTGTCCGCAGACCGTATGGGTCGATCTGTTTCTGGTTGTGGAGCGTGCGATCGAGGGAGATCGCAATGCCCGCATGAAACTTGACGCCGGACCGTGGACCGCGCGCAAGCTTGTGCTGCGTGGATCGAAACACGCGATCTGGCTGGCCATAGCGTCAGCGACCGGCGGCGCCTGGATCTTCTATTTCGCCGATGCGCCAATGCTGATTGGCGAGGTCTTCGTTGGCACCGCGGCGCCGGTCGCCTACATCACCATCGGCGTGCTGACGGCAACCACCTACACATTCGGCGGGCTGATGCGCGAGCAGGTCTGCACCTATATGTGCCCGTGGCCGCGCATTCAGGCGGCCATGCTCGATGAAAATTCGCTCACCGTGACCTACAATGACTGGCGCGGCGAACCTCGCTCGCGGCACGCCAAAAAGGTCCAGGCCGCGGGGCAGCCGGTCGGAGACTGCGTCGATTGCAATGCCTGTGTCGCCGTCTGCCCGATGGGGATCGACATTCGCGACGGCCAGCAGCTCGAATGCATCACTTGCGCGCTGTGCATCGATGCCTGCGATGGCGTCATGGACAAGCTCGGCAAGGAGCGCGGGCTGATCTCCTATGCGACGCTGTCCGATTACAACGCCAACATGGCGGTAGCGACTGCAGGCGGCTCCTGCTCGGTGAACCCGTCGCTCGTCCGGACCGACGGCGGCGCTTTCTCCGACAGGTTTGCCCATTTCCATATCCGCAAGATCTTTCGGCCGCGCACCTCCATCTACATGGGTGCATGGTCGGCGGTCGGCATTGCGCTGCTCTATTCGCTGCTGACGCGCGACCGGCTCGAGGTCAACGTTCTGCACGACCGCAACCCGCAGTTCGTCACGCTGTCCGACGGTTCAATCCGCAACGGCTACTCCGTCAAGCTGCTCAACATGATCCCCGAGCCAAGGACGATCGTTGTCACGATGCAGGGCCTGCGGGGAGCCGAAATGAGCGTCGTTGGTATCGACCTTCCCGCAGACCGGTCCTTCGCCGTCGCGGTCGAACCCGACCGCCTGAAGATGCTGAAGGTTTTCGTGCGTCAGCCGGCGGACCAGGTCGGAAGCGCAACACAAACGTTCAAATTCCTGGTCGAGGACAAGGCGAGTTTCGAAACGGACGAATACACCGCCACCTTCAACGCCCCGGAGATCGCCAGATGAGCGCCAATACGCAAAAAACCCGCGAATTCACCGGCAGGCATATGTTGCTCATCATTCTCAGTTTTTTCGGCGTGATCGTTGGTGTGAATCTGACCATGGCAACACTCGCCAGCACAAGCTGGACCGGTCTTGTCGTCGAAAATACCTATGTCGCGAGCCAGCAGTTCAACCGGATCGCCGAAGAAGGGCGCGCGCAGGCCGCACTCGGCTGGACAGGCAAATTGACGATCTCTTGGGGTGAAGTCCGCTACAGTCTCAGCGATGCCGCCGGCAAACCGATTCCGTTGCGCAGTGTCAAGGTGCTGTTTCGTCATCCCGCCTACGAGGGCGCGGACAAAGCCGTCACTCTCGCCACTGCCTCGGGCCAGGAATTTGCCGCCCAGCACACGCCAAGGGACGGCGTCTGGATCGTCCAAGTCGACGCCGATGCTGGTCTCGCAGAACCCTATCGCGACGTCCGTCGAATTATAATTTCCCATGGAGCGTTACAATGAGCTGCTGTGCACCGGGCGCCGAAACGGCGCTGGATCTGGAAAGCAGCATATCCGTCCTGCCATCAACCCAGGAGGTCAGGCTGGCGAGCCGCTCGCTTGGCGGCGATCTGCACCAAACCGACCTCTCGGTCCCGACGGTGCATTGCGCAGCCTGCATCCAGAGTATCGAGACGGCGCTTGGAAAACTCGATCGCGTCGAGGGTGTACGTGTCAACCTGTCGACGAAACGGGTTGCGATCCGGTGGCGCGGAAATGAGGTTCCACCGTTTGTCGCCGCGCTTGGACGGCTGGGATACGAAGCGCATTTGTTCGCGCCCGAGACAGGGGAGAAGGACAAGACGCTATCGGAGCTGATCCGGGCCGTGGGGGTTGCCGGCTTTGCAGCGGGCAACATCATGCTGCTTTCAATGTCGGTCTGGTCCGGCGCTGAAGGTGCGACCCGCGACCTGTTCCACTGGGTCTCGGCACTGATCGCCATCCCCGCGCTCGCCTTCGCCGGTGGCATCTACTTCCGCTCGGCATGGAACGCATTGCGTCACGGCCGCATGAACATGGATGTGCCGATTGCGGTTGGTGTCTCGCTCGCCTACGCGATGAGCCTTTACGAAACCATCAACCATGGCGATCACGCTTACTTCGATGCATCGGTATCGCTGCTGTTCTTCCTGCTGATCGGCCGCACGCTTGATCACGTGATGCGCGAGCGTGCCCGGACCGCGGTGAACGGTCTGTCACGGCTGGCGGCGCGCGGCGCCACAGTATTGCGCGACGATGGCACGCGCGACTACCGGCCGGTTGGCGAGATCGAACCAGGCATGCAGTTGCTGATCGCTGCCGGCGAACGGATTCCCGTCGACGGCAAGGTCATTCGAGGCTCTTCGGATCTCGACTGTTCACTGGTTTGCGGTGAGAGCACACCCAGAACCGTGGCGACAGGGGAAACCGTGCAGGCCGGCACGCACAATCTCACCGGCCCGCTGACCATCGAGGCGACAGCCGCCGCAAAAGACTCCTTCCTGGCCGAAATGGTCCGGCTGATGGAAGCCGCCGAGGGCGGTCGCGCGCATTATCGCAGGATCGCCGAGCGCGTTTCAGCGCTCTATGCTCCAGTGGTTCATCTGACCGCCTTCCTGACGTTCCTTGGCTGGATGGCGGCGACCGGCGATTGGCACCGGGCAGTAACAAACGCAATCGCCGTTCTCATCATCACATGCCCATGTGCGCTCGGTCTCGCCGTGCCGATCGTGCAGGTCGTCGCTGCGCGGCGTCTGTTCGAAAGCGGTGTCATGGTCAAGGATGGTTCGGCCATGGAGCGCCTGGCGGCGATCGACACGGCCGTGTTCGACAAGACAGGAACGCTTACGCTCGGACAGCCCCGGCTCGTCAATGCGTCGTCAGTCGATCCGGCCATGCTGGCAATCGCTGCCGAGATGGCCGCGCACTCCCGTCACCCGCATTCAAACGCCATTGCCACCTTTGCCGGTTTCGCCGGTCAGCCAAAGCTCGAAGCTGTCAGCGAACACCCCGGATTCGGCATCGAAGCCACCGCGAGGGGAAGCACCTGGCGACTGGGGCGGCGCGATTGGGCTGGATGGAAGGCCCGAACCGGTGGCGAAAGCAGATACGGCGGAACGGTTCTGACCAAAGACGGGATCATCGTGGCGTCCTTTGTCTTCAAGGACGCGCTGCGTCCGGACGCCAGGGCGGCCATCGAGCAATTGAACAACGCCCGAGTTTCCGTGGAAATGCTGTCGGGCGATACCGGGGCTGCCTGCGGCGAGGTCGCGACGACGTTGGGGATACATCACTTTGTTCCGGCGCTGCTTCCTTCGGGCAAGGTCAAGTATATTGAAAGCCTGGCGAAGGACGGCCACAAGGTGCTCATGGTTGGCGACGGCCTCAACGACACCCCTGCGCTGGGCGCGGCACATGTCTCGATCGCTCCAGCCACGGCGGCCGATGTCGGCCGCAAAGCTGCGGATTTCGTGTTCCTGCACGAAAGCCTGTCGGCCGTCTCCCTTGCCCTCGACGTTTCGCGAAAGGCCGGACAACTGATCCGGCAAAACATCGCCATCGCGATTGTCTACAACGCCATTGCCGTCCCGATCGCCATTTTGGGGCAGGTAACACCATTGATTGCGGCAATCGCGATGTCGGCCTCATCACTGCTTGTCATTGGCAATGCGTCGAGGCTGCAAGGTTTTGTGCCAGACGTGCCAAGGAGAACTGCTCCGCCTGATAGCCGCTCCCACACCGGCACATTGACGCAACCCTCATGACAATCCTGGTCTATCTCATACCGGTGGCTCTGTTGTTGGGCGGGCTTGGACTGTCTGGCTTCCTGTGGGCCCTGAGGAGTGGTCAATACGAGGATCTCGACGGAGCCGCCGAGCGTATCCTCATTGACCGGGACGAGAGGCCGGAACGCTGATTCCGTCACTCGAGGGCCTGCGTCGCCCATTCCGCCATGCAAGCGGCTGATGCCACGAAGTACCTCCCACGGCCGGACGAGCGCTGGCGATCCAACGGAGCGGATAGACCGGCGGCGCGGGTTTGTCGTGTCTGGCTGACCCAGATCAGTGCTGTCTCCTCATCGCCCTGATTTCAATGGACGAGTCTTTTCAAGGGGAGAACGCATGTCTAGCGGGACGGAAGCTGAGCGGCATCAGGTGCTGGCGGTGTTCGCCGGGGGCGCCGGCATTGTCGAAGCCGTGAGCAGGCCGGCGCACGTCATTGCAGGAGCCGATGCGTTCGAATGAGCGAGTTCAAGCCAGTTCGGTTCGTTGATGTCGCGCTGGAGGGGCAATTCTGGCGCGAGAGGCTGGAGACGGTGCTGACACGGACCATCCCCAGCCAGCACGTCCAGCTTGGCAAGCAAGGTGTATTGCTGTCCCTCACACTGCCGAACCAGTCGCTGCCACTGAGCGTCCCAGGCAACGAGCACGATTCCGGGCAGGTGTTCTGGGATTCCGACGCTGGCAAGTGGATAGAAGCAGCATCCTACGCGCTGTCACACAGGCGTGATCCCGACATCGAGGCATGGATCGAAAATATTGTCGATGATCTCGAAAAGGCGCAGGCTCCCGACGGTTATCTGAACTGCTGGTACCTGCAGCGCGAGCCCGACAAGCGCTGGACCAACCTGCGCGACAATCACGAACTCTACAATCTTGGACATCTGCTCGAGGGCGGTATCGCCTACTTCCTCGCGACGGGCCGGCGCCGGCTCCTGGACATCCTTGAGCGGTATGTTGACCATGTGCGCAAGACATTCGGCCCGAACCCCGGCCAGAAGCGCGGCTATTGCGGCCATCAGGAAATCGAGCTGGCCCTCGTTAAGCTCTATCGCTTGACTGGAGACAGAATGCATCTCGACCTCGCGGCCTATTTCATGAATGAGCGCGGGCGTCAGCCGCACTACTTCGATCAGGAAGCGGTCGCGCGCGGGGAGAACCCCAGGGATTTCAGGGCGCAAAGATATGAGTACAACCAGTCGCACAGGCCGGTGCGCGAGCAAACTAAGGTGGTCGGACATGCGGTCCGAGCGATGTACATGCTTTCTGCCATGGCCGACCTCGCGGCGGAACTGAATGACGACAGCCTCAAGAAAGCATGCGAGGTGCTCTGGGCCGACGTCATCTCCTCGAAAATCTACATCACGTCCGGCTTGGGTCCGGCTGCCGCGAATGAAGGCTTTACCGAGGATCACGAACTGCCGAACGATACGGCGTATGCGGAGACCTGCGCCTCGGTAGGCCTGATCTTCTGGGCACATCGCATGCTGCATCTCGAACTCGACGGCCGATACGCCGACGTTCTGGAACAGGCGTTGTTCAACGGCGCGCTGACCGGCCTTTCGCGCGATGGCGAGCGCTATTTCTACTCCAATCCGCTCGAGAGCGATGGGCGACGCAGCAGATGGGCCTGGCACTCATGCCCATGCTGCACGATGAATTCGTCTCGTTTGATTGCTTCGATCGGAGGCTATTTCGTCTCGGCCAGTGAAAACGCAATCGCCTTCCATCTCTACGGCGGCGTTTCGACGAACATCCAACTCGCTACGGGCAATGTGTTCCTGCGGGAAACCAGCGCCTATCCATTTTTCGGCTCGATCAGGATCGAGGTCAGCCCTGACGCGCCGGCCGAATTCACGATCAACCTCCGCATTCCCGGTTGGGCTCATGAAGCCGAAGCTTCGGTCGGGGGATGTGCAGTCGACGTGACGGCATGCACCAGAAATGGCTATCTTGCGATCTCGCGGCTATGGAATGCCGGAGACACCATCGCCCTCGAACTACCGATTTCTCCCGAGCGCATCTATGCTCATCCCTCGGTCAAGCAGGATATCGGCCGGGTGGCGCTCAAGCGCGGGCCGTTGGTTTATTGCGTTGAAGAAGTCGACAATCCCGGAGGGGCGGTGCAGCAGCTCAAACTGCCGCGAGGCGCCAGGATCGAAACGGTGGAACGGGGCGATCTCTTCGATGGGCGTGGTCACGCTGACCGCCTCCGCAGAGCGTGTCGAAGACCAAGCGTGGGGAGACAGCCTGTACAGGAATGCGCCCCCGATCGTTTCGGGCTGCCGGCTAACCGCCCTGCCATACTATCTCTGGAACAATCGGGCAAAAGGCTCGATGCAAGTGTGGCTGCTGGAAAGCTGAATGGCCGAGGTGAGAAACCCGTTGGTTGGCTGGCTATCTGCCCAGGTGAGCGGAGTATGCCAAAGTTTTGTTTGCAGGAGTGAACGGATGTCGCGATTTCGCCTATTGACGATCTTCATGTCGGGAATGCTGGGAACGGCGACGTTGCCGGATCCAGTCGCCTCGGCACCAGTCCTCAACCCCGCCAATCGCAATGGGCTGGTCGAGCAGAACGAACTACTGATGCTGGAGAACAGGCTGCGGCGGCAGCAATATCAGCAGCAGCAGCAGCAGTTCCGTTCCCAGGATCGCGAGATCGCGCCGCAGCAACGGCCCGATCGACCGCTTACTTGCCAGCTACAGCCGTCAAGCAACGGCTTTGTGAGCATCTGCCGCTGATGAGGCGGCTTGCCACTTATTTAGGCGGCCATAGCTTGTGCGCGTCGTGCTTAACTAGCATCAGAGGCGTTTTTTCGCAGCTCGTGCTTGGGCACTGGAGAGCCTACGCGATGGCGCCACGCTGATGGCCGACTCCGATGACAGCTTCGACATCATTGTCGTTGGAGCGGGGCCGGTCGGACTTTGTTTCGCCGCATCACTCGCTCAAAGCCAACTCAAGGTCGCAGTTGTCGAACAGAACTCAATTGATACTCTCGCCAATCCGCCTTTTGACGGCCGGGAAATCGCGCTGACCCACGCCTCGATCAGAATCCTTCGCGAGATCGGCGCCTGGGATGCCATCCCCGCTTCGGACAAATCACAGCTTCACGGCGCGCGCGTGCTCAACGGTTCGAGCCCTTTCGCTCTGCGTTTCGATCCTCCCAGCGGGTCTGGAGAACCCCTCGGAGTTTTGGTCCCAAATTGCCGGATCCGCGACGCGCTGTTCAAGACAATCCACGTGCAGAATCACGCGCGGCTGCTGTGCGGCCACTCGGTCGTAGATGCAACAACCAGCCACACAGGAGCACTCGTAACGCTGTCTAATGGCGTGCAGTTGAACGCTAGCCTTGTGGTTGCCGCCGATTCACGTCTGTCGGCCACTCGTGATCTGCTCGGCATAGGCGCCGATATCAATCGGCTTGGCTACTCGATGCTAATATGCCGGGTGCGGCATGAGCGCCCCCACCACCAGGTGGCAATCGAATGGTTCGATCACCATCAGACGATAGCGATGTTGCCCCTGGCGGAGGGAGTGTCGTCGCTGCTGCTCACCCTGCGCTCAAACGAGGCCGATAGACTGCTTGCCTTCAGCGACCATTTGTTTCTGAGGGAATTGACGAACCGGTGTCGAGGGCGCCTTGGAAAAATGACCTTGGCAAGCAAGCGCCATACCTATCCGCTGGTCACGACTTGGGCGCACAAATTCCGAGCTCCCAGCGCCGCACTCATCGGCGACGCTGCCATCGGCATGCACCCGGTGACTGCGCATGGTTTCAACATCGGTATCAGCGGCCAGAAGCAACTCGCCTATGGAATCCTAACAGCATGTCGCGACGGTCGCGAGATTGCCGATCCCGACATGCTGCACGGATACGAAAGTTGGCTGCGCCTGTCAGCGGCGCCGCTCTTCCACGGCACGAACATTCTCGTCGGACTCTACTCAAGCGAGCACCCGGCGGCACGGCTTGCACGACATGTGGGGCTTCGGTTCGCCCAACATGCCCCCTTTATGCGGCATGGCATTTCGGCCATGCTTAGGCGATGAAACCGTACCAGCAGCTTTGGACCTTGCGCGATGAAAGAGGGCCTCATTCGCCGGAGTAATCGCTGCCCCTGCACGCAGAGGCGTAGCTTCCCGCGGGAGGCCCTAAATGTCGCCCCGAAGAGGTATTGTCACCGCGCGAATTGGAAGCCGGCGATATCGACGACATGGTTCTGAATGGTCTGGCGGCAAAAGACCTCCCAGCAACGATGTTCGAAATCGAGATTACCGAAGAATCCCCAGTAGATGGGCGCCTTTCACATGCCGGCATTTGCATCGCGCTCGATGACTTCGCCACCGGCTTTTCCACGTTGGCATCGCTCAAGGACAGTCGGATACGCAAGGTGAAAATAGACCAAGGCTTCATTCTCGGCCTAACCAAGTCTCGGGAGGACCGGCTGCTTGTCAAAACGGTGATCGATCTTGGTCGGGCGCTCGGGATCGATGTCATGGCCGAGGGCGTCGAAACAGAGGCAGACCGGCAAATTCTGCACAAGCTTAGCTGCAGAACCGCTCATATTCTCCAAGGCGGTGCCTTTGAGCCAAGCGCTTGAATTGGCACTAAAAGAGCACGCGAAGCAATGTTGATCGCCGCCGTCATCAGTCACTGCATCGAGCAGAGCAGTCACTGCATCGAGCAGAGCGTAAAAGGACCGATGGGCCGGGCGAGGCGGAAATCGGGAAACACGTTGATCACTGGCGTGCCATATGCTGTTCGTGGCGCAGGTTAGGTTTTCCAGGGTGGCAAGTCGCCTCCAGTCCGCGATTCACTTCGGTTACGCCGATCATGATGTCCGGAAGCAAAGCGAAGGCTTAGAAGGGTAGTCCGCTTGCTCAGGTCAGACGAATCCCAGTTGTTGGGCGGTCTGGAACAAAGCGAGCAGCATGATCAGGCAACCGACGAGCCGCAAAAGCGTCCGCTCGGCAATCGCCTTGAGCACCCATCCGGCAAGCGGAGCGGCGACTATGCCGCCCACGATCAGCCCCAGTACCGAGCTTGCATGTGTCGACAGCGCCCCCGCTTCCTGCCAGTGCCCACTGACGAGCGCGACGATGAAGGTGACGGACACCGCTAGCGTGATCAGGAACTCGGCCGCATTGACAGTGCCGATCACGTAGCGGGGCGGCGCGCCGGCGCCAAGCAATCCGGTCACGACCATCGGGCCCCATCCGCCGCCACCTGCGGCGTCGAGGAAGCCGCCTACAGTACCCAGCGGCGCCACAAGACGGGTAGGAACCGGATTGCTGGGGATCTTGCGGAACGACCGGAGGAACAGCCAGAGCCCGATCACAGCGAGATAGGTCGTGACGTAGGGCTTCACCATGTCGCCGTCGAACGAGGTCAGCACGAAGGCGCCGAGGCAGCCGCCGAGAATGCCGAAAGGAGCAAGCCGCCAGAACAGCTTCCAGTCGATATTGCGGTGGTAGTGGTGCGCCGTGCCGGAAGCGGCCGTGGTGAACACTTCCGCCGCGTGTACCGCGGCGGAAGCCTGCGCCGGCGGAACACCGAAGGAGAGCAGCACGGTGGAGGAGATCGCGCCATAGGCCATGCCTAACGCGCCGTCAACCGCCTGGGCGAGGAAGCCGACAATGGCGAACAGAATGAAGTCAGTCATTGGTGTCCGCCGTGAACGTGCCGCCGTATGTACCCTTGTGGATGTGGCATCCGGCTTGGCTCCGAGTCAGAGAAAAGGGCGGCATCGCTGCCGCCCATCGAGATTGTTGAAGTGCGTGGACCTTAGAAATCCATACCGCCCATACCGCCCATACCGCCCATGCCACCCATGCCACCGCCGGGCATGCCGGCAGGCATGCCGCCGCCAGCCGACTCCTTCTTCGGAGCCTCCGCGATCATGGCTTCGGTGGTGACCAGCAGGCCGGCGACCGAGGCCGCGTCCTGGAGAGCTGTGCGCACGACCTTGACCGGATCGACGATACCCATGGCGATCATGTCGCCATATTCACCGGTCTGGGCATTGAAGCCGAAGGTCGGGCCCGTGTTCTCGAGGATCTTGCCGGCAACGATCGATGCTTCCGCACCGGCGTTGGCCGCGATCTGGCGGGCCGGAGCCTGCAGCGCGCGACGCACGATGCTGATGCCAGCGGTCTGGTCGGAGTTGGCGCCGCTGACGGTGATGGCCAGCGAAGCGCGCAGAAGTGCGACGCCGCCGCCGGGAACGATGCCTTCTTCGACGGCCGCGCGGGTCGCGTTGAGGGCGTCGTCGACGCGGTCCTTCTTTTCCTTGACTTCGATCTCGGTCGCACCACCGACGCGGATGACGGCAACGCCGCCCGCCAGCTTGGCGAGACGTTCCTGCAGCTTCTCCTTGTCGTAGTCCGAGGTGGTCTCCTCGATCTGCTGCTTGATCTGGGCGACGCGGCCCTGGATCTCGGCCTTCTTGCCGGCGCC